>JBKQKS010000343.1:0-7153 GCA_052147395.1 Roseiarcus sp.
CCGCCAATTTTCCGCCGGCCGTCGCCTCGGCGCCATCGACGAAACGGACAACTTCGAAAACGAACCCGCAGACCCAGAGCCGATCCACTTCGTGATTCCTGTGAGAATGAAGCGACGCGGCAACGAGGCGAAGTTCGTCGTCGAAGGCGGGGCGCCGCCGAGCGCTCAGTCGAAACGAAGCCGAGAGACCGCGACGCCACGTAATTCGCCAGAAGAGAATTCGAGCCCCGGCAACAGCGGAGAGCCGCCTGAAATCGTCTCACCCAAATCACACTGCTACAGCCCCCGGACAAGCCTCGGAAATGTCACGCTCCGTTTGGTTGGCGGTCCACAAAACTATATTACATAACAATAACTTAGTCGTTGGCGGAAGGAGTGAGATTCGAACTCACGGTGGGGTTGCCCCCCACGGCGGTTTTCAAGACCGCTGCCTTAAACCACTCGGCCATCCTTCCCCGGGCCGCTTCTGTAGCCGAGGTCTGCGCTCTCGGCAAACGCCGGCCGCGCCGGTGATTACCGATATGACGAACCTGTCGACATGGCGCCGAGAAAACAACAGCCGCCGTCGAATGTCGAGTTACCTAACGGAAGGGCGGCTCGCGACAGAAACCACGGGCGCTGGTAGACTCCGCCCACCTCGCACATCGAATTCGTTTGCTGGGAGCATGGTCATGAAACTCGTTCTCGCTCTCGTCATGGGCTTGGGCTCGATCGCCGTCCCGGCGCTCGCCCAGGGCTGCAACAGCTGCGGCACGGTTCGCGTCACCGCCAATTTCCAGGTCTGGACGCCGGTGGCCAACGATGGCGCCGACGCCTCGATGGGCAAGGCGGTGGCCCAGGCGAGCGAGCCGCTCTACGACGTCGTGGCCCGCCAGTGCGATGTGCTCGCCGCCGTCTACAAGGGCGACTGTCGGGTCGTCGAGTTCCGCGTCAACGCCGGAATCAACGAACGCCCGACCCCGCAGTTCGTCGCGCCCGGGCAGCGCCTGGTCGCGCAACAAAACGTCAACGCCGTCTTCGAGATCACGCCCACTCCCGCCAGCAAGGCCACGCCCAAACCGTGACGCCGTTTGCCAGGGCGGCTCGGGCCGCTGCTGATCTTGCGCAAAGGGGCCGTCGACCCGCCCAAATCACATTGTTTCCGGGCGAGGAGCTCGCATCAGGCGCCGGCTCGCGAGATTAGCCCCTTCTCCCCCCTGTCCTGAAAGGCGCGCCGCCCGTGTAGCCGGGGGCGCCGACCCCGGGAGCCGCGCTCACCGCGCGCGGCTACAAAGGGGGCGCCTTGCGCCGCCTCGGGGTGGCCCGAACGGCCGGATGAGCGACCCGTAGGCGGACGTCAGGGCGTCTCGAAGAGAACGCATAATATCGATAGACAATATGGACTGTAAAAGCGTGGAGCCAGCCGAGGCCGCGGCGGAGCCGACGCCGCCGACGGACCGGACAAAATCGTACACTCAACGTTTTGAAATCCCTGCACCCGTGGACAAAAATGACCACCTCTCGAGCGGAGCGCCGACCCGTTGAGCGTCGCGGCGATCGCCGTCGACGGGGTCGAGTGCCAAGGCCTCACCCGAAGCGGAAGCTTCTCACGTGCTCCGGCGCCACGAGGCCCGGCGACCCGAGCGGATCGTCGATCGGCGCCAGCGTTTGCATCTTCACCGGCAGCACGCCGGCCCAGATCGGCAGCGCGTAATCTTCCTCGTCGTCCTTCGGGCCGCCGGCGCGCAGCTTCGCGGACGCCTCCGAGATCGGCATCGACAGCACGCTCGTCGCCTTCAGCTCCTGCGGCTTCATGGGCCTCAGCAGCGCCGAGCGGCCGGGAAACAGACCGTCGACCAGCGCCTCGAGCCGCGCCTGCTTCTTGGCCGGATCGCTCACCAGCTCCGGCCGGCCGAACACCATCACCGAGCGATAGTTGACCGAATGATGGAAGGCCGAGCGCGCGAGCACGAATCCGTCGAACATCGTCACCGTCAGACAGACCTCCGAGCGCGCCGCGTGTTCGATCATGCGGCTCGCCGCCGATCCGTGCCAGTAGACGCGGTCGCCTTCGCGCCATTGCAGCGTCGGCGTGACGAAGGGTTTTCCGTCGACCACGTAACCGACATGGGCGAGCGGCGTCGCGTCGAGAATGGCGTCGATGGTCGCGCGATCATAGGCGCCGCGCTCGCTCAGCCGCTTGACGCGGGTTCGCTCGGTCGGGGCGTCGGTGCGGCGGGCCATGACATGTCTCCTCTGGCAATCGATTCAGCGGCGCCGTTTTGTAGCCGCTGGCGTTGACCGCGGCTGCCGGGGTCGGCGCCCCCGGCTACATCGGCGCCCCCGGCTACATCGGCGCCTTTCTGGAGAGAGCGGCCGGCTCAAGAGTCCTGCTCGAACAGCAACTCGCCCTGCGCGGCCTCGCCCTCGAGGTCGGCGAGCCGGGTCGGATAGTCGCCGGTGAAGCAATGGTCGGAGAACTGCGGCCGGGCATCGTCGCGAGCCGCGAAACCCATGGCGCGGTAGATGCCGCCGACCGAGAGAAAGGCGAGGCTGTCGACGCCGATATAGGCGCGCATCTCCTCCACCGACATGCGCGCGGCGAGCAGCGCGGCGCGCTCGGGCGTGTCGATGCCGTAGTAATCGGGATGGGTGATCGGCGGGGACGAGATGCGGAAATGCACCTCGGTCGCGCCGGCGTCGCGCATCATGCGCACGATCTTGACGCTGGTGGTGCCGCGCACGATCGAATCGTCGATCAGCACGATGCGCTTGCCCTCGACGACGGCGCGATTGGCGTTGTGCTTGAGCTTGACGCCGCTTTCGCGAATCGCTTGCGTCGGTTGGATGAAGGTGCGGCCGACGTAATGGTTGCGGATGATGCCGAGTTCGAATGGCAGACCGCAGGCTTGCGCGAAGCCGAGCGCCGCGGGCACGCCCGAATCCGGCACCGGAACGACGAGGTCGGCCGCCGCAGGCGCCTCGCGCGCGAGCTCCGCGCCCATCGCCTTGCGCGCCTGATAGACCGAGCGCCCGTGCACGACCGAGTCGGGCCGCGCGAAATAGATGTACTCGAAGATGCACGGGCGCATGCGCCGCGGCGGAAAAGGCCTGAGGCTCACCAGGCCGTCGCCGTCGATCACGATCACTTCGCCGTTGGCGATGTCGCGCACGAATTTCGCGCCGATGATGTCGAGCGCGCAGGTCTCGGAGGTGAGGATGGGGCAGCCGTCGAGCTCGCCGAGCACCAGCGGGCGAATCCCCAGCGGGTCGCGCGCCCCGATCAGCTTCTTGTTGGTGAGCGCGACGAGCGCGTAGGCGCCCTCGATCTGTCTCAGCGCCGCAATGAAGCGATCGACGATCTTCGGCTCGCGCGACCGTGCGGCGAGCAGCAGCACGACCTCGGTGTCCGAGGTCGACTGGCAGATCGCGCCGTTCTCGATCAGCTCGCGCCGTATCGTCAGGCCGTTGGTGAGGTTGCCGTTGTGCGCGACCGCGAGCCCGCCAGCGGCGAGCTCGGCGAACAGCGGCTGCACGTTGCGCAGAATGGTCGCGCCGGTCGTCGCATAGCGCACGTGGCCGACCGCCGCCGAGCCCGGCAGGCGCTCGATCGCCGACGCGTTGGAAAAATGATCGCCAACCAGGCCCAGCCGCTTTTCGGCGTGGAAGCGGGCGCCGTCGAACGAGACGATGCCGGCCGCCTCCTGGCCGCGGTGCTGCAGCGCGTGCAGGCCGAGCGCCGTGATCGCCGCCGCGTCCGGATGGCCGAAGATGCCGAATATCCCGCATTCCTCGCGCAGCCGGTCGTCTTCGGGGTCGAAGGCGGCGCATGAGCGGGATTGCGGCGTAGTTCGAGGAGTCACGTGTTCGCGCCGATCAGGGTTTGGCCGGCAGCTTGTCGATCAGCGAATCGAGCTTCTGCTTTTCCGCGGCGCTGGGCGCCGGCGCGGCGTTCGGCTTTGCGGGCGCGCTCTCGTCCGGCGGCTCTTCGTTGACCGCCGCCTGGCTACGGCTCTTGATCCACCCTTCGAGCGTCGTTGCGGCGTCCTCCGGCAGCATGGCGATGATGCTGTTGGCCGTCTCGGTGAGCACAGGGCGCGTCTTGGCGTCGCGCACCCAGTCGGGCAGCGCCTTGTCGCCGACCAGCCAGTTGAAGATCCAGAACGCGACGACGGCTAACAGGAAGCCGCGCGCGGCGCCGAACAGGAAGCCGAGCGAACGGTCGAGCGCGCCGATCTTGGAATCGAGGATCGCGTCGGAAAGGCGCACCGTCAACAGCGACACCGCGATGAGCACGACGAAAAAAATAATCGCCGCCGAAATTGCGCGGGCAAGTATCGGTTTGTCTGTTTGCAGGTGCTGATGCAATAGCTCCTGCACGTGGGGTTCGAGGGCGCCGTAAAAATAGTAGGCCGCCGCGGCCGCCGCCGCCCAGGAGCCGATCGCCAGCACTTCGCGGGTGAAGCCGCGCATCATCGACAGCAGCGCCGAAATGGCGACGACGCCGAGCACCCCCAAATCGAGATAAGAAGGCATCAATAAGTCCCTGTCGAGCCGCGGACGCCGCGCTTATAGCGAAGCCGTCTCAGTTCGTCACCTTTCCGCTGACCCCTGCGGCGGCGATATCGGCGATGAGGCTCGCGACCGACCCGACGGGGGAAATCGCCAGCCGGCCGCCGCCGCCGTCGCCGTCGCGCGGCGGGGGCGGCGTCGTCGCGTGCGTGAAGCCGAGCTTGGCGGCCTCCTTGAGTCTGAGCCCCGCGTGTCCGACCGGGCGCGCGGCGCCGGAGAGCGCGATCTCGCCGAAGTACACGCAGTCGTGCGGCAGCGCGACGCCAGTGAGCGACGAGACCAGCGCCGCCGCCGCCGCGAGATCCGCCGCCGGCTCGAATATGCGTAAGCCCCCCGCGACGTTGAGGTAGACGTCGTGCTGGCCGAGTTTGAGCCCGCCATGCGCCTCCAGCACGGCGAGCACCATCGCCAGCCGATTCGCATCCCAGCCGACCACCGCGCGGCGCGGCGTGCCGAGCGTCGAGGGCGCGACCAGCGCCTGGATCTCGACCAGCACCGGCCGCACGCCCTCGACGCCGGCGAACACCGCCGCCCCCGGCGCCGCCCCATCGCGTCCGGCCAGGAACAAGGCCGAAGGGTTCTGCACTTCGGCGAGCCCGGCGCCGGTCATCTCGAACACGCCGATCTCGTCGGTGGCGCCGAATCGGTTCTTCGCCGCGCGCAGGATGCGGAACGCGTGGGCGCCCTCGCCTTCGAACGACATCACCGCGTCGACCATGTGCTCGACGACCCGCGGTCCGGCGATCTGTCCGTCCTTGGTGACATGGCCGACCATGAGCAGCGTCGCGCCGCTCGATTTGGCGAAGCGGATCAGCGCCTGCGCGGAGCCGCGAACTTGGCTCACCGTGCCGGGCGCCGATTCGATGGCGTCGCTCCACATCGTCTGAATGGAATCGATGACGACGAATTTTGGCGGGTCGCCGGAGCCGAGCGTGGCGACGATGTCCTCGACCAGCGTCTGTGCGGCGAGTTGCACCGGCGCGCTGGAAAGCCCGAGCCGCGCCGCGCGCAAGCGCACCTGCTCGGTCGATTCCTCCCCGGAGACATAAACGACGCGACCGCCGCGCCGGGCGAGCGAGGCGCAGGCCTGGATCAGCAGCGTCGATTTGCCGATGCCCGGCTCGCCGCCGATCAGCGTCGCCGAGCCCGGCACGAAGCCGCCGCCGGCGACCCGATCGAGCTCGCCGATCCCGACATTTACGCGCGCAAAAGGTTTGGAGTCGCCCGAAAGATCCTCGAGCGGGAACGGCCGCCCGGCCGAGCCGCCGCGCGCGGAAGCAGCGCCGATGCCGAGCGCCGCCGCCTCCTCGATGATGGTGTTCCACTCGCCGCAGGAGTCGCATTTGCCCTGCCAGCGCTGCGTGATCGCGCCGCAGTTCTGGCAGACATAGGAGGCGCGGGATTTGGCCATGCGCCCTAGCAGCACATTCGCTGCGGCCTGTCGAGGTCCAGAGGCGATCCCGAGCCGCCGAGGACCCTATCAGCTCAGCGCGACCCGGTAGCTCGCTTCCGTCTTCGCCGCGACCTCTTCGAGCGTCACGCCGGGCGCGAGCTCCTGCAGCGCCATGCCGCGGAAGCCGTGCTTGTCGATGTGGAACACCGCGAGTTCGGTAATGACGAGATCGACGACATGGGCGCCGGTCAGCGGCAAGTTGCAATGATGCAAGAGCTTCGGGCCGTCCTTGGCGCTGTGCTCCATCACCACGACGATCTTCTTGACGCCGGCGACGAGGTCCATCGCGCCGCCCATGCCTTTGACCATCTTGCCGGGGATCATCCAGTTGGCGAGGTCGCCGTTCTCCGACACTTGCATGGCGCCGAGGATCGCGAGGTCGATGTGGCCGCCGCGGATCATCGCGAACGAATCGGACGAAGAGAAGTAGCTGGTGGTCGGCAGCTCCGTCACCGTCTGCTTGCCGGCGTTGATGAGGTCGGGGTCCTCCTCGCCCTCGTAGGGGAACGGGCCCATGCCGAGCATGCCGTTCTCGCTTTGCAACTGCACGCTCATGCCGGCAGGGATGTAGTTCGACACCAGCGTCGGAATGCCGATGCCGAGATTGACGTAAAAACCGTCGCGCAACTCCTTGGCGGCGCGTTCGGCCATCTGATCGCGGGTCCAGGGCATGGAATCCTCCTAAGCAGGATTGCCGAAAAGGGGGTCACCGGTTTTCGGACAAAAATCCTGCGAAAACAAAGAAAAGTTCAGGCGGCGGGGCGCTTGCGCACGGTGCGCTGCTCGATGCGCTTGGCGATCTCGGGCGTGTGCACGATGCGCTTGACGTAGACGCCGGGCGTCATGATGTGGTCGGGGTCGATCGTGCCGGGCTCGACCAGGTTCTCGACTTCGGCGATGGTGATCTTGGCCGCCGTCGCCATCATCGGGTTGAAGTTGCGCGCGGTCTTGCGATAGACGAGGTTGCCTTCGGTATCGCCCTTCCAGGCGTGGACGAGCGCGACGTCGGCGAACAGCGAGTGCTCCAGTACGAAGTGCTCGTTGTTGATCTCGCGCACCTCCTTGTTCTCGGCGACCACCGTGCCGACGCCGGTGCGGGTGAAGAAGGCGGGAATGCCGGCGCCGCCGGCGCGGATGCGCTCGGCCAAC
>JBKQKS010000344.1:0-12092 GCA_052147395.1 Roseiarcus sp.
TACCTCCTTCAATCGCTGTTGCGCCAAGGCCAATTCACCGGCGGGTGTCGCCTGCGTCTTCTTGATGAATGCGGTCAGCGCGATCAGCATGCCGTCATGAAAACCGAACAGCACGCGCGCTTCGCGGCGGCTCGGCAAGGACGAACGCACTTCCCAAAGCCCTTTTCCGAGCGGGCGGCATACCGGCAAGCCGACAGGCCAGCCAAATTGCGCCTTGGCGATGTCGCGCCCGACAATCCGCTGATCCTGGCGCGGCAACTCGTTCAGCCCGTCCCGCACCGGCTCGTGACCGGCGGCGGATTTCCAGAACACCAAGGGTATGGGTTTCAAGCGTTCGATCATTCAAACATCACTGTATCATTTTTGGTACAACACGGCAAGGTGCGGTCATGCGAAAAGCGCAATCTTTCTCCTCCTATAATCTGCGCCGGACAAGCCCTTGTTTTTTCAGGGCGTTGGGCATCGTGCAGAATTCTTGATTTCTGCGCCATGCTAAAGTTCCGCAAAGGGTCGAGTCCAGCCGCTGAGCTGCCGATCCAGGCGGGCGCCAAGCGTCGGATTCTGATCACTGGGTCTTCGATAAAGCGCGCTTTCGAAGTCCCGGAGTTGCGCCGTCCGCCGCTCGCCAGCCTCCCGGCACCCCGATATCCCTGGCGCGAATTTCCCGCCCCGGATGGCGAGGCGGAAGCGCTGGACTTTTGCGCTCTTCGGACGTTGAATTGAAACCGACGGGAAGACCGACGCTCAGCCATGGCCATCCGCTTGATCTGCCTCGACGCCGACGACACGCTCTGGGGTCACGAAACCTACTATCAGGAGGCGGCGCGCCGTTATGGCGAGCTGCTGGCGCCGTTCGCCGACCCGGCTGTCTCCGCCGAGCGGCTCGACGCCATCGAGGGCCGCAACCTGCAGATCTACGGCTATGGCGTCAAAGGCTTCATCATAACGATGCTGGAGACGGCGCTGGAGATCGCCGGCGACGGTCTCACGGCGACGATGACGCGCGCGATCCTCGACATCGGCCGCGACCTCATGCAGCACCCGATCGAGCTGCTGCCGGGCGTCGCCGAGGCGCTCGCGCCGCTCGCCGAGCGCGCGCCGCTGGCGCTGGTCACCAAGGGCGACCTGTTCCACCAGGAGATGAAGCTCGCGGCCTCCGGCGTAGGCGACCGCTTCGCCAGCGTCGAGATCGTGAGCGAGAAGACCGCCGAGACCTATCAGCGCATCTTCGTCCGCCACAATGTCGCGCCCGCCGAGGCGGTGATGGCTGGCAATTCGTTGCGCTCCGACATCTGGCCGGCGCTGCAGGCGGGCGCCTGGGCGGTGCACATTCCGCATGAATTCGAGTGGGCGCGGGAGCGCGCCGAAGACGCCCACGGGCATCCCAGGTTCGCGCGGTTGAAGTCGCTGAGCGACCTGCCGGCCCTCGTCGACCGCATCGCAACGCAGTGACGGGGACGCCCCGGCTCACTCGGATCCGCCGCTCGCTCTTCCGTTTTCGAAGGTTTCGACGGTGGCGGCGCGCGGCGCGCGCGGGTTTTGTGGGCTCGCGCCTCGACGTGTGGGCGGGAAAGGCGATCACGAGTTTGTGATCGCGGCCTCCTTGAAGACTTCCCGCGGCGATCCATATTCGACAATCAGTGAGCAACGATCAGTGATCATGGCTCACTTGAACCTGAAGGAGAAAATAGATGCGTAACCTCGTAGCTCTCGGCGCTGCCGCCCTCGTTCTCGCCCTCGGTGTCGCAGAAGCCTCCGCCGTGCCCACCACCGCAGAGGTGTTGAAGAACGTCAACGCCGGCCAGACGACGTCGTACAGCGGCTTCCAGGCGCTTGCCCAGGCTCCCTGGCAACCTGACGGCCAGTACGTCATTGCGCCCCACCGCGGCAAGTGAGTGATGCCGTTTGCCAGGCGAACGGTTTGCCCTTCGCGCGAGCCCACCCTTTCAATCAAAGAGTTTCGCGCGATGCGTTTCTCAGGATCGCGAGCTGGTCGCTGAGGAAAACGATTGAAAAGCGATCTAGCGCCGGCCCCGAGGGCCGGCGCAAAACTGCCTCCAGCGACGCCGGCGGCCTCGACCGTTTGACAATTTGGCCTTTTGCGGCCCTAATCAGGCTTCGACGAGGCGCCAAAACGGCAACAGCCGGTAGAAGGATCCTGGGGCAGTTGCAATGAAAGCATCGATGGAGGAAGCCCCGAAAGGCCGCAGCTTCGTGGTCTCGCTCGACAACCGCAAGCGCCGCGGCGCCGGTCATGAGCGCGCCGCCGAAATTCTGGATGCCGCCCGTGAATTGTTCCTCGAATACGGCGTCACCAATGTGACGACGCGCCAGATCGCCGCCAAGGTCGGCATCTCTCAGACCGCCGTCTACAGCCATTTCGCCACCAAGGACGAGATGCTCGAACGCCTAGCCAACGACGCGTGGCGCGGGCTCGCCAAGGCGTTCGACGAGATCGAACGCAACAGCGCGAACTTCTCGGGACCCGCAGCCAAGCTGCGCGTGATGCTCGCCGGATTCATGCGATTCTGGCTCGAACATCCCGACGACTTCCGTCTCGTGTTCGCCCGCAAAGCAATGAACACCTGCGAATCCGCGTGTTCGCAGCAGAGCCCATCGGAGGGCCGCAAGCTGCTCGAGCGGCTCGTTTTCGGCGTCGAGGAGGCCGCTCGCTCGGGCGCCCTCAGGCAGTACGACAGCGCCTCGACGATGGCGCTCTCCATCTGGGCCGCCATCTCCGGCCTGGTTTCGTTGCGCCTCACCTATCGCGATTTTCCCTGGCCGCCGCGGGACGAGCACATCGAGTCGATGCTCGACATGATCTTTTACGGCTGCGTCGAGCAAGCCCCGTGCGTCGCGCCGGCGGCGTTGATCTGAGACAGAGGTACGTCGCCATGCGCGTTGGGTTGGCGACGACGCAGTTCGCGCCCGACCCGCCCTCCGGGCCGCCATCCGAAACGCCGACGAACTTGCGCTCGCTCGCGTTCCTGCCTATCTGAGGCCAAAACGTCGTGAGGCGAGCGCGGAGTACGCGCGGCGCCGAAAGCTGCGCGTGCGGAGACCTCGGCAGAAATGGCCAAACGCGATTTCTATGAAATCCTCGGCGTGTCGAAGACCGCTTCCGACGCCGAGATCAAATCCGCGTTCCGCAAAGCGGCGATGCAGTCCCATCCCGACCGCCATCCCGGCGACAAGGAGGCGGAGACGCGGTTCAAGGAGCTCAACGAAGCCTACCAGCATCTCTCCGACGCGCAGAAGCGCGCGGCTTACGATCGCTACGGCCACGCGGCGTTCGAGCAGGGCGGCGGCCCCGGCGGCATGAACGACGGCTTCGCCGCCTCGATGTCGGACATTTTCGACGACCTGTTCGGCGATATCATGGGCCGGCGGGGAGGACGGGGCGGTTCGGGCCGCGAGCGCGGGGCCGACCTGCGCTACAACCTCGAGATCACGCTCGAGGAGGCCTATCGCGGCAAGACTGCGACCCTCAAGATGCCGACCCAGGTCGCCTGCGAGACCTGCGGGGGCTCCGGCGCCAAGGCGGGCTCCAGACCGATCACCTGCAAAACCTGCGCCGGCCAGGGAAGGGTGCGCGCGCAACAGGGCTTCTTCGCCATCGAGCGCACCTGCCCGACCTGCCACGGACGGGGCCAGATCATCGAGAACCCGTGCGACAAATGTGCGGGCTCCGGCCGGGTCACCCGCGAGCGCACGCTGTCGGTCAACGTGCCCGCCGGCGTCGAGGACGGCACCCGCATCCGCTTGAGCGGCGAGGGCGAAGCCGGCATGCGCGGCGGCGCGACGGGCGATCTCTACATCTTCCTCTCCATCAAGCCGCATCCGTTCTTCCAGCGCGACGGCGCCGATCTCTATTGCCGGGTGCCGATCTCGATGGTGCAAGCGGCGCTCGGCGGCGAGTTCACGGTGCGCACGCTCGATGGCGGCGACGCCAAGTTGCGCTTCCCCGAGGGAACGCAGTCGGGCCGCCAGCTCAAGGTGCGCGGCAAGGGCATGCCGGTCCTGCGCTCGCGCGACTACGGCGACCTCTATATCCAGGCGAACGTCGAGACGCCGCAGAACCTCACCCGCCGCCAGCGCGAGCTGCTTGCCGAATTCGAGGCCGAGTCCTCCAACAAGACGCATCCCGAAAGCGCTGGGTTCTTCAGCAAGATGAAAGAGTTCTTCGAAGGTCTCGGCTGAGCCGAGCGGGGGCGTGATGGCTCAGAAATTGCCGAAGACGCGGCTCCCACGACCGCGCAGCCGCCCGGCGCCCCTGCTCGGCGATGAGACGGCGTTCCTGCGCAGGCTCATCGAAAATCCGCGGCTCACCGGCGCCGTCGCGCCCTCGGGGCCGTTCCTCTCGCGCGCGATGGCGCGCGCCGTGGGAGATGTCGGCGAAGGCCTCGTCGTCGAGCTCGGTCCAGGCACCGGCCCAGTCACCAAGGCGCTCATCGAGCACGGCGTCGCGCGCGAGAATCTCGTGCTCGTCGAATACGATCCGAGCTTCTGCCGCATGCTCCGTCAGCGCTTCCAGCCCGCGCGGGTGGTGCAGGGCGACGCCTACGATCTCGAGAAAACGCTCGCCGAGTTCGCCGGCGCGCCGATCGCGGCGATCGTTTCCAGCCTGCCGCTGCTCAACCAGCCGCCGGCGTCACGGGCAAAACTCATCGACGACGCGTTCGCCCTGATGGGACCCGAGGGCGTATTCGTGCAATTCACCTACGGCCTGGACTCGCCCGCGCCGCGAACAACCTGCGTCAACAAATATTCCGGCCATTGCAGCCCGCCGATCTGGCGCAATCTGCCGCCGGCGCGGGTGTGGATCTATCGCGCCGACCCGGGCGGCCGGGTGACGATGCCGCTGCTGGGCAAACTGCGCGACGGCGCCGACAAGCTGGAGAAACTCATTGCCGAGAAGCGCGACGAGGCGGAGAAGCTGATCCGCCGGCAGCGCGCCAAGATGCGCGCGATGCTCAACCGCGAGGCGGCGGCGCGCCTGCGACGCCGCGTCGAAGCGCGCCGCGCGCCGCCCTCGGAGCGCCTGCCGTGACGCCCCGCGAACGCCTGATCGTCGCGCTCGATGCGCAGAGCGTCGCCGAAGCCGAGCGCTTGGTCGAGGCGCTCGGCGACACCGTCGTGTTCTACAAAGTGGGGATGGAGCTCATCTGTGGCGGCGGAGGCCTCGGCCTCGCCGAGCGGCTGATCGGCGCGCGCAAAAAAGTGTTCATCGACCTCAAATTGCACGATATCCCCAACACGGTCGAACGCGCGACGGCGCAGATCGCAAAACTCGGCGCGCATTTCCTCACCGTGCACGCCTATCCGCAGACGATGCGGGCGGCGGTCGAGGGCGCGCGCGGGTCGGGGCTGAGACTGCTGGGCGTCTCCGTGCTCACCTCGATGAACGACGCCGACCTCGCCGAGGCCGGCTATGCGCTCGGGGTCGCCGGGCTCGTCGCCCGTCGCGCGAAACAGGCGGTCGACGCAGGGCTCGCCGGACTGGTGAGCAGCGCCGCCGAAGTCGGGGCGCTACGCGCTTTCGTCCCTCCCGGTTTCGCGTTGGTCACGCCCGGCATCCGTCCGCCGAGCGCCGAGGTCGGCGACCAGAAGCGCGTCGCTACGCCCGACGCCGCGATCCGCGCCGGCGCCGACTATCTCGTCGTCGGCCGCCCCGTCGCCGCCGCCGCCGCGCCGCGCGCCGCGGCCGAGGCGATCGTTGGGGAGATTGTTGGCGCCGCCTAGAGCGGTTTCCGATCAAACTGAGCCTCCGTCAATGCGAGGAGCGCAGCGACGAAGCAATCCAGGGGCCGCAGCCCGGCCGCCCTGGATTGCTTCGCTTCGCTCGCAATGACGGCAACGATAATTGACGCACTTATTTGGCTGCGTCGGCTAATCGCCTCGTTCTCACACGACTCTGCCGAGCGGAAGGAGCGAGGTCAGCGACCTCGCCTCCAAGGGCCGCTGCGGCCGGTCAGCTCGCCTCCTGGAAGCGCTCGGCGGCGGCGAGGTCGACGGAGACGATCTGGCTGACCCCGCGCTCGGCCATGGTGACGCCGAACAGCCGGTCCATCCGCGCCATCGTCAACGGATTGTGGGTGATGGTGACAAAGCGGGTGTCGGAGCGCTTGCGCATTTCGTCGAGCAGGTCGCAGAAGCGCTCGACATTGTAGTCGTCGAGCGGCGCGTCGACCTCGTCGAGCACGCAGATCGGCGACGGATTGGTGAGGAACACGGCGAAGATGAGCGCCATCGCGGTCAGCGCCTGCTCGCCGCCGGAGAGCAGCGTCAGGGTCTGCGGTCTCTTGCCCGGCGGCTGCGCCATCAGCTCGAGCCCGGCCTGCAGCGGATCGTCGGATTCGACGAGCTGCAATTCGGCGCTGCCGCCCTCGAACAGCGTCGCGAACAATTCTCCGAAGTGCTTGTTGATGACATCGAAAGCGGCGAGCAGGCGCTCGCGGCCTTCCTGGTTGAGGCCGCCGATCGCCTGACGCAGACGCTTGATCGCCTCGCCGAGGTCTTCGCGCTCGGCGGCCAGTTTTGCGCCGGCCGCCTCCACCTCGGCGAATTCGTCGTCGGCGCGCAGGTTCACCGCGCCGAGCCGCTCGCGCTCCAGTTTCAAATGCTCGAGCCGGCGCTCGACGAGCGCGAGCTCGGGCGTCGCCTCGCCGGGCTTCACGCCGGCGAGCGCCGCGAGCCCTTGCGGCGCGACGTTCGTCTCGTTCTCGATCAGATGCAGCAGTTCGAGCCGGCGCCGGCGCGCGGCCTCGAGCCGCTCTTCCGCCGCCGCGCGCAACTCCCTCGCCCCGCCCATCGCCTCCAGCGCCGCGCGCGCGGCCTTGTCGGCCTCGGCGAGCGCGGCCTCGCCCGCGGCGCGTGCGTCGCTCGCCGCCTTGCGGGTCTTCTCGGCTTCGGCGAGCTCCGCCATCAGCCGGCGGCGCTGCCGCTCGAATTCGCCCGGAGCGTCGGCGAGCGTCTCGAGTTCCGCCTCCGCTTCGGCTCGGCGCTCGGCGATCTCGGAGAGCTGAGCGTCGGCGCGGGCGCGGCGCTCGCGCCACGAGCGGCGCTCGTCGGCGATGCGCTTGCGTCGGCTGTCGCGCGCCTCGCGCTCCTTGGCGAGCGATTGCTCGAAGGCCTTCGCTTCGGCGTGGCGCGCGCGCGCCTCTGCGGCCGTCGCGCGCGCGCGCTCGAGGGTTGCGGCGAGATCGTCGCCCTCGAGGCCTTCGAGCGCCTCCTCGGCGGCAAACCGCCGTTCGGCCGCCTCGTCGCGCGCCGCCTTGGCGCGGGCGAGGCCCTCGTCGAGCGCGGAGACGCGCTGCAGCGTCGCCGCCCGCCGCCGTTCCGCGATCGCCAGTTTTTCGCGCGCCGCGTCGCGTTCGGCTTGCAAGGCGCGGGTCCGCTGCCGCTGGCTCGCCTCCGCGCCGGCGGCCGCGCTGCGGTCGAGCTCGGCCCGCTCGGCGGTCTCGCGCAGAGTCTCGGCGTGCTCGCTCGCGCGCGCGGCCTCGAGGGCGAGCTCGCCGAGACGGTTCTTCTCTGCGATGCGCCGCGCCGCGGGAGTCGGCGCCTCGGCGGCGGCCTCGAAACCGTCCCACCGCCACAGATCGCCCTCGCGGGAGACGAGCCGCTGGCCAGCCTTCAGCGCCGCGCTCAGCGCCTTGCCGCGCTCGCGCTGAACGACGCCGATCTGCTTCAGGCGGCGCTGCAATTCGAGCGGCGCCTCGACATGGTCCGCGAGGCTTTCCACGCCCGCCGGCAGCGGGGCGTCCGCATAGGGGCCCGCGGGCGCGGTCCACAGCGCAGGGGCGCCGGGGGCGATCGAGGCGTCGAGATCGTCGCCGAGCGCGGCGCCGATCGCCGCCTCGTAGCCGCGCGCCACCTCGAGCGTGTCGACGACCGGCGGCCAGGCGCCGCCGCCCGCCGCGCCGAGGAGCTTTTCCAGGGTCAGGACTTCGGTTTCCAGGCGCTGTGCGGCGCGTTCGGCCTCGGCGAGCGGGGCGCGGGTCGCGGCCTCGCGTCCGCGGGCGCGCGCGTGGAGGGCCTCGGCCTCGAGCGCGGCCCTCTCGGCCTCTTCGAGCTCGAGGCTGAGGGTCTCCAACGTCGCCTCGGCGGCGTCGAAAGCCTCGCTCTCGACCCCGGAGCGAGCGAGCGCGACGCGCTCGCGCTCGAGGGCCATGAGTTCGCTCTCGAAGCGCTGCAGCCGGCGCCCCTCCTCGGCGAGCGACGCTGCGAGCGCGTTGCGTCGCGCGTTGACGTCGGACACGGCCGCCTGCGCGGCGGCGAGCGCGCTTTCCGCCTCGGCGAGTGCGCGCTCGGCTTCGGCGCGCCGCGCTTCGGCTTCCTCGCGAGCGTCGTCGTCGGGATCATCGGCGAGCGCCTCCGCCTCCTTTTCGAGCCGGGCTTCGACATCCGCGGCGTCGGCGATCAGCGATGTCTCGCGCTCGAGGTCGTGCGCGAGCTGCTCTATGCGGCGGCGCAGTTCGGCCGTGCGCTCGTGGGCGCGTTTTTCTTCGCCGGCGAGCGCGTCGCGGGCGATGGTGAGCCGATGCAGCGCCGCGCCGGCCCGCGCCTCCGCATCGCGCAAGCCGGGCAGCGCGGCCGCGGCGATGGCTTGCGCGCGCGCCGTTTCGGCCTGGATGCGGGTGTGCTCGGCGACGCCGCGCACGTCGGCCTCGAGCCGCCGCTCGGCTTCGACGAACTCCTGCTCCACCTCGCGCCAGGCTATGAGCTTGGCCAGCGCGTCGTGGCGGCGGATGTCGGCGGCGAGGGTGCGGTAGCGCGCGGCCTGTTTGGCCTGCTTGCGCAGGCTCTCGGCCTGCGCCTCGATCTGCTTGATCACGTCCTCGAGGCGCGTGAGATTGTCCTCGGCGGCCTGGAGCCTGAGCTCGGCCTCGTGGCGGCGCGAATGCAGGCCGGAGACGCCGGCGGCCTCTTCGAGGATGAGGCGGCGCGCCTGGGGTTTGGCGGCAATGATCTCGCCGATCTGACCCTGGCGCACCATCGAGGGCGAGCGCGCGCCGGTGGAGGCGTCGGCGAACAACAGCTGCACGTCGCGCGCGCGCGCCTCGCGGCCGTTGACGCGATAGGTCGAGCCCGAGTCGCGCTCGATGCGCCGCGACACTTCGATGACGTCGTGCTCGTTGAACGCCGCGGGGGCGCGGCGGTCGGAATTGTCGAGCGCCACCGCGACTTCGGCGATGCTGCGCGCCGGCCGCCGGCCGGCGCCGGAGAAGATGACATCGTCCATCCCCGAGCCGCGCATATTCTTGTAGGAGCTCTCCCCCATCACCCAGCGCAGGGCCTCGACGAGGTTGGATTTGCCGCAGCCGTTCGGCCCGACGACGCCGGTAAGGCCCGGCTCGATCTTGAATTCGGTCGGGTCGCAGAAACTCTTGAATCCGGCCAGTCGCAGCCGTTCGAACTTCATTTGCAGCTCACTCTTTGGCCGGCCGCCCTCATCCCGAGCTTGTCGAGGGAGAGGCCGGCCCGTCGGGTAGAGCCGGGGTCGGCGCCCCCGGCTACAAGCAAGCGCGGCGGCGCGGCGATCAAGACCTCGCTGCGACAAAGCTGTGCGAAAACGTGACATCGCCGTTCATTTCGCGCCGGGCGCGAGCCAGCGGTCGAAATCGGCGAGCTTCTGTTCGCCGACGAGCTTGCGGCCGTCGACGAAGAAGGTGGGCGTCGAATCGATGGAAAACGCTTTGGCGGCGTGGTCGCGGCTGTTTTCCACCGCGTCGTAGAGCTCCTGGTTCTTCAGGCAGGCTCGCAAATCGGCTTCCGTCATGCCGGCGCGGACGACGATGGCGATCAGCGGTGGGATCGGCTGGTCGACGAAGGCCCAGGTTTTCTGCTCGGAGAACAGGGCGTCGACGATCTCGTTGCGTTTGTCGGCGCCGGCGCAGCGCGCCAGCATGAAGGCGGCGGTCGCCAGCGGGTCGAGCGGGAATTCGCGCAGGATGAATTTCGCCTCGCCGGTGTCGACGTATTTGGCCTTCAACTGCGGCCAGACCTCGGCGTAGAACGCCGCGCAGTGCGTGCAGGTGAGCGAAGCGTATTCGATGATGGTCGAGGGCGCGTTGGGCGAGCCCTGGACGATGTCGGGGATCGGCGGCGCCGACATCAGCTGGTCCATCGGCACGTTCGGCGGCGGCGGCGCGAGCTTCGACGACGGCGGACTCGGCGCCTCGGCGAAACCCAGCGACGGAACGATCGCCAACGCAGCGGCGATGAGCGCCGAGGCGAGGAAGGCGGGGCGTCGGGTGCGGGGCACGGCGGCTCCTCGCGGGCAACGTGATTCGCGTGAAGGCACGTTATCGGGTCGCGCGCCGTCACGCCAATCGCCAGTTGCCGCCGCGGCCAGGGGCTCGACTCGAGCTACGGGGTCGAGCGGAGAGGGGACATCTAGGCGTCTGATCTATGCACAGCGTAACTGATTGATTTCATCGATGCCACTTCGTAGCGCCAAGTTCTCGAGTTCGGCGCCCCTCGAAACTCACGGGTCTGGGACCTTTTGAGAGGTAGGAATCGAGAATGAGTGTTGAGAGGCGCTTTCGGAGTGTCCGGCGGCAATCCGCTCGGCCTGTCGCCGTCCCATCAAAGACCTTCCTTTTCGAGAGAGACAATTCTATACAACTAGACGACAGTTATGGCCTGTAGCATTGCCTGCAACAACGCTTTCGCACTTCCAGACTCGCTTTTAGTTGCTCATTTTTGACATTGACAAACGGTTGGTGTTGCTCCCTAACCTCTTCGGCGAAAGTTTCGTAATCGAAATCGCAACGGCGTTTACATAATGCCGGGTCAACGGCCTGTGCCAAAACCGACGGCGCATTTGTTGTAGCAGTTGACAAGGCTGGCTCTCTATCCAACTCACCCGCCTGGGCGGCGCTATTAACAAACAGAACAACTATCGCGATACGTGATGGATTGAATATTTGCCCGCTCCCACAGGTCATCAATTCATAAGCTGAATACAACGCCCCGGCGGACACCAATGCGCGCGCGATCCTCAACAGATCGCGGATTTTTCGCGCCGCGCAATTCCGTTCCCGTTCCTTATAAGTCCCAAATTTCCTGCCAACAATCGCTTCGCCAGAATTCTTGATTTGTGCAACCTGTCAGGGCTTGGGTTCGCCGTAGCGTTCGAGCATTGCCCGTGAGATTTCGGGCGCCGACGGCCACAGGCCGCGTGGCGCCCCGGGGTTCCGCTGATATTTATCGAGCACGTTCACGTCCGGTTGCACAGGCTTTTCACCGTCCATGAAAATCACGCCCACGGCATCGCTCGGGAGAGTGGCAATAAAGTTCTCGGCGTCCTCGATCATGCTGCGGATACGACGATGCAGACCGGGAACATCAACCGGCTCCTCGGTCGCCAGCGCTTGAAACTCCTCCGCGGTAAAGCGGCTATGCCGGGTGATTTCGGCAAGCATCCCCTCCGGCGTAACACCGGGATACTTGCCGACCGCCGCGCACAACACAGCGCCAAGCGGCAAGATGGTTTCGTGAATGGTGACCAAATCGACGATATCCCGCGGGACTCGGCGATCGGCCGCTGCTGACGCCTTGTTGGTCGCCAAATCGACCGGATGCAGCACGTAACCGAAGAGTTCATCCGGTTGTGTCGGAAAAAACCGAAAGGCGGAGTCCGTCACCCATTCGAGCGGCATCGCTTCGCCACGGCGCGCAACCGTGGCTTCGCGTTTGCCTATCCGCTCGCGCTCCCACGTGACGTTATATCCCGCCGCCGTGAGCGCGGCTATGTCGGCCTTGGCGGCGCTCTCGAGCCGGGCTTCGGAATCTTGAAATATATCGATGTCGCCGGAGAAACGCGGGCCGTCGCGGTTGATGGCGACACCGCCAGCAATATAGCTGTCGGGGCTGCGCTGCGCCGCCAGCGTCCGCAATACATCCGACTGAAACTTACCGATGGGCACGACAAAGCTCCTCGATCCGCTCCGCCAGCCGCCGCCCCTCCATGCGGCCATGGGTCCGCAATGCCTTGGTGATCGCCAAGGCGTCCGCGGGGGTCGGTTCTTCAACCGCGCGCATATTCCATAAGGCGCGAACGCCATATTCCTCAAAGGCGCGACGATAGA
>JBKQKS010000345.1:0-11679 GCA_052147395.1 Roseiarcus sp.
CCGCTAATCGCCTACAACCGCTGGGTCGTCAACGGCGCGGACTATGCCATTCTCTGGCCGCTCGACTACCATTTCGAAATCAGTTTGAAAGGATTGCAGGATACTCAGCCCTTCCCCGAAAAGGAGAGCAAGATCGTTTTCCGCGGCGCGCTCTCCGGTCCGCTCAAGTCGCACAAGGCGAGTCAGACGGTCGTCAAGATCGCCCGCATCGAATATGTGAAGCGCGCCTCGCGTCTCACCGACATCGCCGACGTCGGTTTCAATTTCATTCCCAAAGAGAAGCACGACGAGGAGGGATTCGCGGAGATCGCCGACCAAATCGAGGGGCTCACGCGCGACACCATTCCGCAGGAGCGCCTGCTGGAAAATCGCTACGTGCTGTGTCTCGAGGGCGCCGACGTCAGCAGCGGATTCGGCGCCGCGCTCGCCAGCAACGCGGTGCCCCTCCACCCCTATCCGTTCTGTTATCACGTTTGGTATTTCAACGGCCTCGAGCCCTGGGAGCATTTCGTCCCGCTCGCCAGCGACGCTTCCGATCTCGAGCAGGTCTTCGCGTTCTGCGAGAGCCACCCCGAGTTGATGGAGACGATCAGCCGGAACGGCCGCGAGCACATGCAGTGCATGCTCGACGCCGGGGCGATCCACGAGATCAAGCGGCGCGTCGTGGGCATGTGGGACCTCCGACTGATTTGACGGCGCGCGGACGCCGGCGAATGGCCCGGCCCTCAAACCTCCGGCGGCGCGGAGCCGCCTAGCCCCAGCGAACGCTGCACCATGATCGTATCGGTCCAGTGGCCGAATTTGAAGCCGACTTGCGGAAGCAGGCCGACCTGGCGGAAGCCGTACGCCTCGTGGAGGCCGAGCGACGGCTTGTTGGCGCCGTCGATATAGCCGATCATCTGGCGGAAACCGGCCGCCGCGCAAGCGTCGATGAGCGCCGTCATCAAGAGCCGCCCGACGCCCTTGCCGAGGTGATCGGTGTGCACGTAGATCGAGTGCTTGACGGTGTAGCGATAGGCCGGGCGCTTGCGGAACGGCACGGCATAGGCATAGCCGATCACCACCCCGCCGTCTTCGGCGACGATGTGCGGCATTTTCCGCGCGCGCATGCTCTTGCGGCGACGCTTGAGGTCCTCGGCGTCGGGCGCCTCGAAATCGCCGATGTAAGCGGGATCGACGCCCTTCTTGATATGATGCAGATAGATGGCGAGCATCGCCGGCACGTCGGCGTCGCGCGTCGGGCGCACGACGACGTTGACCTCAGGAATATCTTCGACCGAGCTGAGCGACATTTTCATCCCTGGAGCGGCGAACCGGCGAACGCCTCGAGCACAGACCGCCGCGCGATTCAATTGCGCCTCACCCCGCGGGCGCAAGATTCCCGAACCGGCTCGAATGTCAAGGAACGAGCGCGACCTTGCCGATGTTGCGGCGAGCCTCGAGGTAGGCATGGGCCGCGCCGGCCTGCTCGAGCCGAAACGCCTTGTCGACGTGCGGACGAGCCCAACCGTCGGCGACGCCGGCCAGGATCGCTTCCATCCAAAGGCGGATCTTGCCCACTTCGCCCCAGAGATGCCCGATGTTGACGCCGAAGACCGCCCGGTTGCCGTCGATCAACGAGGCGGGGTGGAAGAACGGCATCCGCAGCGCGGCCATCAGGAATCCGAGTTGCGCGAGACGGCCGCTGTTCGAGGCCGCCGACGACACTCCGAACATGCCGAGCCGGCCCGTCGGGCGCAGCGCCCTGTAGCTCTTCGTCCAATGCGCGCCGCCAATCGGGTCGATGACCAGCTCGACGCCGCGTCCCTCAGTGAGCCGCGCCACCTCCTCGCTCCAGTCCTGCGTGCGATAGTCGATCGCGTGATGCAGCCCACGTTCTCTCAAGAATGCATGTTTGCCCGCGCTGGCCGTGCCGATGATCGTCGCGCCGAGATGGCGGGCGATGTCGATCGCCGCCAGCCCGACGCCGCCGCCGGCATTGTGGATCAGCACCGTCTCGCCGGGGCTAGAGCCCCCCATCACGTTCAGCAATAGCCAGGCGGTGAGATAGTTGACGGGAAGCGCGACGCTCTGTTCGAAGCTCAGAGCGTCCGGCTTGACGAACGCCTGCGCCGGCGGCGCGACGACGACGTCGGCGTAGCCGCCGAACTTGGTCAGAGCGAACACGTCGCGGCCGATCCAGGCCTTGTCGCCGTCCCGGCCGACGGCATCGACCGTTCCCGCCGCCTCATAGCCGACCACGAACGGCAGTTTCGGAGCGTCGGGATAGAGGCCCTGGCGCGCGAGAATGTCGGCGAAATTGACGCCGCACGCCTTGACGCGAATGCGGATTTGGTCGCCGCTCGGCGTGGGATCCGGCGCCTCGCGAATCTCTAGCTTTTCCGGGCCGCCGGCCCCGGTGATGAAGACCTGCTTCATGTCGCCCTCCAGGCCCGTCAAATGTTGCGCGGGGACCAAATTCAAGTCGTCGGGCCCGCCGCGCGCAAGCGCGAGCTCGAGAAATTCGCCGCCCGTGCTATTCGCTCACCACATAAGTCATGAAACGGATCGCGCCGGCGGCGTCGACCTCGCGATAGAGGCCCTGGATTTCGGCGTCGAACCCCGGGAACAGGTTCGAGGCGCGCTGGAACGCCTCGAGATAGGCGACCATCGGCCGCGCCCGCTCGTCGAGCCGCTCGCCTGGCACGATGGTCGCGATTCCAGGGGGATAGACGACCCACAGCGTGGTCGCGACGCGGCCGTCGACTTGCTCGATCGGCAGGTAGTCGACATTGTTGCGCACCAGATGGCGGGCGGCCTCGCGTGGCGTCATCACCATGTTGGGAACATGCTCGGGCGAGAACTGCCGCTTCTGCAGCGCGCTCACCCCCGCCTCGCGATAGTAGCCGTGCATCTCGGCGCAGAGGTCGCGCAGCCGCTTGCCCTTGTAGCGCTGCGGCCTTTTCGCGACGAATTCCGGCATCACGTCGTCGAGCAGCTGATTGTCGTCGTGCAGCCGCTTGAAGGCGACGAGCGCGGAAACCAGCGTTCCGGCCTTGCTCGACTCGACGCCGGGGGTGAGCAGGAACAGCATCGAGTTGAGGTCGTTCTTCTCCGGCACGACGCGGTTCTCGCGCAAATATTGCGCGACCACCGGCGCCGGGACGCCATGCGCTTCATACTCTCCGGTCTTGCGGTCGAAGCCCGGCGTCAGCAGCGTGAGCTTCGCCGGATCGGTGATCGCGAAGCCCGGCGCGAGCTCGCTGAACCCATGCCAAGCGGCGCCCGGATTGAGCATCCAGTAACGCGAATCGCGAGCGAGCAGATCGGTCGACAGGCTCTCCCAGGGCACGTTGTGCACGCGATTGCCGGCAATGTCGGGAAGCTCGATGCGGTCGGGCACGAACGGATCGAAGAACCAGCGCCGCGCCGGGTCGCGCTCCTTCTCCTCGAACTCGCGGCGCACCGCCCGGAGCTTCTTGCGCAATTCGATGCCGAGGCGAATCGTGTCGTCCCACAGCACCTCGCCCGAGCGGCCCTTCATCATCTGCGCGCCGACGTCCAGCGACGCGAACAGAGGGTAGAAGGGAGACGTCGATGCGTGCTGCATAAAACCTTCGTTGAAGCGCCGATGCTCCACCCGCCGCCGCTGCCCGGAAATGTGGCGGTCCTTGACGTGGATCTGCGACGCCTGCGAGAAGCTCGCGAGCTGCTTGTGGGTCGATTGCGTCGCCACCACGCCGGGCGAGGCTTCGGTGAGGCCCTTGAGCCCCATGGCGAAGCGGCGCTCGTAGATCGGGTGGAACTTCATGAACCCCGCCCAGGCCTCGTCGAACAGGATGTAATCGCATAAGTGGCCGATGCGCTCGACGATCGCTTGCGCGTCGTAGATCGTTCCGTCGTAGGTGCATTGCTCGATGACGGCGACGCGGAACGGCCGCTCGCGCTTCCACGCCTCCTTGTCCTCGACCAGCGGATTGGTGCGGATGCGCTCGCGCAACGCCGTCTCGTCGAACGCATCGGGACGGATCGGGCCGATGAGGCCATAGGCGTTGCGGTCGGTCGACATGAAGATCGGCACGCCGCCGCCGATCAGCAGCGCGCCGTGATGCGCGGCCTTGTGGTTGTTGCGGTCGAACAGCACCAGATCGCCCTCGGCGACGAGGTTCGTCAGCACGATCTTGTTCGACGACGAAGTGCCGTTGAGCACGAAATAGGTCTTTTCCGCGCCGAAGATGGCGGCAGCCTCCTTCTGCGCCTGCAGAGCCGGGCCCTCGTGGGTCAGGAGGTCGCCGAGCTCGAGCACGGAATTGTCGAGGTCGTCGCGAAAAATCGCCTCGCCCAGATGCTCGATGAAGATGCGGCCGATCGGGCTGCGATTATAGAAGATGCCGCCGTTGTGGCCCGGGCAGGTCCAGAGCTGGTTGCCCTCCTCGGCATAGTCGACCAGCGCGCCGAAGAACGGGGTCTTCAATGTCTCCGCGTATTGCTTGAGGCGCGAAATGAGGTTCTTGGCGATGAACTCGGGGGTCTCCTCGGCGAGGAACACGTAGCCGTCGATGTAGTCGAGCACTTCGACCGGAATGTCCTCGAACCGTTTTCCGCGCACGAGGATGACGATCGGCATGTCGAGGCCGCGCTTGCGCATGAGATTGATGAGCGAGGCGGCCTTGCCCTCGATGCCTTTCTTGCCCCAATCCACGACCATGCAGCCGATCGCCGCGTCGGTCTGCACCGCGATTTCCGCATCATCCACGCGCCGGGCGCGAACGACCTGGAAACCCATGCGCTCGATGGCGGCGATGATTTGGCTGAGGCGGAGCCCCTCGAGGTCGTCGGCGTCGAAGTTCGGCGCCGAGAACAGAAACGTGAAGCGCTGGAAGTAGTTCATGACCCTCGCCCGGCTCCGGACGCGCCACGGCGCCCGCGACCTGTGCAGACATCACGCCCATGACAGAATGTTGACCGGAGGGGAAGAGGATTTGCGGAACGCGCGAACGGGACGTTGACAAACCCGGAACCTATAATATTTATAGGTTCTGTGGTCGCCGAACGTCAGCCAGAGTCGCTTTCGAGCGCCGAGGCGCTCGAAGTCATCCGGCTTATCGCCGCCGACGGATCGCGCATCTTTGTCGTCGATCATGCGCGCCGACGACAGCGGGAACGTTTGGTCACGCGCCGGCAGATCGAGCTCTGCTGTCAAAGGGGAACGATCGTCGAGGGCCCGTTCGTCAACGGCAGGGGCAACTGGCAGGTCAGTCTGTTCCGCCACGCTGCGGGCGAAGAAATCACTTGTGCCGTAGCAGTCGAATGGCCCGAAGCGCTCATCGTCGTCACTGTCTTCCGCGGGAGAACGTAATGCTCCACCACTACACCGAGAGCGGCCTCGACAATGTCTACCTCGTGGACGGCGCCGAGATTCGCGAGACGCCCTACGGTCGAGCGGTAGCGATCCACGATGCCAAGGGTTTGCACGAGGCGATCGGCCTATGGATCGTCGACGCGCCGAAGCCCATCGACGGCGCCGAACTGAGGTTCCTCCGGCTGGAACTCGAGCTCACGCAACGCGACCTCGCGGCCAGCCTCGGCGCCAAGGAACAGACGCTGCGCCTTTGGGAGAAAGCGCGCCGCAAACCCATCCCCGGCCCCGGCGATCGCCTGCTGCGGGCATTCTACCGCGAAGCGAGCACCGGCGACGGCTCCATCAAGCGCATGGTCGAACGCCTCGCCGCCCCCGCCTCGCAGCCCGCGGCCGAGTTGCGGCTCCGAGAGACAGCGACAGGGTGGCGGGTGGAAGCGAACGCGGGCTGAGCGGACTGCGCGGCTAGGGATCGGAATCGGAGAAACCGTGGGCGGCGGCGCGGTCCTTCTCGCGCCGAAGTCCGAAGCCCCGGCGCTCGACCGCCATCGCCCAAACGTGAGACATACGATTGACGGGGTTAGAAAAGTCATTTCCCTTCGGCGCGCCGATCGGCTTCGCGTTGCGGCGCCGATTTGCGCGGGGACCGCTCACGAGTTGCTCATCGCTCCGACCCGCAACGCCGCCCGAGAGTTCGATGTCCGAAACGGAACCGACGCCAGCCGATGAGATCGAGCGACTCGAGGCTGAGATCGACGAGCTCCGAGAGGCGATCCGGCGTAGCCGCAAGCTCGTCGCAGCCGGATCAGCATGCGCACTCGCGGGCGCAGCGTTGCTCGTCTCATTGCTGCTGGGTCTGGCGGACTTCACGCCGCTTCGGATCGTCGTCGGGATAACCGCTGCGCTCGGCGGGCTGGTCCTGATGGGCAGCAGCGTCGGCAGCACCCAGCAGTTGGAGCTTTCCCTGAAGGAGACGGTGGAAAAAAGGAACGCGGCGATCGACGCCCTGGAGCTCGTCGAGATCGGAGACGGGGCCGGCTGATTTCGCATCAAGTCCGAGTTTGGCGTTGCGCACCCCGCCCCAGGCGACGGCCCCATCTTCTGCGGCCGGAAAATCAAACCGGCCCGTCCTCGCGTCGCGTTCCCGCCGCCCTTGCCGAAATAGCGGAATAGTCGTTCTCCGCCTCCGCCCGCGTGAGATCGTGCGCGGTCTGCAGATTGATCCAGAACCGCGGATCGACTTCGAAATAGCGGCCGAGGCGGATCGCGGTGTCGGCGCTGACGTCGCGCCGGCCGCGCACGATGTCGCTGATCCGGTTGGCGGGAACGCCGAGGGCGCGGGCCAGCGCTGTCGCGGAGAGGCCAAGGGGTTTTAGGTATTCCTCGGAGAGGACCTCGCCGGGGTGGGTGCGAACACGGGGCATGGGGACCTCTTCAGTGGTAGTCGACGACTTCGACGCGCGCCGCGCCAACTTCCGTCCAGACGAAACAGATGCGCCAACGATCATTGACGCGGATCGAGAATTGCCCCGAACGATCGCCCTTCAAAGCCTCGAGCCGATTCCCCGGCGGCGAGCGTAGCGCCTCTAGCGTCGGCGCCGCGTCCAGCATATCGAGCTTGCGAGCGAGCGGTCAGGCCACGGACGCCCACTTCCCGGGACAAACGCCGTCGCGAAAGAAGCGCTCCGTTTCTCGGTCCGCAAAGTCGACGATCATTCCAATTCCCGCTCAATATACGATACGTATGGCATATAGACAACCCGATTCGCGATTGCGACGGCTGCCTCGGCGGCGCCAGCCACCACCCCCCGCGTCCTTCGAGGGCGCTTTGCGCCAGCTAAGGACGAGGGCATTGGGTTACGCAAGGCGTTATTTTTGCTCGTAGATCCCCTTGTACGTCTCCCTCAGCGCCGCCTTCTGCACCTTGCCCATGGCGTTGCGCGGCAGTTCGTCGACGAAGATCACGCGCTTGGGGATCTTGTATTTGGCGAGGCGACCTTCGAGGGCGGCGAGCACGGCGGCCTCGTCCAACACCGCGCCCTTCTCGGGCGCCACCACTGCCGTCACCCCCTCGCCAAAGTCCCTGTGCGGCGCGCCGATCACGGCGCTCTCGACGACGCCGGGGATCGAGTCGATCTCGCTTTCGACTTCCTTGGGATAGACGTTGTAGCCGCCCGAGATCACGAGGTCCTTCGCGCGACCGACGATATGCACGTAGCCGCGCTCGTCGATCCTGCCGAGATCGCCGGTGATGAAAAAACCGTCGGCGCGGAATTCGGCCGCGGTCTTTTCCGGCATCCGCCAGTAGCCCTTGAACACGTTCGGGCCTTTGACCTCGATGACGCCGACTTCGCCCTGGGGCACGGGCGCGCCGGTCTCGGCTTCGGCGATGCGCAACGACACGCCGGTGAGCGGGAACCCCACCGTGCCGGCGACGCGGTCGCCGTCATAGGGGTTCGACGTGATCATGTTGGTTTCCGTCATGCCGTAGCGCTCGAGGATCGCGTGACCAGTCGCCTCCTTCCAGCGCGCAAAGGTCTCGGCGAGCAGCGGCGCCGAGCCGGAGATGAAGAGCCGCATGCCCTTCGTCGCCTCCCGGGTGAGCCCCGGATGCTCGAGCAGGCGGGAATAAAAGGTCGGAACGCCCATCAGCGAGGTCGCGCGCGGCATCGCCGCCATGACGGCGTCGGCGTCGAACTTGGGCTGAAAAATCATCTTGGCGCCGGCGAACAAGGCGACGTTGGTCGCCACGAACAGGCCGTGGGTGTGGAACACCGGCAGCGCGTGAATGAGAACATCATCCTTGGTGAAGCGCCAGAGATCGACGAGGACCTCGGCGTTGGAGACGAGGTTCTCGTGGGTCAGCATCGCGCCCTTGGAGCGCCCGGTGGTGCCCGACGTGTAAAGGATGGCGGCGAGGTCGTCCTTCGCACGCGCGACCGGCGCCAGTTCTTCGCGCGTCGCTGCAACATGGTCGAAGAAGGTCCCGGCGCCGCTCGCGAAACTCTCGACCGCCGGCAGCGCATGGCGCACGGCGAGCGCGCGCACGTCGGCGAGCAGTTTTGGCCGGGTGAGCGTCAGCGCCGGCCCGGCGTCGGAGAGGAAATAATCGAGCTCGGCGAGCGTATAGGCGGTGTTGAGCGGCAGCAGCGCGGCGCCGGCGCGGAAACAGGCGAGCGCGAGCACGATTGTCTCGGGCGACTTGTCGATCTGCGCCGCGACCCGGTCGCCCGGCTCGACGCCGAGGTCCGCCAGCGCGCGGGCCATGCGGCCGGCGCGAGCGAACAATTCACGAAAGCGGATCTCGCCTCCCTCCGGCGTCTCGATCGCGACACGGTCGAGATCGGCCGTCTTCGCGCGCAAAACCTCGAACAGATTGGCCGATGCCGTCATGCCGAAACTCCGCGGGCCCGCGATATCGAGCCTGGCTCCTGTTTCGCCGAATATACCGCGCGCGCGCCAGTGCGGAAGGCGCCGAACGCCGCAGGCGGCAAAAAGCGCATGACAGCCAGGAGTCCTTTGGCCATAGTCGCGCCGCTTCTCGCGACGCATTGCGTTTTTGAGAATTTTCTCGAGGATTGCCGGATGGCGTTCAAGGATAAAGGGCTGCGCGCCGCGATGGTCGCCGGATCGCTGGCGATGGAGAGGGCGAGCCTCAACGTCGGCACGGCCGGCAACATTTCCATGCGGGCGGGCGAGACGATGCTGATCACGCCGAGCGCGGTGCCCTCAGAGCTGATGCGGCCGGAGATGATCGCCGCGATGCCGGTCAACGGCGAATATGGCGCCTGGGCGGGGCCCTCGAGACCCTCGACGGAATGGCGCTTCCACCTCGACATTTTACGCGCACGACCCGATGTGGGGGCCATCGTGCATTTCCACCCCACGTACTGCTGCGCGCTGGCGATGCTTCATAAGCCGATCCTCGCCGCGCATTACATGATCGCGCTGTTCGGCGGGCCGGTCGTCAAATGCACGAAATACGCACCCTTCGGCACCAAGGAGCTCTCCGATCTGGTCGTCGAGGGGCTCGGCGACCGCCACGCCGTGCTGCTCGGCAATCACGGCGCGCTGACCACCGGCGTCGATCTGCCGCAGGCGCTGCATCGCGCCCGCGAGCTCGAGAATCTCGCGCGCATGTATTATTACGCGATCGCCGTGGGCAAGCCGGCGATCCTGTCGGACGACGAAATCATGGAGACCGTCGGGCGTTTCAGGTCCTATGGCGCCGGGGTCGAAGCGCCAAAAATCGCCGCCGCGCCGAACAAGCGCGCCAGCCGCGAGGCCAAGGCGACGCCGAGCAAGAAGAAGCCGGCGGCAAGCAAGAAGCGCGTAACGTCCTGAGCCTCCGCCGTTCGGCAAATCGGGGGAGGCGCGGCTTTCGCGCTTGCGTCTAGCCGTCCGCGTCGCCATAGTCCCGCCGCGCCGACGCCGGCGCGAACCGACGGGTATCGGCCGCAATGATCAAGCTCTTCCTGCTCAGATTCTTCACCTGGTGGAACGGAGCGACCCTCAACACGCTGTTCAGCACCTGGCGCCATGGCGAGCCGGTCGGGCACGACGAATTCGGCAATTCCTATTATCGCACCCGGGGCGGCAAGATCGATCCGGCGCTCGGCTTCGAGCGCCGCTGGGTGATCTACCACGGCGTCAGCGAGGGCTCGATGACCCCGCCCGGCTGGAACGGCTGGCTGCATCACACCGTCGACACGCCGCCCTCCGAGGAAGACTACCAGCCGCGCGAGTGGGAGAAGCCGCACCGCGGCAATCCCACAGGCACGCCGGAGGCGATCCGCCCCAAGGGTTCGACGCTCGGCCGCGGCGTGCGCCAGGCTTCGGGCGGCGACTATCAGGCCTGGACGCCGGGCGCCTGAGCGCCTTCATTTCGCCGCCCCGGCGGGCTAGGCGCACGAAATGCGCGTTGGGCGAGCAAACCAGGTCATGAATTTTCGCATCGGGCCGAGCGCCCTCACCCTGGCCCTGGCGGCGGCGGCGCTGACCGTTTCGCCCGCCGCGGCCGACAAGATCGAGCATCCGATCGCCGTATTCGACGGCCTGGACAAGATTACCGGCCGCATTCTCACCTTCGAGGTCGGGATCGGCGAGAGCGCGCAATATGGCACGCTGGTGGTGACGCCGCGGGTCTGCTATTCGCGCCCGGCGACCGAGGCGCCGCAGACCGACGTGTTCGCCGGGATCGACGAAGTGAATACGGACAAGACGTCGAAGCGCATCTTCACCGGCTGGATGTTCGCCGACAGCCCGGGGCTGAACGGCGTCGAGCACCCCATTTACGACATCTGGCTCGTGAATTGTAAGGGCGCCGGCCAGCTCATCCACGAAACGCCCGAAGTCGCGGAGGCGCCATCCGATTCGCTCGACGCGACGGCGCCCGATGCGACGCCGGTCGCGACGCCGGCCGCCAAGCCGACCCCGGTCGTGAAGCGGCGGCCAAAACCCGCGATCGTCGAAGCCGCGCCGCTCGATGTCGACACGGCGCCGCGCGCGATCACGCCCGTGACGCGCAACCTCGACGCGCCGCCCAACAACTTCTACAGCCCGCCGTTCCGGCGCGGCGGCGCGGTCGAGGTCGCGCCGCTGCCGCCCGCGGACATTCCGCAGTAGGGCCTCATCATGGCGAAAACGGTCGAAATCCTCGGCGAGACCGTGTTGAGCTCGGCGCGGTTCCGCCTCGTCCGCTCGCTCGTCGAAATCGAGGAGAGCGACGGAACCCGGCGGCGCATCGACCACGAAATCTATCGCCACGGGCCGGCGGCGGCGGTGCTGCTCTACGATCCGGAGCGTCGTGTCGTGATGCTGGTCGAACAGTTCCGGCTCGGCGCCTACCTCGCCTACGGCGCTCTGGCGTCGCTCGAGGCAGCGGCCGGCATGCTCGACGGCGATGCGCCGGAGTTTTGCGTGCGGCGAGAGGCTTTGGAGGAAACGGGTCTGCGGCTGCGCGACGTGCGCCTCGCCTTCGAGGCGGTCAGCAACCCCGCCTGCATGACGGAGACGCTCGCCTGCTTCGTCGCCGCCTATAGCCCTCGAGACATCGTTGCGGCGGGCGGCGGCGTCGACGACGACGAGCACATCGTCAGAGTCGAAATGGATTTCGACGCGGCGCTGGCGGCGGTGGAGCGCGGCGAGATCCGCGACGCCAAGACCGTCGCCCTGCTCTATTACGCGCGAGCGCGAGGGATACTATAGCCGGTGGCCCTCTCCTGAAAGGCAACCTTGTAGCCGGGGTCGCTGACCCCGGCAGCCCAGGGCGCCGACCGCGGCGCCCGAGGTCAACGACCGCGGCTACAATTGGCGGTCATTCACGCATCGAGGCGCCCAAA
>JBKQKS010000346.1:0-3034 GCA_052147395.1 Roseiarcus sp.
CCTACACGCGATCCGAGTCGTGCGCCGCAAGCTGCCGATCTTCGGCGCCATTCCCCCCTCGGGACAGGCCTGCGCTGCATGACGCGGCGCCCGCCGAAATCCTCGAGGAGCGCGTGCCGCCTCGCGCCCACCGCCGCAACAAACGCGGCGTCAAACGCAAGATGAGCAGCTTTCCGGCGCCCCGCAAAGCCGATCGGCCGCCGCCGTCGATCGACATCGCAGCAGCCATCAGAATTCTCCGCCAGGATCCCCTCCAGGCCCCCCCTGACGCCCCCTTCGTTCGAACCCCCGATCCCGCCCCCGAAGGTCGGCCACGACGCGAACATCCCGGTTCGACGCCACGAACGGAAAACGCCGGCACAATCGCTCAGACCGATTCGCCATCTCGAACAATCAGCCAAGCCAATTGACGCGCGCAAAAACCGTGTGCCTCCTGCTAAGTGAACGGTATTGGCGCTAAACCGGACAACTCGCGTGCTACCGAACCGGACAACTCATGTGCTTACGACAGGCGCGTTTCGCGCCTTGCCATCTCGATGCGATGTGGATAATAGACCCTCGCGCGCTCGGCCTTCCGCTTCGCGCGGCGCCGCAATAGCTCAGCTGGTAGAGCACGTCATTCGTAATGATGGGGTCGGGAGTTCGAATCTCTCTTGCGGCACCAATGACTAATGTTTTTTGATGATATTTCAAATAGTTCGTTCAGAGCGAGTTTTTCGGTCCCACAGATGGTCCCACACTCGGTAGGTTTGTTCGTCGGTGTCCGCGCTTGTTCAACCCGGCGTGCTTCACATCTTGGCAAAGTGACGGCACGCTTTCAAACCTACCCCTTTCAGCCCAAGGACTAAACCGCTCTCGCGGTAGGCGCGGCGAGGGGCGGTGGGGATGCGGCGAGGAATGAAGGGCATCGCAAAGTTCTGAGCCTGTCTCAAAATCGCGGGGTTCAACCCCATGCGAGACAGGAGCTTTCGCTTTTGCTCGACAAGCCCAACAAGCCCAACAAGCCCATCAGCCCACTGCGTCAGCGCATGATCGACGACATGACGGCGCGCCGGTTCAAAGAAGCGACCCAGAAGGACTACGTTCGCCACGTCAGGAACTTCGCCGCCTTCCTGCGCCGGTCGCCGGACACGGCTACGGCCGAAGATGTTCGCCTTTTCCAGGTGCATTTAGCCAAGCAGCAGATCGGCGCCCCGACCATCAATCTGGCCATCGCCGCGTTGCGGTTCTTCTTCAACGTGACGGTCGAACGGCCCGACCTCGTCCGGCATCTGAAGACCGTGCACGAACCGCGCAAGGCGCCGGTCGTGCTGAGCCAGGAAGAGGTGGTCCGGCTCCTCGAAGCCGCTCCAGGCCTGAAGTACAAGGCCGCGCTCAGCGTCGCCTATGGCGCGGGCCTGCGCGTGTCCGAGGTCGCGAACCTGAAGGTGTCCGACATCGACAGCCAGCGCATGACGCTCCGGGTCGAGCAGGGCAAGGGGCACCGGGACCGCTATGTGATGCTGTCGCCGCAACTTCTGGACGTGTTGTGCGAATGGCAGCGCGCGGCGCAGCCCTGGGCCTGGGTATTCCCGGGCCAGAACCCGGTCAACCCGATGACCGCCCGTCAACTCGACCGCGCCGTGCATGCGGCGGCGCGGGAGGCAGGAATCGCCAAGCGCGTGTCGCCGCACCCCCCGGGTCACAGCCCGGGGGTTCGCCACCCACCTGCTCGAGCAGAACGTCGACATCCGCGTCATCCAGGCGCCACTCGGCCACGCCAAGCTGGAGACGACGGCGCTCTACACGCGCGTCGCCGTCAACACCATCCGCGACGTGACCAGCCCCTTGGAGCGGCTCGGCCTCAACCTGACGGGACGCTCGCCGCCCGCCTGAGCGCCGCCGCATGGCGCGGTCTCTCCTCGAGGTCGCCGACGTCTTTCGCGCTCATGGCCCGGCGTGGCGCACGGCCAACGCCGGTCATGTCAGCCTCGACCAACTGAAGGTCATGTCGGCGATCGAAACTTGCCGCACAGCCGCGCTCGGCGGACACGTCGAGCGCTGCGAAGACTGCGCGCACACACGCGTCGCCTACAACTCCTGCCGCAATCGCCATTGTCCGAAGTGTCAGGCGGCGGCCGCAAAGCAATGGCTCGCCGACCGGGAGGCCGAGTTGCTGCCAGTTCCCTATTATCACGTGGTCTTCACCCTACCGGCCGTCCTCGGCGCCCTGGCCTTCCACAACAAGGCCGTCGTCTACGACCTGTTGTTCAGGGCCGCGGCCGAGACGCTGACCACGATCGCCGCCGACCCCAAGCATCTGGGCGCGCGCATCGGCTTCACCGCCGTGCTGCACACCTGGGGCTCGGCGCTCACCCATCATCCGCACGTCCATGTCATCGTCCCCGGCGGCGGGCTGTCGCCGGATGGCGAACGCTGGATCGCCTGCAAGAGAGGCTTCTTCCTGCCCGTGCGCGTGCTCTCGCGCCTGTTCCGCCGCCTGTTCCTCGAAGGTCTCGCGGCGCTGAAGGCGGCCGGGCGAATGGCGTTCTTCGGCGATCTCGCGCCGCTCGCCGACAAAACCGCCTTCGACGCCGCGCTCGCGCCGCTGCGCCGATCCGAGTGGGTCGTCTACGCCAAGCGCCCCTTCGCCGGGCCCGAAGCCGTGCTCGCCTATCTCGCGCGCTACACCCATCGCGTCGCGATCGCCAACTCGCGGCTCCTCGCGCTCGACGACGCCGGCGTCACCTTCGAATGGAAGGACTACCGCATCAAAGGGCGCGATCGGCTCAAAACCATGACGCTCGACGCCGCCGAGTTCATCCGCCGCTTTCTCCTGCACGTGCTGCCGAGCGGCTTCCATCGCATCCGCCACTACGGCCTCTTGGCCAGCGCCGTGCGCGTGCAAAACGTCGAGCGCGCCCGCCAACTGCTGGCCGCGCCCGAGGCCAGGTCTCAACCCTCGCGCGCCGAGGCCGACAGCGAGGCCGAGAAACCCGCGCCTGAACGTCGTTGCCCCTGCTGCGGCGGCCGGATGATCATCATCGAAACCTTC
>JBKQKS010000347.1:0-20485 GCA_052147395.1 Roseiarcus sp.
CCTCCCGGCGACGCAGTTGCCTTCGGCTACACGGTTACGACACTCCATGACGGGGACTTGCACCCCGCCGACAACGCGGAATCACAGACGCACTGGATGGCCGTGACGAGCACGGCCATGACGGAAAAGCCGCCGCCTCTGGCCCCTGGCTTGGGAGTTACGGCCGTCCTTCGACAAGCTCAGGATGAGGGCGCTCGGCTACAGAACGGCGCCGCCCGGGAATTGGCCCCAGTTACGATTGACCACCCTCACCGCAACCCTCTCCCGCCCCTTCGGCAGGCTCAGGATGAGCGCGGGAGAGGGACTCCCCACCGTTTATCAAGCGGTTTTTTGGGCTGCGAGTTCTGTGTTGAAGGTCGTGCCGGATCTGAGCATGGCGCAAGCGATGTTGAGGAGAGAGTCGCCGACCTGGCGGAGGGCGCGGCCACGAGTGTGACCTCGGCTTTTCAGTTCGGCGTACCTGGCGCGGCAGCGCGGGTCGTGCTGCACGGCGACGCGCGCCCAGTGGTAGAGGGCGTTGGCGAGGCGGTCGTTACGGGATCAGTCGACGACACGCCGCCGCTGCGCGCGAACTCGGTCATGGGCGGGCGTTTCCGGGTTTTCGTTTCTTCAGGCGGGCAGCCGCCAGAGGCGGCGCGCATTGCCGGCGAACAGCTTTTCGCGCTCGTCGCGGGAGCAGCCGAGCGTCAGCGCATGGCTGGCGGCGACCCACAGCGACAGCGAGGCGGTCAGCGTGCACACCGGCCAGTCGCTGCCCCAGACCACGCGGTCCCAGCCGAAGGCGCCGATCGCGTGTTCGACATAGGGTTTCAGGTCGTCGACGCTCCACGTCGCGCCGTCGGCATAGGCGACGACGCCGGAAATCTTCACCGCGACATTCGGCCGGCGCGCGATGTCGGCGATCCGCTCGCGCCAGGGATGCTCGGCGCCGCCCTCGATGTCGGGCGCGCCGCAATGATCGAGCACGAACTGCACATCGGGCGCGAGGTCGGCGAGCGCGATCGCCTTGTCGATCTGGTCGGGACGCACGCAGAGGTCGAACGGGCGCCCGGTCCCGCCGAGCCGGCGGATGTTTTCGCGAAATGCCGGCGCGAGGCTCAGATGATCGGCAACGACATGCAGCACGCGGCGGAAACCCAGAACGATCGGATCGGCGAGCGCTCGCTCCAGGAACGCGGGAAAGTCGGCGCGCTCCGGACGGCAGGAGCTGATGGCGCCACGGATCAGCGAGCCTTCGGCGTCGATCAGCGCCGCGATATTGCGGGTTTCGGCCTCGATGTCGGCCTCGGCGACGTCGACTTCCATGTGCAGCGCATCGGTGATGCCGCAGCGGCGAGCCTCCAGCCCATAGCGCTCGTAACGAAAGTCGGCGTCGAGCGCCGCGACGCCGGCGAGCCAGGGGTAGCTCAGCCGGTCGCGGTAGATGAGATGCAGATGAGTGTCGACGATCGCGGGAGAAGCCATTTCGCGCCCCTGCGGAAAATGAGCTTGGCGATGCTAATCACATATGGCGACGCCGCAAAATAATTGTTGCAAGAGACGGTCGCTCTGCCCGGGGCGTCAATGAGCCAAAGAAGGGGCGGCGCCCTCTCCGTCATGGCCGCCCCCGGGCTTTGACCCGGGGGTCGTCCCGGCCACCCACGTGGCGCCGCATAACTTTGCTTTGCAGAACTTCCACGTATTCTTGCATGAACGGCGGTATAGGACAGGCAAATCGATCGGATTGCACAACGACGTGGATGCCCGGGACGACCCCCGGGTCGAGCCCGGGGCGGGCATGACGACACAGGGCGTCGGTCCCTCCTATCCAGTCCTTCGACGCCGTGCAGCCTTCTCTAGTTTGATTCGGTTATTTTGCCGCGTCGCCTTAGACCTTCCCATTCAACACCGGAATCCCGCACGCCGTAACGTCGAGTAAAATCCCGGCTCCGATTCGGCTATTCCTGGGCATCGCCTAAGTGAACGGTACATAACTGTAAACGACCGAAAACGGGGCGGCCGAAAGGGGGAGCATCCGCTCCGAGCCGCGAAAATGCTCTACTCGCGTCCGTCCTTCAAATATTCGGCGATTGCGGCGCGATAGGCGGGAGGCAGTTCGGCGGTGTTGCGCACGACCGCGGCCATGGCGCTGCCGAGTGTGTCTCCGGTGGGCGTGAAGCCGGTCGACAGCGCTTCGGCGATGTCGTCTTTCGACCAGTCTGTCAGGTGAGCGGGCGTCAGCGCCGGCGCCTTGCCCTTGCCGTCGGGCAGCGCTCCGCCTTTCAGACGGTCGGCCCAGGCGACGCCGCCGAAAATGTCGCGCGGCGAATGGCATTCGGCGCAATGGCCGGGACCCTCGACGATGTAGCGTCCGAGCAACCACACCGCGCTTTTGCCCGAAGGCGGCGGGGGCGGCGGACCGAGATAGATGAGCTTCCACAACCCGACGCCGCGGCGGATGTCGAACGGAAACGCGAGCGCCGTCGCCGGCGCGCGGCCGGCGATCGGCGGCAGCGCCTTCAGGAACGCGAACAGGTCGCGCACGTCCTTCGCCGTCATGAGACCGTAGGAGGGATAAGGGAAGGCGGGATACAGGTGCTGGCCGTCGCGCGACACGCCGGCGAGGAGCGCGCTGGCGAAATCGACCGCGCTCCAGGCGCCGATGCCATCCTTGGCGTCGGGGGAGATGTTGGGCGGGTAGAAGGTCCCGAACGGCGTCTTCAACGCCAACCCGCCGCCGAGATGCAGCGGATCGGACCGGCCAGGAGTCATATGGCAGGCGTCGCAACCGCCTTCGAAGTACACGATGCGCCCCGCCGCAGCGTCGCCGGGAAGCGATACCGCGGCCGCCGTCGCCGCGTCGATGCCGCGCGTCGCCGATGCGGCCCAGGCGAGGACGCCCACGACGACCGCCAAGCCCGCGACGAGCGTAACGACCAGTCTCATGTCACGCGGGCCCCTCGGCCGGGCGTCAGTCGAGCTTGGCGCGATATTTCTCGTGGCAACCGCCGCAGTTCTTCAGTACGCCCATCATATTGGCCTTGAAGCTCGCCTCGTCGGTAATCGAGGTTTCGGCGGCGGCGGCGTCCTCGCCGAGCTTCTCGAACCGCGCTTCGAAGTCGGCCTTGTTCTCCCAGATTTCCGGCAGGGCTTTGGTTTTGTCGCCCGTCTTGCTGTCGTCGGGGAACAGAGCCGGCGCCTTCTGGGCCGCGTCTTCGTAAGACTTCAACGCCGCTTTCACGGCCTCGAGGTCGAACGGCGCGCCCTTCAGCATGGCGACGACGGCCTTCGTCGCCTTGCCGTTCGACTTCATCAGCTCTTGGCGCGCCTTGATCGGATCGGAATCGGCGAACGCGACGCTCGCGCCCAGAATCGCGACGACAGCCGCGGCTAACCAACGCTTCATGAGAGGCTCCTTCCTTGTGTTCCGGCAGAACCGGGCACGGCTAATGCCCCGCCGCTTTGGCCCGCCGGATCGCAGCATACACTGCGAAAGGCGTCGCTGGCATGTCGATATGCTCGATGCCGCGGGCGCGGAGCAGCGCGTCCTGCGCCGCGTTCGTCACCACCGGGGTAGAGCCGATCGACCCCGCTTCGCCTGCGCCCTTCAATCCCATCGGATTGGTGGTGGTCGAGAGCGCGTTGCGGGTGGGGAGATCGCCGATGACGAACGCGGAATCGGCGCAGGGCGAGCGCAGAAAAAACGGGCAAACCCGCGCCCGCAGCGGCGTCGGATGAATATCGGCCGCGCCCTGTCGCCACTCGCACGTCTTCGACGCGCTTTAGACCTGTCCCAACCCGAACGTCTTCATTCCGCTCCACGCCTGCGAGAGTTCGCCGCAATGCCTCGACGCTCGGCCCGATTCCGCCGCAAAATCTGCCCGGCGGCGCCGGTATTGGTCAATAGACCTTTAACGCTCGAGGTTGACAATCCGGCAACTTCTCGAGGACGGAAGCATGCCCATGAACGCAGATATGGATCCGGCGCCGAACTCCGGCAGCCAGCCGCCTCCGGGATCGGAGCCGGGAAAAGCCGTGAGCATACCTTCCGACGCGTCCCCTGACTCGGGCGCGACCGACCGGCCAGCCCGGGACGAGCGAGCTCTGCTTCGGCTCGAACTCGCGCCCTGGCCGGAAATGGACGAGCCGCCGCGCGAACGCGCAGAAGCGCCGCAACGGCCGAAGCGATCCTTCGCGTTCGAGGATCCGATTGGCTTCGTCGCCGGACTGACGACGCTCGGTCTCCTCGGCATCGGCGCGCTGGCGCTGCACGACCATTTCGTCCAATCCGAATTCTCGGCCGCCAAGACCCGCGAAATCGCCATGATGACCGGCGGGCTCGAGAAGCTCGAGGCGCAGTCCGCGGCGAGCGACGACGCGCGGGCGCACGAGATGACCGCGGAGATCAAGAAGCTGCTCGGCGAAGTCAAAGTCGAGACGACGACGAACCGCGATTTCAGCGGGCAGCTCGCGCAGTTTGGACAACGCCTCGACCGGCTGGAAAAGGATCAGAGCGCGCGCCTCGACAAGCTTGGCGATCACTTCGATCACGAGACTGCGCCGCGATTCGCCGAACTCGTGACGCGAGTCGAGAAGCTGGAGAAACGGTCCGCCGCCGCCGTCGCCGCAGCGCCGGTCGTCGAGCCGCCGCCACGGCCTTCTGCGGCGCCGCCCACGCCGGCGAACGTCGCCAACGATATCACCGGCTCGATCCAGAGGCCGAAGCCGATGCCGGTTTTGCGCGACTATGCGCTCGAAGAGATTCGCAACGGCATGGCGTTCATCGACGGCCGCGACGGCCCTTACACGGTCGCTCCCGGAGACCTGATCCCCGGCGCCGGACGGGTGCTCAAGATCGAGCGCCGCGGCCGTGACTGGGTGGTGGTCACCAGCATCGGCATCATCGGCGCGCCGCCCGAATGAGCACGCGCAGGGAACCCTGTGCACGCCGCGATGAAGGTTTTCGAAAGGCCGCCGCCGCTATGGCCGATGCTCGGCTCGAGCCGCACGCCGCGCCCGCACGCCGCGCTGAAGGCGGAAAGCGCCTGACGCCGGCGGGCGAGCGGCGAATTCTTCAGGGCGACGTCTTGATCCGGCGCAAACGCACGACGAGATCGATCCGCTCGGCTTCGTACCCCTCGGGAACATGCGGCAGCGCCAAGCCATCGAGCTCGACCGGCGGAATGTCCTGCATCGCGCCGGTGTCTTCGAAAAGAAAATGCGCGTGCGGCGAGGGGTCGGTGTCGAAATAGGCCTTCGATCCCTCGACCGCGACCTCCCGCAGCAGGCCGGCGCGAGTGAACTGATTGAGGGTGTTGTAGACGGTCGCGACCGAGACCGAGGCGCCGACGGCCTTCGCCTCCTCGTAAACCATTTCGGCCGTCACGTGCCGGTTCCCTTTGGCGAACAGCAGCCATCCGAGCGCGACGCGCTGGCGCGTAGGGCGCAGATTCGCGGCGCGCAGGCGTTTGCGCAATGTGTGCACGGGGCACGCGTCCATTGGCGTCCGAGGGGCTGAACGTTTCACCAGGGGCAAGAGAGTCACCGCCACGACGCTTGTCTTCCTTCCTTACGAAACCCCGCCGTAGCGAGGCGGGCTTTTTGCCGCATCCCCCGCAAAAATTGTCCTATAGCACAGAGCGAAAGCCTCGTCAGCCCCGGCCTTTTCGATAGCAGAACAGCGCGTATCCCTGGGCGGCGCGCTTTCGGGCGCGCCTGGCCTGTGCTACGAAGCGCGCCGGAAAGCCGCGGCGTCGCGGCTCTCGCGGCAGCCGAAGGGGCCCGGATCACCCGATCGTGGGGCCGTCTGCGGAAATGCGGACCAACTTGGGGAACTAGAGAGATTATGTCGCAACGCCGGTCCCATTTCGCCTACGAAGATCTTCTGGCTTGCGGTCGCGGCGAACTGTTCGGGCCCGGGAATGCGCAATTGCCGTTGCCGCCGATGCTGATGTTCGATCGCATCGCCCAAATCGCCGACACGGGCGGAGCGCACGGCAAGGGCAAGGTGCTGGCCGAGCTCGACGTCAAGCCCGAGCTGTGGTTCTTCGGTTGCCACTTCAAGGGCGATCCGGTAATGCCCGGCTGCCTGGGGCTCGATGCGCTGTGGCAGTTGACCGGGTTCTTCCTGGGTTGGCTCGGGCTCCCGGGGCGAGGGCGGGCGCTCGGAGTGGGCGAGGTCAAGTTCTCGGACATGGTCGTCCCTACGGTGAAGCGGGTCGTTTACGGCGTGGACGTGAAGCGCATTTTCCGCAGCAAACTCAACCTCGCGGTCGCCGACGGCTGGCTCGAAGCCGATGGGCGGCGCATCTACGACGCCCTGAACCTGCGGGTCGGACTGTTCGGCGCCGGGCAGGCGCCGGCCCCAGCAACCGCCTGACGGCAGCGCCACCGAAGACTGGATTTTGCAAGGGAGAACGCCATGCGACGCGTCGTCGTCACCGGCATGGGAATCATATCCTCGATTGGTAACAACTCGCGGGAGGTGCTGGCGAGTCTGCGTTCGGCGCGATCCGGCATATCGCGCGCGGAAAAATACGCGGAGCTCGGGTTTCGCTCCCAGGTGCAAGGCGCCCCGACCTGCCGCCCCGAGGACATCCTCGACCGCCGCGCGATGCGCTTCCACGGCGGCGGAACCGCTTGGTGCCACGTCGCGATGGATCAGGCGATTCTCGACGCCCGCCTCGGACCCGACGAAGTGTCGAACGCGCGCACCGGCATCATCATGGGTTCGGGCGGTCCCTCGACGCGCGCTATCGTCGAGGCTGCGGACGTCACCCGCGCCAAGGGTCCGAAGCGCGTCGGCCCTTATGCCGTGCCGAAATCGATGTGCTCCACCGCCTCGGCGACGCTGTCGACCTGGTTCAAGATCAAGGGCATGAGCTATTCGATCTCGTCGGCTTGCGCGACTTCGAATCACTGCATCGGCGCGGCCTACGAATCGATCCTGATGGGCAAGCAGGACGTGATGTTCGCCGGCGGTTGCGAGGAGCTCGACTGGACGTTGTCCGTGCAGTTCGACGCCATGGGCGCGATGTCGTCGCAATACAACGAGACGCCGGAGAAGGCCTCGCGCGCCTACGACAAGAATCGCGACGGCTTCGTGATCTCCGGCGGCGCCGGCGTGCTGGCGCTCGAGGACTACGAGCGCGCGAAGGCGCGCGGGGCCAGGATCTACGCCGAAATCGCCGGCTATGGCGCGACCTCGGATGGCGTCGACATGGTGGCGCCCTCGGGCGAGGGCGCGGCGCGCTGCATGCGCATCGCGCTCTCCACCGTGAAGTCCAAGATCGACTACGTCAACCCGCACGCGACCTCGACCCCGGTCGGCGACATCAAGGAGATCGAAGCGTTGCGCGAGGTGTTCGGCTCGGGCCAAAAGTGCCCGCCGATCTCGGCGACCAAGTCGCTGACCGGCCACAGCCAGGGCGCGACCGGCGTCCACGAAGCGATCTACTCGCTGCTGATGATGCAGAACGGGTTCATCTGCGAGAGTGCGAACATCGAAGAGCTCGATCCCGCCTTCGCCGATATGCCGATCGTGCGCAAACGCATCGACAATGTCTCGCTCGGCGCCGTGCTGTCGAATTCGTTCGGCTTCGGCGGCACGAACGCGACGCTCGTTTTCAAGCACGTCGACGCGTGATGCCGCTCTCATAGGAAGGGGCATGCCGTTCGCGCGAAACTCCACCTATCAAAACAACGAGTTTCACGCGATTTGTTTCCGGGATCGCGAACCCATCTTCCGGAAACCACGAAAAAGTTCGGGACGCCCAATGACAGCGGGACTGATGACGGGGAAGCGCGGCCTCATCATGGGGGTCGCCAACAGCCATTCGATCGCCTGGGGCATTGCCAAGGCGTTGGCGGGGCAAGGCTCCGAGCTGGCATTCACCTATCAGGGCGACGCGCTGGGGAAACGCGTGCGTCCGCTCGCCGAGAGCCTCGGTTCCGAGGTCGTGATCTCCTGCGACGTCGAGGACGTCGCGTCCGTGGACGCATTGTTCGCTTCGATCGCCGAAAGCTGGGGCGGCCTCGACTTCGTCGTCCACGCCATCGGCTATTCCGACAAGAACGAGCTCAAAGGCCGATACGTCGACACGACGCGCGAGAACTTCGCGCGCACCATGGTCATCTCCGCGTTCTCGTTCACCGAGATCGCCAAGCGCGCCCAGCCTCTGATGAACAACGGCGGTTCGCTGCTCACGCTCACTTTCGGCGGCTCGACGCGGGTGATGCCGAACTACAACGTGATGGGCGTCGCCAAGGCGGCGCTGGAGGCGAGCGTGCGCTATCTCGCGGCGGATTTCGGTCCGCTCGGCATCCGCGTCAACGCAATCTCCGCCGGTCCGATCCGCACCCTCGCCGGCGCCGGCATCGCCGACGCGCGGTTCATGTATTCGTTCACCCGCGACCACTCGCCGCTGCGCCGCACGGTGACGATCGAGGACGTCGGCGGCGCCGCGCTCTATCTCCTTTCCGACCTCTCGGCAGGCGTGACCGGCGAGACCCATTTCGTCGACGCCGGCTACAACATAATTTCGATGCCGCGTCCCGAAGACATCAAGGCCGGGGGTTGACGATTCGTTAATCTGGAGGAAGGATTTGGCGGCGTATTCCGGAGGTTGTCTCACGCGAGCACGAGCCCTGCCTGTCGATGTTCCCGCACCCGTTGACCCGCCGCGCCTTCGCCCTCGGCCTCGCCCTTTCGGTCGTCACTGCCGCCGACGCCCGGCGGCGCGAGCTCCCACACGCCGATCGCCGCGAAAGCGCTGAGGCCCGTGCTTTCGCCAAATTCGTCGAGTCGATCTGGCCGGCCGCCGAGAAGCAAGGCGTGTCGCGCGAGACCTTCGATGCGGCGCTCCACGGCGTGACCTACGACCCGGCGATCGTCGCGCATACCGAAGGCCAAGCCGAATTCGCAAAGCCGGTCTGGGATTATCTCGCTGGCGCCGTGTCGGCCGAGCGCATCCAGCAGGGACGCGGCAAATACCAAGAACAGAAACAATGGCTCGACAAGGCCGAGCGCGACTACGGCGTCAGCGCCGCGACGATCATGGGCATTTGGGGCATCGAGAGCGGCTTCGGCGCCTTCCAGGGCTCGGACTACGTGATCCGCGCGCTCGCGAGCCTGTCGCTCTCCGACTACCAGCCCGAATATTTCCGCTCCGAGCTCGTCGCCGCGCTGAAGATTCTACAATGCGGCGACATCGAGCCCAAGAAGATGCTCGGCTCCTGGGCAGGCGCCATGGGCCAGACCCAGTTCATGCCGTCGAGCTATCTGAAATACGCGGTCGACTTCGACGGCCGGGGCCGGCGCGACATCTGGAACGATTCGGCCGACGCCATCGGCTCGACCGGCCATTATCTCGCCGAGCACGGCTGGAGGCGCGGCCTGCCCTGGGGCTTCGAGGTGCGGCTGCCCGACAATTTCGCGTTGACGGCCGCAGATTGCACGGACGCCGCTCCGTTCGCCGACTTCGCCCGCCGCGGCGTCGGGCGCGCCCATGGCGAGGCGCTGCCAGTCGAGGGGGAAGGCAGGCTCATGATTCTCGCCGGCCTGCGGGGCCCGATCTTCCTCGTCACGCCGAACTTCCCCGTGATCAAGACCTACAATAATTCCACGTCCTACGCGCTTGCTGTCTCGCTGCTCGGCGATGCGATCCTGGAGAGCCGGGCGCTGCAGGCGGAATGGCCGCGGCGCGATCGTCAGCTGGCGCCGGCCGAAGTGAAGGAATTGCAGACTCGGCTGATGAAAATGGGCTATGATGTCGGCGACATCGACGGGCGCGTCGGCGACGGGCTGCGCTCGGCGGTGCGCAAATATCAGGAAGCGATAGGCCAGCGACCGGACGGCTACGCTACGCCAGAGCTGTTGAAACGGATGTTGAGGAGGCCGCGAGAAGCGGGATGAGTTGTCATGCGCTTCGAACACCTCGATGCATGATAGGCGCCCCTTTGTAGCCGCGCGCGGTGAGCGCGGCTGCCGGGGTCGGCGCCCCCGGCTACACCGGCGGAGCGCCATTCAGGAGAGTGGGCTCGTCAGCGTCAGGCGATATGGGCGGGCGATCGTCGCCGCCCTGAGTCTCGTGCTGTGCATTGCGCTCGGCGCGACCTCGGCGCCGGCGCAGGAGCGTCCGGCGCCGAATCTGTTCGAGCTGCTGTTCGGGGCCCATCCGAGCCAGCCCGCGCCGGCGCCCGCGCCGACGCGGGCGCTAGCGCCAGCGCCAGCGCTCTCACCACAGCATTACTACCGCAAGCGCGACTATGTTCCCTCGACGTCGACGCGCGCGCCGGGCGCGCCCGGGGGCGCGCCGGTGCAGGCGACATTCCATGTTCAGGTGCTCGGCGACACGCTCGCAGGTTCGGCTTACGACGGTCTCGTCGAGGCGTTCGCCGACAAACCGGAAGTCGCTTTCGTCAACCAGAACCGCGATGCTTCCGGCTTGGTGCGGCAGGACTATTTCGACTGGATCAAATACACCGCCGACGCGGCCAAGGCGGCTGACAAGCCGCAATTCGTCGTCATCATGCTCGGCATCAACGATTACCAGTCGATGCACGATGGCGCCGACTGGCCGGACCCGCTGAGCGACCGCTGGCGCCAGCGCTACGGACAGCGGGTCGAGGCCATGGTCCAGCCATACATCGCCCAGCACGTGCCGGTCGCATGGATCGGCCTCCCGCCGATGCGGCTCGACAAGTTCAATTCTCTCGCGATAAAGCTCAACGAGATCATCCGTGAGCACGCGGAGAAGGCGGGCGCCAAGTTCATCGACATTTTCGACGCTTTCGCCAATGCCGATGGCCAATACGACGCGTTCGGCCCCGATATCGAGGGTCAGAACGCCAAGCTGCGCGAGAGCGACGGCATTCATTTCACCAAGGCCGGAGCGCGCAAGGTGGCGCATTTCCTCGAGGCCGAATTGCGCCACGAGATTGAAAAGCGCAATCCGGTCAGCGACGTCGCCGCGCTGCCGCCGGACATCGAGCAGGCCGCCGACGATATCAATGCCCAGATCCGGCGCGAGATGGGCGCGCCGAATCCGGCCCCGACGACGCCGGCGGTGAATGCAGCGCCGATCGCGCCGCCGCCGCGTCCGCTCGCGGGGCCGATCCTGCCGCTCACCGGCCTCCCGTTCTCTCCGGGCGGCGCGCTCGCCTCACGCGAAACTCATCCGTTGAGGGAAACTCCGGATCTCACCCGGGTCATGCGCGCTGGGGAGCCCGACCAACCGGTCCCCGGCCGCGCCGACGACTTCGCCTGGCCAAAACTCTGACCCGGATGAAGCCGCTTGCGGCGGACCTTTCGCCGAATTACATCGTCGGTGTCTGCGCTGCCGAAAGGGGCGAGTAGACCACACGGAGACCTCACGATGAATTTCCGCAAAGTTGCGCTCGCCGCCGCGGTTGCGCTCAGCGTCGCCGCCTGCCCATTCGCCGCCAGCGAGCCGGCTCGAGCCATCGGCTGCCTTTCGGGCGCTCTCGCCGGCGGCGTCGCCGGGCATTTGGCGCACCACACCATCGCCGGCGCCGTCGGCGGTTGCATCGTCGGCCACCATCTCAAGGTGATGCAGCAGCGCAAGGCCGCCGCAGCGGCCGCGGCCGCCAAGGCGTCGCCCGCGCCGAGCGCCGCCCCGTCTCCCGCTTCGACCTACTGACGCGGTCGGATCGCCGCCGCGGAAAATCATCAGGGTCGGCGCCGAGCGGACGCCGATCCGGCTCACGACGTTGGGATTGCCATCCCTATCGAGCTCGGCGATCTTGGCTCGACCCCGCAATTCGACGGCGAGTTCGTCGCGCGCGGGCGCAAAACTTCGGCCTCGAAAGGGCCGGCGCCGGCGTCGACGATCGCTGGACAGCGCCGGGGTTCGGCAGGATAGTCGCGCCGCCTGCCACGAAATTGGAGGGGGACATGATTCGGGCGCCCCGCCAGAAGACTTTTTTGTTGCGGCCGTCGGCAGCCGCGATCCTCGTTCTCGCGTTCGCCGCAACCGGCGCCCGCGCCGACGATCCGCCGTTGCGCAAGGCGGGGCTGTGGGAGGTCACGGTCGCCGTCCACGGAGTCGACCGCACGATGCGGCAGTGCGTCGACGACGCGTCGCAAACCGCGCAGTTCGAAATCGCGAAGTCGAAAGCGGCGTCGGCCTGCAGCCAGCATGAGGCGCGCCGCGACGGCAACCGGTACATTCAGGATTCGGTCTGCAATTTCATGGGAACGCAGCGCTCCTTGCATTCCGTGACGACCGCCGTCAGCGAAAACGAATTCACGAGCGTCAACACCACGCATTTCGACCCGCCGCGCGCGGGCCAGAGCGAGGCGACGACCAGCGTGACCGGCAAGTGGCTCGGGCCCTGCGGCGACGACCTGAAGCCCGGCGAGATGTCGGTAGACGGCCACAAGATCGGGATGCCCTCGCAATAGCCGCCGCTCGGCGACGGATCTGGCGGTCGAGATCCGACGCGCGCGACGAAGGTCGCGAAAGGGTCGAAAGCAGCTCCCCGACGGAGGCGCGTTCGCGCGCCGACGGAAAAATTCGATCCGCTCGTGGTCCGAGTCGTTCATTTCGAGGCCGATGTTCCCTTCTCCCGCTTGCGGGAGAAGGTGGCGCGAAGCGCCGGATGAGGGCCTACTTTCAACACGTTGCGTAGATTGATCGCCCTCACCCCAACCCTCTCCCGCAGGCGGGAGAGGGGGCCGAAATCGAAGACTCGATCCGCTAATTCCACATCGCTCGCATCCGCTGGGCGAGGTTCACGCGCTGGACCTCGGGGCTCGCGAGCTTCGGGGCGGGCGTGGGGGCGGGCCATGAGACGCGCTCGAAATGGCCGATGAGCGGCGTCGGGATGAAGCGCGTGCGGCCCGCGTAGACATGGCGGTCTCCCGCTTTCGGTTGGCCGTGGACGTAGAAGCGCAGCGGGACGATGAGCGCGAGCTCGTCTTTGGCGCGCGTCATCGCGACATAGAGCAGCCGCCGCTCCTCTTCGATCTCCTCGCTCGATCCGGTCGCGAGATCGGAGGGGATGCAGCCGTCGACGCAATTGAGCACGAACACGGAAGTCCACTCCTGGCCCTTGGCCGAATGGATGGTGGAGAGGATCAGATAATCTTCGTCGCGTAGCGGCGGCCCCGCTTCGTCGCTGGTCGCGTCGGGCGGATCGAGCGTCAGCTCGCTCAGGAATCTTTCGCGCGAAGCGTAGGTCGCCGCGATGCGCTCCAAAGCCTCGAGATCGCCGGCCCGGGAAACCGCGTTGTCGTAGCTCTCTTCGAGATGCGCGCGCCGCCAGGCGACCGCCTCGCCGAGGTCGACCGGCCAGGCGCCGGCGCGCACGCGCTGCAGCGTGGCGACGAATTCCGCGTAGGCTTCGCGCGCCCGCGCCGGCGGCGTCAAGGCGGCGAGCGCGCCGAACATGTCGGACGAGGCCGCCGCGGCGACGATCTTTTCCGCGCTCGCCGGGCCGATCCCCGGCAACAATTGCGCGACGCGGAAGCCGGAAATGCGGTCGCGCGGATTTTCGGCGAAACGCAGCAGCGCCAGCACGTCCTTGATATGCGCCGCGTCGAGGAATTTGAGCCCGCCGAATTTCACGAACGGGATGTTTCCTCGCGTGAGCTCGAGCTCTAGCGCCGCGCTATGATGCGAAGCGCGGAACAGCACGGCCTGCGATTTGAGGCTCTGCCCGGCTTCGCGGTTCTCCAGCACGCGCGCGGCGACGTAGCGCGCCTGCTCGCTGTCGTCGGCGAGCGAGACGAGCGCGGGTTTTGCGCCCGTGCGCCGTTCAGTCCACAAAGTCTTCGCATGACGCTCAGCGGCGAGCGCGATCACGGCGTTGGAGGCGTCGAGGATCGGTTGCGTCGAGCGGTAGTTGCGCTCGAGCGTCACGATGCGCGCCGGCGGATCGAACTGGTTCGGAAAATCGAGAATGTTGCGAACCGTTGCGGCGCGGAACGCATAGATCGACTGCGCGTCGTCGCCGACCACGGTGAGGCCGCGACCGCCGGGCCTCAGCGCCCGCGCGATTTCGGCCTGCAACAGGTTGGTGTCCTGGTATTCATCGACCAGCAGATGGTCGAAACGCCCGGCGATCTCCGCTGCCAGCGCCGGCTCGGCGAGCATCGCGGCGAAATAGATCAAGAGGTCGTCGTAATCGAGCACCGACTGGCGCTGCTTGGCCTCGACATAGGCGGCGAACAGCTTCTTCAGCGCCGCCTCGTGCTTGGCGGTCCAGGGGAAGCGCCGCGCCAGCGTGGTCTCCAGAGGCTCGCGCGCGTTGACGGCGCGCGAATAGATCGCCAGACACGTCGCCTTGGTCGGAAACCGCTCCGGGGCGTCCGAGAGGCCGCAGGCGTGGCGAACGAAATTCATCAGATCGGCGGAATCCTCGCGATCGTGAATGGTGAAATTGGGGTCGAGCCCGATACTCTCTGCGTATTCGCGTAAGAGCCGCGCGCCGATCGAATGGAAGGTGCCGGCGTAAGCCGGCGCCGCCGCCGCCGCGGCTTCCGCCGGCAGCCGGCGCTGCAAAAGGCGCTGCACGCGGCGGCCGAGCTCGGCCGCGGCGCGGCGCGAGAAGGTTGCGAGCATGATGCGCTTCGGATCGGCGCCGTGGAGAATGAGATGGGCGACGCGGTGGGCGAGCGTAGCGGTCTTGCCCGCCCCGGCGCCGGCGATCACCAGCAGCGGCGCCGGCCCGGACGGATCGTCGACGCCATGCTCCGCCGCCGCGCGTTGCGCGGCATTGAGATCGGCGTTGAGATCGGCGAAACCGTCTGAGCGAATCGGGAGCGCGGCCATGAGTCCCACGAAGCATGTTTCGCGTTTTGTTCGCAAGTCCGCCGCGTCGCCGGGACGCGCCCGAGCGACGTGAGCGGGTTGGAAGCGAGTTGAAGATGACCGAATCCTTCGCCGTCGACGGCTATGCGATCGTCACTGTCGACGGCATGATCGCGGACGAGAACGGCGTGATGCCCGACAGCATCAAATACGAGGCGGATCAGCGGTTCTTCTCCGACGCGCTCGATAGAGTCGATCTCGTCGTGCACGGCCGCCATTCGCACGAGGGCCACGTCCACTCGCCGAATCGGCGGCGGTTCTGGATGACGCGCAGCGTCGCAACGCTGGCGCTCGTTCCGGGTTCGCTGCGCGAATGGCTGTGGAATCCCGAGGGCGTGACGGTGTTCGACGCCTGCCGCGCCATCGGCCTCGACAGCGGGACGATCGCGGCGCTCGGGGGAACCTCGGCCTATGATCTGTTTCTGCCCGTCTATCACGCCTTCCATTTGAGCCGCGCCGGCAAGGCGCGCCAGCCGGGCGGCACACCGGTGTTCTCCGCCGTGCGCAATGGGTTTTCGCCCGAGGCCATCCTCGCCCGCGCCGGCCTCGCGCCGGAGGCGACGCTGACGTTGGACGCCGTGCACGAAGTGACGATCACGAAATGGGTGAGCGCGCGCGCGCTCTCGAGCGGGCTAACGTAGGCACACATCTTTCCTGGGCACGCAGAACCGCGGAAAGCGCCGTTGCCGCCATCAACCCTCGTCCTGAGGCGGCCCGAAGGGCCCTCGAAGGACGCTCCAGGAGTCCGTGCGGCTCGTGCAGGCCGCTTTTCGCCGCTTGGACATCTGCGGCCCGGTCTGGCGCGATTGGTCGTGCTAGCTGGAGCGTCCTTCGAGGCCGCTTCGCTCCTGAGCTTGTCGAAGGAGCCTCAGGACGAGGGGGCTGTTGGCATCACCGTTCTTTTCCCTGATCGCGCGTCCCTCGGAAAGATGTGTGCGGACGCTCTCTCGAGCCGGTCGGGGGGCGGCAGAGAGTCGGGATGAGGGCCGGCCCCGAAGTCTGGCGCGCGGGTCGTGGAGGCGCGCCTGTAGTCGGGTGCGACTACAGCGCCCCGATGCGCGCCTCGAGCGCGTCCTGCAGCGCGTTGCGCTTGTCGAACGCCTGCTCGAGCGCGGCGACGGTGACGCGCTCGGCCCCCTGCTCGATGAGCCAGGCGGCGAGGTCGGCGGTCATGGCCTTGTCGCAATGAAGGGTGACGAAGCCGAGCGGGTCGGCGCCCTCACCCAACGCCGGCGTCGCGTCGTAGAGCCGCGCCGCCTCGGCGACGGTAACGTCGACAGGCGCCGGCAGCCGGGCGCGCACCTCGCGCGTGCGCCGCGCCCGTTCGGTGGCCGCGATGCGCGAGAGTATGGCCCTCGCCGCGCCGCGGGCGCGCGCGCCCCACGGCGCTGTCAGCGAAGCGACGAGATTGGCCTGGCTCTTCAAAATTATTCCGTCGTCGAGGATTTTCAGCGCATTCGCAGCCAGCGTCGCCCCCGTGGTGGTGATGTCGACGATGAGCTCCGCCGCCCCGGCCGCCGGCGCGCCCTCGGTGGCGCCGAGGCTTTCGACGATGCGGTAGTCGGCGACGCCGTGTTCGGCGAAAAATCCGCGCGTGAGATTGACGTATTTGGTCGCGACCCGCATCCGTTTGCCGGTCTTGGCGCGGTAATGCGCGGCGACGTCCTCGAGATCGGCCATCCGGCGCACGTCGATCCAGGCCTGCGGCGCGGCGACGACGACATTGGCGCGGCCGAAACCGAGCGGCGCGAGCAGCGCGAGCCTGGCCTCGACGTTGGCGACCTGCTCGCGCACCAGATCCTCGCCGGTGACGCCGAAATGGGCGAACCCCTGTGCAAGCTGACCGACGATCTCGGAGGCGGAGAGGAACGCGACCTCGACGCCATCGAGATCGGCTATGGCGCCGCGATAGTCGCGCGCGCCGCGCCCCTGCACGAATTCGAGCCCGGCGCGAGCGAAGAACTGCTGCGCATTCTCCTGCAATCGACCCTTGGAGGGCACGGCGAGCACCAGCGGAGCGTCGGTTTCCGTCGTCATCGTTCACGCTCCGGTCAGTGGCAGGCGGTCGATCCAGATCGCGGCGCCGACCGCAGGAATATCAGCGCCGGCGCCCATGCGGCGCGCGAGCCCGTCGTAGCGTCCGCCGACCAGCGCCGGCTTGGCGCCGGGCGAAGCCGCGTCGACCGCCTCGAACACGAAGCCGGTGTAGTAGTCGAGGTCGCGTACAAAGGCGGCGTCGTAGCGGAAGTCCGCGATCGCCAGCCCGCGCGCGGCAAGGAAGCCGACGCGCTCTTCGAACGAATCGATCGCCGCCCCGATGTCGAGCTTCGCTTCTTTGGCGAGCGCCCTCAAGCTAGCCGCGCCCGCATCGGGATCGGTGGCAATGGCGAGGAAGCGTTCGAGGACCACCCGCGCCTCGGCGCCGACGCCGCCCTCTGCGCGTTGGGCCGCCTGTTCGAGGTAGCGGTCGGCGATCTCGGAGACGTCGCGGCCGCCGACCGTCGAAATGCCCGCGATGCCGAGCAGATCCCGCACGAGCGCCTTGGCCCCGGCGTGGTCGGCGCGCTCCAGCGCCGCCAGAACGCCCGATTGTCCGTTCGCGGCCGAGGTCGCGCCCGCGAGGATCGCCGCGAGCGTTTTGCCCTGCGCGAGACCGCGCCGCACCCGGCGGCGCCAAGCGTCGGGAAGCCCGAGCGCGCCGATCACGCCGTCGAACACCCTGACGTCGCCGATGCGCACGTCGAGCGCCCTGGCGCCGGCGCTCGACGCCGCCTCTAGCGCCGTCGCCAACATCTCGGCGTCCGCCGCCTCGATGTCATGCCGGCCGTAGCTTTCGAGCCCAGTCTGCGCCATCTCCCCGCGCCGGCCGGCGCGGGCGCGGAATACCGGGCCGAGATAGGCGTATTGCGCCGGTCGCTGCGGCTCGGCCGACGCGAGATGCGCGAGGCAGACGGGTATGGTGTAATCCGGCCTCAGGCACAGTTCCTCGCCGGAAGAGTCGGCCGTCAGATACAGCCGGCCGCGAATGTCTTCCCCGGACATGTCCAGGAACGCCGCTGCCGGTTGCAGGATCGGCGGCTCGAGGCGCAAGAAGCCCGCTTCGAGGAAGTACTCGAGCGCGCGCGCCCCGGCGGCGAGTCGGGCCGCGTCCGAATTCACGTCAGAGAGGGGAGCGGTCACGTCGAAACCTCGAATTGCCCGGCCTCCTTTAACAAAGCGGCGACGGACATGCAGCCCTTTTCCCGAGCCAAGGTGAACTCGACGGAAGCCGTCGGCGTCGAGCGCCGTCACAGCGCGGCCATTGTCGGGCGCCAAGAGGCGCCCTCCCCTTCCCGCCCGAACTCTCCGAGAGCGCCCTTGGTCTTCGTCCGCATAGTTGCCTGGCTCGCCATTTTCGCGTCCGCGTTCGTGCAGCCGTCGTTCGCCGCGGAACAATCGGCGCATGAGGTGATCGAGCAGGTGCGTTCTGCGCTCTCCGACGTCGAGAACGAGCTCAAGGCCGACAACCTCACCGATTCGGACCTGGCCCGACTGCGCCAGATCAACGATCCTCTCGGCGGCCAGTTGCAAACGGTGATCGGCGACCTGACGCCGCGCCTCGCGGCCTCGGACAAGCGCCTGGCGGAGCTGTCGCCGAAGTCCAAGGAGACGGCCGCCGCCGCGTCGGAGACGGCCGCCGCTGCATCGGAAACGCTCACCGACGAATTGAAGACCGAGCAGGCCAAGCACGATGCGCTCGACGCCGACCTCAAGCTCGCGCGCGCGCTGCTGCTGCAGACCGACGAGGACGCCAACCGCATCGGCGCCGCGCGGCGCAACCTGTTCGCCAAGCAGACGTTCGCGCGTTCGCTGAGCGTGTTGAGCCCCTTGCTGTGGGTCGATCTCGCGCGCGAAGGGCCGCGCGACATGAGCGTGATCGTCGGGCTTCTCTCGGACTGGCGGCGCTCGCTTTCGACGCGGCTCAGCGAGGGCCAGGCGCTCGGATTCCTCGCCCTCACTCTCGCCCTCGCCGCCTCTACGGCGCCAGCGCGCTGGATCGCTTCGCGCGTTCTCGCCCGGGACCGCAACCGGCCGTCGCCGACGCGGCTCAGGCGCGCGCTCGCCGCCGTGTGGACGATCATCGTGCTCGCCGGCATCCCGCTCGCGATGCTCGGCGTGTTCGCCTATGCGCTCGATGCGTTCGACATCTCCGATCCGCAATTGCAGGGCGCCGTTTACGCCGCGCTCGACGGTCTGAGGCTCATTGCGATCGCCTACGCCTTCGGCCGCGGGCTGCTGGCGCCGGGCGAAGGCCGTTGGCGGCTGATCAACCTCGGCGACCGCGCGTCCACACTGTTGTTCCGCGGCCTGATGTTCATCGCCGTGGTGTGGAGCGCCGAGCGCCTGCTGGAAGCCGTGGCGGAGGCCACCGCCTCGCTGAACATCTCGATCGCCTCGCGCGCGCTCGGCGCGACTTTGATTGCGCTCGCCGGCGTGGGCGTGCTGCGCCGCATCGTCGATCCCAGGGTTCAGCCGCCGCCGGGCCGCGACCCCTGGGCGCCGGCGCGCACGCTGGCCTGGGTTTTCATCGCCGTGCTGTTCGCGGCGGCGGCGCTCGGCTACATCGCGTTCGCCGCCTTCCTCGTCAATCATACGCTGGTGGTTTTCGCCGTCGGCGGGTCGCTCTATCTCGCCGACGCGCTGGTGCAGGAGAGCGCGCAGCTGTTGCTGGAGCCGGACGCTTCGATTGGCCTCGGGCTGATGACGATCATCGGCCTGCGCCGCGACACGATGGAGCAGATCGTCGTCATCGCCCAGGGCTTCGCCCGCCTCGCCGCGCTGATCACCGCGCTCGTCGTCACCTTCGCGCCCTTCGGCCTGCCGAGCCAGGACATATCGACGACTTTGCGCGACGCCTATTTCGGCCTGACCATCGGCGGCGTCACGATCTCGCTGTCGTCGCTCCTCACCGCGGGCCTGGTGTTCATCATCGGCGTCATCGCGACGCGCGCCGTGCAGAACTGGCTGGGCCAGCGCTATCTGCCGCGCACCCGCCTCGACGACAGCGTCAACCATTCGATCCGCGCGATCACCGGCTACGTCGGGATCATCATCGCGCTGCTCGTCAGCGGCGCGCGGCTCGGACTCGATCTGCAGCAGTTCGCGCTCGTCGCCGGCGCGCTTTCGGTCGGCATCGGCTTCGGCCTGCAGAGCATCGTCAACAATTTCGTCGCCGGCCTGATCCTGCTCTGGGAACGCGACATCCGGGTCGGCGACTGGGTGGTGGTCGGCGCGGAGCAGGGGTTCGTGCGCAAGATCAAAGCGCGCGCCACCGAGATCGAAACTTTCGAGCGTTCGACGCTGGTGGTGCCGAATTCGACGCTGGTGACCACGTCGGTCAAGAACTGGACGCTCACCGACCGGCTCGCCCGCATCGTCGTGCGCATCAACGTCGCCCACGAGTCCGATGCCGAGGCGGTGCGCGAGCTGCTGATCGCCGCGGCGCGGGCGCAGGAGCTGGTACAGACGTTTCCGGCGCCGCTGGCGCTATTCAGCGGGTTCGGCGACTGGTCGCTGATGTTCGACCTCTATTGCTATGTCGACGATGCGCTCGTCGCCGAGAAGGTGCACAGCGAGCTCAATTTCGACGTGCTGCGCCGGCTGCGCGAGGCGGGCATCCAGCTCGCCGCGCC
>JBKQKS010000348.1:0-20807 GCA_052147395.1 Roseiarcus sp.
CCTTGACGTGACTCTGCGCCGCCAAATTATAGATTTCGTCGGGCTGGCACTGCTGCACCACCCGGATCAGATTGGTCGAGTCCGTCATGTCGCCGTAGTGCAGCACGAAGCGTTGATTGTCGACGTGCGGATCTTGATAAAGGTGTTCGATACGGCCCGTGTTGAATGATGACGACCGCCGCTTGATCGCGTGGACGACGTAGCCCTTCGCCAGAAGCAACTCGGAGAGATAAGCTCCGTCTTGACCTGTTACGCCAGTGATCAGCGCAACTTTGCCATCCGAAGGAACCGCTTTCGTCATCGAACTCTGACCTTTGTCTGAACTGCTTTCGTGGATCGCCTCTCGTCGAGTTTTCGTTACGCCTCGACGAGGGCGGGCCAACCGAATGCCTAGCCGCTTGCAAGCCCCCGGGTACGGGTTCGCTCATACAACCTACCGATCCGGGCCGTCTATCCAACAAATCTCGAAAACGCGAATCTCTCCGACGATGCGCAGCCTTTCTGATATTCAGAAGTTCTTTAGGTTTTCAAAATCTGCTGAAGAGTCGCGGCGGGGGGCATGCGGAGCGGCGCCCGCCCTCCTGCTGCGAGAGGGTCGCCGACGATTTCCCGACGGAATGAGCGAGGAGATGACGAACCTTCGCGCGCTCGTACGTAAGTCCCCGACGAGGCCGTCCTCGCCGAGATCATCAACGCCTCCTGGAGGCGCTGCAGCGTGCCCACGATGCGCAACCCGCTCGCCCCTGCCGGCGCGAACAGCCGCCGCGTCGGCGGCGATTTTACGTAATCACAGCGTGGTGCATGGTGATGGCGAGGGGCGCCGGACATGACGAGCGGGCTCGACAGATGGAACTGCGCGTCGACTTGCGCGCCACCATCATCACCTGCGGCGGTTGTCGAATGCTCGAGGAGAAGGCGATCGTCCGCCAGCCCGCCCCCGCGCTCAACTTCTTGGTGAAATGATATTCGCCGAAGCGGCGAACGATATTCTGGCGCAGCCGACGGCTCATTCCGTCCTCCTGGGCGACAGGCCGGGGGGACAGTTCGGGGAACTTTCCCGCAGCGCGGGAGCTACGGAAAACATCCTCGACTGCATTTTCAATGGGCTAGAGAGATTCTGGCTGGGGGACCTGGATTCGAACCAAGATTGACGGAGTCAGAGTCCGCAGTTCTACCGTTGAACTATCCCCCAACGGCCGGCCCTCGAAGGCGGCGCGGCGCGCTTGATAGCGAACGCGAGGGGCGGATGCAAGCGCCGGTTTGCTACCAATCGGCGCCTTGCGTTCCCCATACAAATGACTAGACTATAGGCAGGATGTCGATTGCACAGAATTCAGGCAGGCCAGCGCTGGGCGAGCTGAACATCGCGCGCCTGCGCCTTTCCGGAATAGGCTTGCTCGCGCCCATGGCGGGGCTGACCGACGTCGGCCTGCGCCGCATCGCCTGCCGGCGCGGCGCCGCGCTCACGTTCTCGGAAATGGTCGCAACCCGAATGTTTCTCGACGGCGACGGCGAGAGCCGGCTGCGCGCCGAGGGGCGCGGCGTAACGCCCAACGCGGTGCAGATCGTCGGCTGGGAGCCCGACGCCGTCGCCGAGACCGCTCGCGTCGTCGCCGATTCGGGCGCCGAGCTCGTCGACATCAACATGGGCTGCCCGGCCCGGCGGGTCGCCGGCAAGCTCGCCGGGGCGGCGCTGATGCGCGATCTCGATCACGCGGCGCGGATCGTCGAAGCGGCGGCGCGCGCTGTCGACGTCCCGGTAACGGTGAAGACGCGGCTCGGCTGGGACGAAACGAGCCGCAACGCCGCTGCGGTCGCTCGGCGCGCCGAAGCCGCGGGCGCGGCCATGATCACGGTGCACGCGCGCACCCGCGAGCAATTCTACAAAGGCGCCGCGGACTGGATCGCGGTCCGCGAAGTCGTCGAGGCGGTGAAGATCCCCGTGGTGGTCAACGGCGACGGAGAGAACCTCGACGACGCGCGCGCGATGCTGAAGCTGTCCGGCGCCCGCGGCGTGATGATCGGCCGCGCCGCGGTCGGCGCGCCCTGGCTCGTCGGCGCCATCTCGCGGGCGCTCCACGACGGCGGCCCGCTCGTTGCGCCCCCGCCCGCCGAGCGGCGGGACGATGCGCTCGAGCACCTGGACTCGCTTCTCGCCGCGATGGGCCGACTCCCCGGCCTGCGCCATATGCGCAAGCATCTCGCGGCTTACGCAGAGGCGGAAGAGGCGCCCGGGGCGCTGCGGCGCGAGCTGGTGACGACCGAAGACCCCGAGCGGGCCAAAACCCTGCTCGCGCGCGCGTTCGAAACCAACAACGACAGGGCCGCGGCGTGAACCGGCGTGAAACTCGCAGTCCTCCGGAGCGCGCGCGGCCGGATCCGGCAAGGCTGCTCAACGCCCTGCCCCAACCGCTGCTGGCGATCGGCAAGAACGGCGACATCCTCGAGGTCAATATCGCGGCGGAACATTTTTTCGACATGGGACGCGCGCTGCTGCTGCGCGCGGGGCTCGCCGATCTGCTGCCCTTCGGCTCCCCGCTGTTCCAGCTGATCGCCGACGCGCTGGCGACACAGTCGACGGTAAATGGTTATAAACTCGACATTTCCACGCCCCGGACGGGCGGCGGAAAACTCGTCGACGCCTTCGTCGCGCCGCTAATGTGCGCCGAGGACGGCGTGTCGGTAATGCTGCACGAACGATCAATTGCCGAAAAAATGGACAGGCAGCTGACGCATCGCAGCGCAGCGCGGTCGATCACCGCGCTCGGCGCCGTGCTCGCCCACGAGATCAAGAACCCGCTCTCCGGCATCCGCGGCGCGGCGCAGTTGCTCGAGTCCTCGGTCAACGACGACGACCGGGCGCTGACCCAACTCATCTGCGAGGAGACCGACCGCATCGTGAAGCTGGTCGACCGCATGCAGGCGTTCTCCGACGAGAGGCCGCTCGCGAGCGAGAGCCTCAACATCCATTCGGTGCTCGATCACGTGAAGCGGCTCGCGTTAGCTGGCTTCGCCCGCCATATCCGGGTGCTCGCGGTCTACGACCCCTCGCTGCCCAACGTGCTCGGCTCGCGCGATCAGCTCGTCCAGGTGTTCCTCAATCTCGTCAAGAATGCCGCGGAAGCCATTGGCGAGGAGGCAATCGACGGCGAGATCGTGATCACCACCGCCTACCGCCCCGGGGTGCGCATCAAGACTGCGACCAGCGCCGAGCCGGTGAGCCTGCCGCTCGAGATCTGCGTGCGCGACAACGGCTCGGGCATCGCGCCCGACATCGCGAGCAATCTGTTCGACCCGTTCGTGTCAACCAAGACTTCGGGCTCTGGCCTGGGTCTTGCTTTGGTAGCCAAAGTCATAGGCGAACATGGAGGCATCGTCGAGTGCGAATCCCTGCCGCGGCGGACCACATTCCGGGTGCTGATGCCGCTGCAAACCCGCCCGCCGGGCGGGGCCGTCAAGCCGTGAGACGCGGGTGCGAGCCGCCTTTCTCCGGGCGATGAGGAGTTCGAACTGATGCCGTCCGGGCAGATTCTCGTCGCCGACGACGACGCGGCGATAAGAACGGTTCTCAATCAGGCGCTGTCGCGCGCCGGCTACGAGGTGCGCGCCACCGGCACCGTCGCGGGCCTGTGGCGATGGGTTGCGGCCGGCGAAGGCGACCTCGTGATCACCGACGTGGTGATGCCCGACGACAATGCTTTCGAGCTGCTGCCGCGCATCCGCCGCATTCGTCCCGAGCTGCCGATCATCGTCATGAGCGCGCAGAACACGTTCATGACCGCGATCAAGGCGAGCGAGCGCGGCGCCTACGAGTATCTTCCCAAGCCTTTCGACCTCAAGGAGCTGGTCGCCATCGTCGGGCGCGCCCTCGCCGAGCCGAAGCGCCGCCGCGAGGGCGCCGCCGAAGAGGCCCCGCAGGAAAACATGCCGCTCGTCGGCCGCTCGCCGGCGATGCAGGATATTTTCCGCGCCGTCGCGCGGCTGATGCAGACCGACCTCACGGTGATGATCTCGGGCGAGTCGGGCACCGGCAAGGAACTCGTCGCCCGCGCGCTGCACGATTACGGCAAGCGCAAGAACGGGCCGTTCGTCGCCATCAACATGGCCGCGATCCCACGCGACCTCATCGAAAGCGAGCTGTTCGGCCACGAAAAGGGCGCCTTCACCGGCGCCAACGCCCGTTCGGTCGGCCGCTTCGAACAGGCCGAAGGCGGCACGCTGTTCCTCGACGAGATCGGCGACATGCCGATGGAGGCGCAGACGCGGCTGTTACGCGTGCTGCAACAGGGCGAATACACGACGGTCGGCGGGCGCACGCCGATCAAGACCAACGTGCGCATCGTCGCGGCGACCAACAAGGACTTGCGCCACTCCATCCAGCAGGGCCTGTTCCGCGAGGATCTGTTTTTCCGCCTCAACGTGGTGCCATTGCGCCTGCCGCCTTTGCGCGAGCGCGTAGAAGACATTCCGGATCTGGTCCGGCATTTTTTCCAGCGCGGGGTCGCGGAAGGCTTGCAGATGAAAACCCTCGAGGCCGGCGCGCTCGAACGGCTCAAGCGCTACCCCTGGCCCGGCAACATCCGCGAGTTAGAGAATCTGATGCGGCGGCTCGCGGCGCTTTATCCGCAAGAGGTGATCACGGAGCCGCTGATCGAGGCCGAGCTCAGCTATTCCGGACCGCTGCACAGCCTCGCGACCACGCCCGAGCCGCAACGCCTGGCGGCCGCAACCGGCCACGAGCAATTCACCGGCGGGCTCGACGCCCATGTGACCGCCCTGTTCCGCTCGTTCGGCGAAAATCTCCCGCCGGCGGGGCTCTACCATCGCGTGCTGCGCGAGCTCGAGGCGCCACTGATCGCCGCCACCCTGTCGGCGACGCGCGGCAATCAGATCAAGGCCGCCGAGATTCTCGGCCTCAACCGCAACACGCTGCGCAAGAAGATTCGCGATCTGGATTTGAAGAGCGTGCGCGGGCTGAAGTGAGGATGTAGCCGGGGGCCCTCATCCTGAGCTTGTCGAAGGACGACCCCGACTCGTCGCAAAATAAAACCGGCCGCGGCGAAGCCGGGGTTCGGAGCCGGGGTCGGCGCCCCCAGCTACAAATCACAATTTCGCGTTATAGCTCAGATAGATCGCCTTGTATTCGAGATAATCTTCCACCCCGTAACGGCCCTTCTCGCGGCCGAGGCCGCTCTGCTTGACGCCGCCGAACGGCGCGAACGGACTCGATCGCCGGATGTCGTTGACCCACACCGAGCCCGCCTCGAGGCGCTCGGCCATCGCGAGGCCAACGCCGAGATCGGCCGTGAACACGAAGGCGGCGAGGCCGAAGCGGGTGGCGTTGGCGGCGGCGAGCGCCTCCTCGCGGCTGTCGAACGGCGCGACGGCGATCGCCGGCCCGAACGTCTCCTCGTTCATGATCAGCATGGAAGCATCGGCGTCGGCGACGATCGTCGGCGGGAAATACCAGCCGCCGTCGAATCCCTCGCCGGTCAGTCGGTGGCCGCCGAGGACGATCCGCGCGCCCTTCGCTTTCGCCTCGAGCACGTGCCGCTCGCAATTGCGAAAAATCTTCTCGTTGACGAGCGGTCCGAGCGCGGCGCCTGTCTTGGGCGCTCCAACGCCGAGGCTCGACGCCCGCTCGACGAGCTTCTCGATCAGCGGCTCGTAGACCTCGCGCTCGACATATACGCGCGCGGCGCGGTAGCAGAACTGCCCGGAATTGGCGAAGCCGTGGCGCGCGAGGCTCGCCGCGGCTCTGTCGAGATTGGCGTCCTTGCACACGATCGCCGGGCTCTGCCCGCCGAGCTCGAGCGTCACCCGCTTCAGCGTCGCCGCCGCCGCGGCGGCGATCGCCTTGCCCGCGGCGACGCCGCCGGTGAACGTGATCTTGCGCGGAATCTCGTGCATGACCAGCGCTTCCGCGGTCGCCCTGCCCCCGGTCACCACGTTGAACACGCCCTTGGGATAGCCGGCCTCCACGAACAGCTCGGCAAGCCGGATCGTCGTCAATGGCGTGTCTTCCGAGGGTTTGGCGACCATTGTGCAGCCGGCGATCAACGCCGCGCCGAGCTTCAGCGCGATGAGGTTGATCGGATTGTTGAACGGCGTGATGGCGACGACGACGCCAACCGGCTCGCGGGTAATGAGGGTTTTTTCGCCGGCGATGCCGGAGAGCGGAACCTCTGCGGCGATGCGCAGGCCTTCCTCGGCATAGACGTCGATCAGGTCGGCGGCGCGCACGACCTCGGCGATCGCGCCGACGACCGGACGTCCGAGTTCGCGCATCAGCAAGGCGCCGAGCTCCTCCGCTCGCGAGCGCATCACATCGGCGGCGCGATGCTGCAGTCGCGCGCGCGTTTCCACCGGCGTCGCCTTCCAGACGGCGAAAGCGCGTTCGGCGCTGGCGAGGGCGTCCTCGACGTCGTCGGCGTCGGCGAGGGGAACGCTGTCGAATTGTTCGCCGCTCGCCGGATTGATCACCGCCATGCGCGCCCCCGAACGGCTGGCGCGCGAAGACCCGTCGATGAACATTTCCATGGCTGCCCCTCACATCAGGTGGGTGCGCAAGACGCGACGCGCCGCGTCAGCGCCAGCGAGCGCACGTCGGCGCCAGCATCGGGCAATGGGTCAGTCGCGCCTGCGGCAGATCGAACGAGATCGCGATGTCAACGTCGTTCTCGGGGGTCCGCTGGTATTTGGCGGACGCCCGCCACACGGGGTCGTAGCGGTTGAGATAGTCGTCGGTCATTTGGCCAGCCTCGAAATCGATATCGGCCCGAACATGTGATATCCCCTCTGTCGCTGCAAGCGGGGAGAGCGCAATCCCCGGCGAGCGCTAGAGCGGTTTGCGATCGAACCGACACCCCGTCATTGCGAGGACCGTGAGCGACGAAGCCATCCAGGGGCCTGAGCCCGGCCGCCCTGGATTGCTTCGCTTCGCTCGCTTTTGACGGCGGCGATTCACGTCGATCGGGAACCGCTCTAAAAATCTCCCGTCGCACCCTGCTCCAGAATCTTCTGCATGATCGACTTGACCTTTTCCGCTTCCGCCTTCAGCGCCGGGGGCAGCGGCTTGCCGCCGTAGATCATCAGGTCCATGTCGAGGGTATAGATCCACAGCGCCCCGCTGTTGTCCTCGACGAGCGCGATTCGGCACGGCAGATAGGCGGAATACGCGTCGGAATAATCGACCATCTCAGCCGCGGTGAGCGGATTGCAATAGAGGTAGATCTTCAGCTTGCGCCACGGCTTGCCCTGCATGGCGGCGACCTGGTCGCCGAGCGGCAGCTCGCCGACGCCGCGAATGTTGAGCGTGGTCGCCGCCGACTTGATGGCGTTGTCGACGTCGTCGAAGCCGAGGCCCTGCTTGACCTTCGCCTTCCACACCGTCGCTTCGGCGATGTCGCCCGTTGTGATCAGCTTCGTCGCGATGTCGCGATAGGTCGCGAACGCCCGCGGGTCGAGGCCGCCGAGGATCGCGCTCACCTTCACATAGCCGACGATTCCCAGCACGATGGCGAGCAAGCCGATGACCGCCAGCGCGTTGCGCAACCATTTCATATCTCGTCCTCATCGCTCATGGCCGCAAATAGGCATAGCCCTCGCCCTGGTACTCGGCGAGCTTGACCACCCCGCCCTTCTCGGCGACGACGAAGCCCTGGAGCAGATCGGCGAGCGTCACCTTCTGCGCCCGCATCGTGTTGGCGCAGGCGTTCAGCGCCACGCCGCGGTCGCGCAGGCCGTTGAAGGCGTTCTCCGTCTCGGCGACGGCGTCGATCGCGTGAAAAGCCTTCAGCGCCGGCCCGTGCACGACGAGCGCGAGCTTCACCTTGCCCGGCCCGCCCGTGCCCTTGATGTGATTGTCGATATTGCCGAGCACGAAATCGACCTTGTCGAGGTCGTCGAGGTGATAGACGACCTTGTCCTTGTCGGCGGCCTCAGCCTTGCTCAGGCGAGCGAGCGCCAGCAGGCCCGCGCCGCCCGCCGCGAAAAACTTGAAGAATCCGCGTCGCTCCATTGTCGTTCCTCTCTTTCCCGTCACGGCCTGACGATCGTGTAGCCCTGCTCGCCGAGGGTGATCAGCTCGACGACGCCGGCTTCGACCTTGCGTACTCCCGGCAGCAGCGGCGGCGCCTTGCCCTCGCGCTGCTCGACGCCGTGCAGCGTCTGCTCGCAGGCCTCGAAGCGCACGTTGGGCATCGACTTGCCGAAACCGATGATGCGCTCGGCGACCGGCGAGCGGTCGGCGAGCAGCATGCCGATGCCGGCGTTGAAGGCGACGACGGCGATGTCGACCTCCTCGCCGCGGCCGGAATAGGTTCGCGACACATTGGCGGCGACGTCGAGCACGGCGCGCATTTTGGCCGGATCGTCGTCGCTGACCTGCAGCGCGAGCTTGTGGGTTTCGTCGGCGCGAGCGGGCGCGAGCGCGAACGCGGAGAACAGCAACGCAGCGGCGAACATCCGACGGTTCATCGAAAGCCTCCTCAGACTCCGGATACTTTGACGGCCCGATTGGGTTCGAGCTTGACGACCTTTTCCTTGGCCAGATGATCGGCGACCAGTTCCCAGATCGGCGGCCCCTCGACGTCCTCGTTGACGCTCGCCCAGCCGGCGACCTGGTACGTCTTGCCGGCGTCGATCGCCTCCCCGGTCTTCAGGAGCGTCATGTCGGAGATGCGCTGGCCAAGAGTCTTCGACACGTCGATCGCATAGCCGAGGCCGCCGACGCGCACCATGTCGCCGCCCTGCTGATAATAGGGATCGACATTGAACAGATTGTCGGCGACGTCCTCGAGGATGCTCTTCAACTGAGCGCCGGTCATCGGGTTGCGATAGACGTTTGGGTAGGTGATCGCGGTCGCGTTGGTCAGGTCCTCGAAGGTGATGTCCGACCCCGAGGTGAGGCTCGTGCCCCAGCGGAATCCCGGCGACAGCGCGATCTCCGCGTCGCGCTCGGCGAGCATCGCCTGGCAGATCAGATCGTCGAACGTGCCGTTGAAATTGCCGCGGCGATAGAGCAGCGATTCGGTCTTGCCGAGGTTCTTGGCGAGTTCGCCCGCGAACGGCTTGCGCGCTTGCGTGATCTTCGCCGCCATCTCCGCGTTCGGCTGTATCACGTCGGAAAACAGCGGGATCAGCTTGTGGCGGAACGCCTTCACCTCGCCGCCCTGCACGTCGAGATCGAGCCGCGCGACGAACTTGCCCGACGAGCCGGAGGCGATGAGCAGCGTCTTGCCGACCTTTGCCGGCTCGGGGATCGCGTCGTGTGTGTGGCCGGTGAGGATGACGTCGATGCCCTTCACCCGCGAAGCGAGCTTGTAATCGACGTCGAAGCCGTTGTGGGAGAGCAGCACGACGAGGCCGGCGCCGTCTTTCAGCGCTTTGTCGACATGGGCCTGCACGTCTTCCTCGCGGATGCCGAACGACCAGTTCGGGATCATCCAGCGCGGATTGGCGACCGGCGTATAGGGAAACGCCTGGCCGAGCAGGGCGATTTTCACCCCGCCGCGCTCGAGCATGGTCATCGGCGCGAACACCGGCTCGTTCCAATCGTTGTCGCGCACGTTGAGCGCGAGGAACGGAAACTTCAGCGCGGCGACGGCCTCCTTGACGCGGTCGGTCCCGTAGGTGAACTCCCAATGCGCGGTCATCGCATCGGGGTTCAGCAGCGCCATGCAGTCGATCATATCCTGGCCGCGCGTCTGCAACGAAGTCCACGAGCCCTGCCAGGTGTCGCCGCCGTCGAGCAACGCAACCTTGGCGCCGCGCTCGGCGCGGATCGCCGCGACGACCGTCGCCAGCCGGTCGAGGCCGCCGATGCGGCCGTAAGTTCTGGCGAGCGCCTCGAAGTCTTCTGAAGTCAGCGCATAGGCGTTGGCGCTGCCGGCCGGGATGCCGAAGCGCTTCAGGAAATCGGCGCCGGTGATGTGCGGCGGCCGTCCGTGCGCCTCGCCGACGCCGATGTTGACCGAGGGCTCGCGGAAATAGATCGGCTTCAACTGGCCGTGGATGTCGGTGACGTGGATGAGCGTCACGTTGCCGAGCGGCTCGAAGGCGAGGAGCTCGGCCTGAGTGAGCTTCTGCTGGGCGATGGCCCGCGCGAAACCGCCGCCGAGCATCGCGCCCGTCGCCATCGCGACCTGCAGGAATTCGCGTCGAGAGAACATTTGAGCCTCAGTTGCGCACGGCGGGGGTCTCGACGGGCAAGCCGATGCCGCGCCAGGCGACATAGAGCTCGAGCGCGAGGAACTCGTCGGAGAGCGGCGCGTAGGGAATGGCGCGCACGTCGTGCATGCAGCCCTGGAACCGCTCATGCAGTGGGATCAGCCGCTGATCGCGCAGCCGGTAGGTGGGGAAGCCGTTGGTCTGACCTTGGCTCAACAGATCGGCGCGCATGTGCTTGCCGGCGTTCTCTTCGTGGCAGGAGGCGCACGAGAGATCGAGCTGGCCGACGCGATCGTAATAGATCTGTTTGCCGCGCTCGAACCACTGTGACATCGGGCCGTCGATCCTCGGGTCCACCGGCATGCCCCGCGACTGATAGCGCACATAGGTCGTCATGTCGGTGAGCGCCTCAGATCCGAAGCTCCAGGCGGGAGCGCTCATGTACAGCGTGCGGCAGCGGTCGATCTGCTGCTCGAGGTTGATCGGCTTGCCGAGCGCTTGGCTCCATTTCGGCATCTCGGCGCCAACGCCGCGCATCGATTTCGCCGCCTCGGCGTGACAGGAAAAGCACGACTTGCCGGCGCCGCCCTCGGGCGTCTTCCACTCGGCCGCCGCGCGGTCGATGGCGAGGAAGCCCGGGTTCGCAATGTCGTCGTCCTGCATCGCGCGGGTGTCCGCGGAGCGGTACTGATAGCCCGAGTACAGCGTCTTGAAAGGGCTCCCGGGCGGCGCGGGAATTCCCGCCATTTTGTCGTCGGCGGACGCCGCCGTTGCGGCGATCGCCAATGCGCCCAAGATCGCTGCCGCCAAGGCTCTCACGCCGGCGTCCTCCCCTCGAATGTCGTCGATCGCCTCAGGCCTCGAGCGCGATCTTTTCTTCCGCCGTGACGACGTTGTTTTCATCGTCGACCCAGGTGAAGGTGAACGTCCCCGCCTCGTCGATGCGGGCGTAGAACTCGATGTAGGGATTGGCCGAGACGCCCGTTTCCAGGTCGGCCTCGAACACCGGCTTGTTGTTGAACTGGCAGACGAAGCGGTTGATGATCATGCGCGGAATGAGCTTGCCGTCGGGCCCCTTGCGCAGGCCCGATTCCATCGGATGGGTGATCAGCGTCTTGATCTCGATGATCTCGCCCTTCGCGGCTTGCGTCGGCAGTTTTATGCGCGGCTTGTTTTCGGACATGCGTGGGATCCCCCTGTAGCCGGTGGCGTCGGCCCCGGCCTATTGCGTTGTCGGCCGGGGGGCGTCCTTCGACAAGCTCAGGATGAGGGCCCCCGGCTACAAAATAATCAGCCGCCGCAGCCGCCGACCGTCACCTTGACCGTCTTCTGATCCATGTAGATCGAGCCGTCGTTCATGCGCGCGAGCGCGGTGATCACCTGCGTCTTGGCGAGCCGCATGCGCAGCGAGGCCGCCGCCTTGCCCGACGCCGGCGTGAATTTCAGCGTCATGATCCTGGGCTGCGGATTGAGCTCGGCGATGACCACGGCTTCGACGACATGCGATTGCTCGGTCATCGGGCTCGCAATCTCGATCGAGATCGGCACCGTGTTGCCGTTCTCGGCGATCTCGGGCAGGTCGAGCTTCACCGCGCCCTGCTTCGGCTCTGTCGAGCCGACGAAATTCTTTATGATCCGAGCGGCCGCGGCTTTGGAATCGGCGTCGGCGTCGGCCTCGGCGAGCGTCGGCAGCGCTGAGGCCACAACCAAGCCGGCGGCGAGGCCAAAACTCTGGCGGCGTGTCAGATCATACATGTGACCCCTCCCGTGAACTCAGTGCAAGGTCTCGAGGAACGCGATCACGTCCTCGACCTGCTGTCCCGACAGTATCGGCTTGCCGGCGTATTCCGGCAGGACGCGCCTAAAGCCGGCGTTGCGATGGAACGCGGGCATCACGACGCCCGGAAACATCAGCTTCGCATTGGTGAGGATGAGGCGCAGCTGCGGCACGCTGTAGCGGTCGGCGACGCCGTCGAGCCAGGGCGCGATCTCGCCCTGGAAGTCGGCCTCCTTCAGCGCCGACACATGATGGCAGGCGATGCAGTTGCCTTCCTTGTTGTCGAGCATCACCGCCCGGCCGCGGGCCGGATCGCCCTTCACGTTGGTCCAGGGCTGAGGAATGCCGCCGTCGACGACGATCGGCTCGATCGGATCTTCCGCTCGCGCCGCCGATGCGGCGACGGCGAGTGAAGCGGCCACTGCCGCCAGAAAGACCCGCCCCATGCCCACTCCTTCCCTGCGACGCTTCGGCGCCTTGCAAACACATTCACATGTTAACTTATATGAATGTTGGTATACGAAAGCCTCGAGCGCCGTCAAGTCGAATGGTGGCATGACACCCGCGCCCCTGTCGAACACGTTTTCGTGACGGGCGTGGTTCGGCCGCAGTTGGGGGGGGCGAAGCAAGTATTTTGCGCCCGCGAGCTCGCAAGCGGAGGTCGCCGCGCCCCTGCCGTCGCGAGCCGCTGGAAGCCGCGGCGCGGCCGCCGTCGGCGACCGTTGAAATTCCGCTTGCCTTCGTCGGCCGTTTCGCCTAGACGGCCGCGTCCGAAGCGTCCCGCTGGGGGCTGAACGGAAGGTCTTTCGGGTGACGAAAGGCAGGGCTCGCGAGCCCGGCTTCCTGTGTCTCCGCCTTCGACAGAACCGGTTCGAGCCTCGTCGGGCTCGAAGGGCTTTGCGCGGAACGTCTCGTTGCTACACGTGAGAAAGGCTCGCAATGTCTCTCTACGAGCACATCTTCCTGGCGCGCCAGGACGTAACGCCGCCGCAGGTCGAGGCGCTGACCGAACAGCTCAAGGCGCTCGTCGCCACGCGGGGCGGCTCGGTCTCCAAGGTCGAACCGTGGGGCCTCAAGTCGCTCGCCTACCGCGTCAAGAAGAACCGCAAGGCGCACTTCACGCTGATGAACATCTCTGCATCGGCGGCAACGATCCAGGAGCTCGAGCGCCAGCTGTCGCTCAACGAAGACGTGATCCGCTTCATGACCATCCGCGTCGAGGAGCACGAGGCTGGGCCGTCGGCCATGCTGCGCAAGCGCGACGACGCCGACCGCGACGAACGCGGGCCGCGTCCGCCGCGCGGCGATCGTCCCGATCGCGGCGACCGTTCCGACCGTCCCGACCGTCCGCCCCGCCGTCCGCGCGACGAAGCCTGATCCCGGAGCTCTTCGATGTCGACCGCCCCCCGCCGTCCGTTCTTCCGCCGCCGCAAGTCTTGCCCGTTTTCCGGCGCCAATGCGCCGAAGATCGATTACAAGGACACCCGCCTGCTGTCGCGCTACATCTCCGAGCGCGGCAAGATCGTGCCCTCGCGCATCACCGCGGTCAGCGCCGCCAAGCAGCGCGAGCTCGCCCAGGCGATCAAGCGGGCGCGCTTCCTCGGGCTGCTGCCTTACGTGATCCGCTGACGGCAGTCGGCCCCTGAAACTCGCCGCGCGCAAAAAACGCGGCGGGAGTTGGGCGGGCGAGGGCCCGCTCTAACCGCATGAAAGCGGGACAGCGTTGCAGTCCATGATCAATCTCATCGCCATCGCTTGCGGCGCGGGAGTCGCCTCAGCGCTGCTGTTCGCCGTCACCCTCAAGGGGACGGCGATTGCGATGGCGCTCGCCTATCTCTCGCCGTTGCCGATCATGATCGCAACGCTCGGCTGGGGCCTCGAGGCCGATGCGATAGCCATGATCGTCGCGAGCGCCGGCGTGGCCGGTTTGATCGATCCCGGCTCCGGGCTCATGTTCGCGCTCACCGTCGCCCTGCCCGCCGGCCTCGTATCCGGGCTCGCAATCGTCGACCGGCTCGATCCGTTCGATCGCGGCTCGCCGCCGCAGCGCCCCTATCGCGCCGGACTGGGGACGCTGACCCTCGTCGCTGCGGGCGTGGGCTTCGTCGTCAGCTCCGGCGCGATGGCGACGCTGATTGTCGTCCAGGGCGGCTTCCGCAACGCCATCGACGCCTTCCGGGCGATGCTGCAGCCGAGCCTGGAAGGCGCGGCGACGAACGGAGTGGCGCTGCCCGACGGGCTCACCGTCGAGGATATCGCCCGCCTGATCCTCGCCTACGCGCCGGCGGCGATCGCGGCCTCGACCACGCTGATGCTCGTCGTCAACCTCTATATCGCGGCGCGCACGGCGCAAGTGTCGCAGCGGCTGCCGCGGCCCTGGCCCGAGGCGCCGACCTCGCTCGCGCTGCCCGCCGTCGCCGCTTTCGTCGCGCTCGCCGCGCTCATCGCCTGGGGGTTGGCGCCCGATCCTTTCAACCCTTTCGCGGCGGCCCTCGCCGCCCCGCTGGCGCTGGTGTTCGGCTTGCAGGGCCTCGCCGTGCTGCACGCGCTGTCGCGCCACGCCCCCGGCCGCCCGGCGCTGCTCTCGGCGCTCTATCTCGCGCTTTTTCTCGCGCCGCGCTGGGTAGCGCCGGTCGTGATCACGATCGGCCTTCTGGAGAGCGCCTTGAAGCTGCGCGCCCGCATCGCTCAGCGGGCCGTCGACCCTCGTAACCGCAAACCCTAGGAGAACAACATGGATGTCATTTTGCTGGAGCGCGTCGGCAAGCTCGGCCACATGGGCGACACCGTCAAGGTCAAGGACGGCTATGCGCGCAACTACCTGCTGCCGCGCGGCAAGGCGCTGCGCGCCACCGACGCCAACAAGAAGAAGTTCGAGGACCAGCGCCAAGATCTCGAAGTCCGCAACGACGCGCTGAAGAGCGACGCCGCCGCCAGGTCGACCCGGCTCGACCGCCAGAGCTACGTGATGATCCGCCAGGCCGGCGAGACGGGCCAGCTCTATGGTTCGGTCTCGGCGCGCGACATCGCCGAGACGATCGCCGCGGCGATCGGCTTCGCCGTGCATCGCAGTCACATCGCGCTCGACGCGCCCATCAAGACGCTTGGCCTGCACAGGACGCTCGTCCACCTTCACCCAGAGGTCGAGGCGACGGTGACGATCAACGTCGCGCGCTCGCCCGAGCAGGCCGAGCGCCAAGCCAAGGGCGAAGACCTCAGCGTGCGCGAGACGACGACGATGGACGACCTCGGCCTCGAAGTCGGCGCCGCCCTCGCGGAAGCGGGTCCGGGGGAGAGCCTCGCCAGAGAGTGATTCGATGGGCAGTCGGCAATAGGCAGTAGGGGGCGACGCCGGTCCGGACGCCGTGCCAATGTCCGCCTATATGCTATTGACCTAACTCATGAAACGTCGCCTGCCGGCTACTGCCTGAACCGAAACTCGCTCACATGCCGGTACTCCTCGTCCGGCCGCAGCACGCAGGGCGTGAAATGGCGGCGATTGGGAGAGTCGGGAAAGGCTTGCGGCTCCATGCAGAGGCCGGCGAACGGGCCGTAATGGGCGCCGTCGAGTCCCGGCGCCGGGCAGTTCAGCCCGGCGGCGTCGTAAATCTGCACGCCGGGTTCGGTGCTGTGAAGCTCGACCGCCAAGCCGTTCTTTGGCGAGCCGAGCGTCGCGACCCAGGCGAGCTCCCCGGCCGCGACGATGCGCGACACGACGAAATTGACGTCGTAGGCCCGCCCGCCGGCGTTGCGGATCGGGCGTGGCTCGCGGAAGTCGAACGGCGTGCCCGCGACCGCGCGAATCTCGCCGGTCGGGATCTGCTCGGCATCGCTCGGCGTGTAGAAGTCGCAGCCGAGTTGCAGCTCGTGGTCGCGAACGTCCGCCGACCCGTCGAGATTGAAATAGGCGTGCTGCGTCAGATTGACGACCGTCGCGCGGTCCGCGATCGCGGTGAGTTCTACGCGTAACGTCGCCGGTTCCTCGAAACGGTATCGACAGGCAGCGGTCAGCGCGCCGGGGAACCCGCCGTCGCCGTCGCGCGACTCGAGCTCCAGCAGCGCCGAGCTCTCGTCGTGGCCGGCGAGCTTCCAGATCCGCCGCCCGAATCCCTCCGGGCCGCCGTGCAGCGTGTGCTTTTCGCCCGGACCGAGCGCCGTGCGATAAACGACGCCGTCCAAGGTGAAGCGGCCGTTCGCGATGCGGTTGGCGTAGCGGCCGGGAACGGCGCCGAAGCTCGGGGAATGTTGGAGATAGTCCTCGATCCGGTTCAAGCCGAGGGTGACGCGCTGCTCGCCCCTGGCGGTCTGCACGACGAGGTCGCGCAGCACCGCGCCCCAGGCGAGGATTTTCGCGCTCGCCCCGGCTCGCGAGCGAATCCCGACCTCCATGACGGCGGAGTCGCCGATCATGCCGAACACAGTGACGCTCATGCTCTCCCCCCGCGCCTCCCCTCGGTTCGTCGATGTCGACGGATTGCCGCTGGATGGATTCAACCGTCGAGATGCGCCCGCACCGCGGCGAGCGCCGACTTGAACATCTCGGGCGTCAGCACGCCCGTGTTGGTATTATAGCGCGAGCAATGGTAGCTGTCGAAAAGCTTCGGCGCCGCCCCACCGAGATCGTGCACGGCGCCGTGCGCGAAGGCATGTGCGGCGAGCCGAGCGCCGAGCGCCTTCAGCACGCTGTCATGGGCGATGCGGCCGAGCGCCAGAATGGCCGCCACCCGCGACATGCCAATGAGCTGAGCGGCCAGGAAGCGCCGGCAATTGGCGATCTCTCGCGGCGTCGGCTTGTTCTGCGGGGGAACGCAACGCACCGCATTGGCGATCGCGCAATCCCGCAGCCTCAGGCCGTCGTCGGGCCGCCGGTCGTAGACGCCCTCGGCGAATCCGAGCTCGATCAGGGTCTCGTAGAGCAGATCGCCGGCGTAGTCGCCGGTGAACGGCCGCCCGGCGCGATTGGCGCCACGCAAGCCGGGCGCGAGCCCGACGATGAGCAGCCGCGCCCGATCGTCGCCGAAGACGGCGACGGGGGCGTTGGCCCAGTCGGGAAACGCGACGCGATTTTCGCCGCGGAACGCCGCCAAGCGTTCGCAGACCGCGCAATCCCGGTCAGGCTCGGCGGCGAACGCCATATCCGTCCGCTCCGCCGTTCCGACGAGTTCAATCTTGGCTCGAATCGTCCGCCGCCGCCGTCGACGCGACAGGCGTTTGCGCGGCCATGGGCGCGGGGGCGCTATGGTTCATGAACTGGGCGCGGCGCATGTCGGCGGAGCGCGCCGCGCGCTCGCCGGGATCGCGCCCGATGCGCGGGGCGAGCGACATCAGATCGACGAACTCGTCGGCCTGCCGGCGCAACTCGTCGGCGACCATCGCCGGCTGAGTCGCAACCGTCGAGACGACCGCGACTCGGACGCCCTTGCGCTGCACCGCCTCGACCAGCGAGCGGAAATCTCCGTCGCCGGAAAACAGCACCATCAAGTCGATGTGGGCGGCCATTTCCATCGCCGTCACGGCGAGCTCGATGTCCATGTTGCCCTTGACCTTGCGGCGTCCGGTCGAATCCACGAACTCCTTGGTCGGCTTGGTGACGACGGAATAGCCGTTGTAATCGAGCCAATCGACGAGCGGCCGGATCGACGAATACTCCTGGTCTTCCACCAAGGCTGTATAGTAGAAAGCGCGGATCAGTCGCCCTTTCGCCTGAAACTCTTTGAGAAGACGCTTGTAGTCTATGTCGAAGCCAAGAGATTTGGCGCTCGCGTAGAGGTTGGCGCCGTCGATGAATAGTGCGATTCGTTCGATATCTGACATGGTTGTTACTTTTCGTGTTGCGCTAAACGTCACAGTTTGCGCTTTGGCTATCGAAAGCACGGGTCGCCGGGAAAGCCCAGGCTCTGAACCGACTTCATCGCTCATAATGGCAATTCCAAAGCTACAAGTCGGGCAGAACGGCAATTCGAGACGCCGTGGGTTGCTTTTTGCATACGCTTATCGAAGTTGAAGGCTTCCTCGAGATCTAACGGATCCTGCTCGCGCCGGTGAAAGCCGGGGCGACAGAGTCTGGTAGACATTGCGCGGTCTGACTGCTGCAAAGCGCCCGTCGTTGCCGCAGAAGGCGCTACGGACACCCGGGGCTCGCACGAACGTGCAAACCCGACAATCGAATGTCCATAGGAGCTTCAGTCGAGGTACGCAACGGAGCAACTCTAACCCTCTGATTGGAAAAGTCCAGGACATTGTCAGACCGAGTTTGTAACGCCTTTTGTCACGCCTGCCCGTCTGGCGAAGGCCGTCTGTCCCATATAAGCTCGGATTTGGACGCCGCAGCGGCGGCAGAGGGGATTCCCACATGAAACTCGTACGGTACGGACCGCCGGGCAAAGAGAAGCCGGGCTTGATCGACGTGACAGGAAAACTACGCGATCTCAGCGCCGCGATTCCCGATCTCTCGGGCGCCGCGCTCGCCCCCAAGAGCTTGGCGAAACTCGCAGAACTCGATCCGGCGGAGCTCCCGGAGGTCGCGGGCGGACCGAGGCTCGGGGCGTGCGTCGCGCGCGTCGGCAATTTCATCGCCGTCGGCCTCAATTATGCGGATCACGCCGCCGAAACCAACTCCAAGGCGCCCCGGGAGCCTATTTTGTTCAACAAGGCGCCGTCCTGCATCGTCGGGCCGGATGACGAAATTTTGATACCGAGAAATTCCGAAAAGACCGACTGGGAAGTCGAACTCGCGGTGGTGATCGGCGAGGCGGCTTCCTACGTCGGCGAGGCGGAGGCGCTCGACATCGTCGCCGGCTATTGCCTTTGCAACGACGTGTCCGAGCGCGCGTTCCAAATCGAGCGCAGCGGCCAGTGGATGAAGGGCAAGGGCTGCCCCACGTTCGGACCGCTCGGCCCCTGGCTGGTGACCAAGGACGAGGTCGCCGACCCGCAGAACCTGAAACTCCGGCTCGACGTCAACAACGAACGGATGCAGAACGGAACCACCGCCAACATGATCTTCGGCGTCCGCTATCTCGTGTCTTACGCCTCCCAGTTCATGCGCCTCGAGCCCGGCGACGTGATCACCACCGGCACCCCGGCCGGCGTCGGGATGAGCAAGAAACCGCCGCGTTTTCTGAAACCGGGCGATACAGTTTCGTTGGGGATCGAGGGACTGGGGACCCAGACGCAGCGGGTGATCGCTCACGAGCCCGGGCGATGACGGCCCGCAGACGGCGCCGCGCGTTCGCCTGGACCGGAGTCGCGCTGGCGTGCGTCCATATCGCGGTGTTCGGCGCCGTTTACGTCCTTTACCTCCAGCAGGCCGGCGAATGGCTCGCCGATCTACCGCTGGTGATGATCTCGATGCCGTTCATCGCGCCCATGCGCGCGATTTCCGGAGGTTCGTTCGACTACGCCGGCGACATGACGACGTGGGTGCTCGCAGCCGCGGCGTGGGGGACGGCGCTCGCCTATCTCGTCGGGTGGGGCGTCGAAAGCGCGTCGAGACTAGTGATCGGGGCGGTATCCAGGTCGCTGCGCGGTCGCTCCGAACGACACAACCCAGGGCCGGCTGTAAATTGAAGCCGCCGGGCGCCCGGCGGCGAAGCCAATCGCGTGAGCCGGTTTTTTTGGTGGCATTGCCGTCGCGCGGCTCGAAGCATGACGAAACAACCTCGACAGATCCCGACTCGACCGGCGCTCACTCGGGAACAGATTGACACGGCGGCCTACGTCGGGAGTTCCGAACACAAGACGGAGCGTTGGTGGGGCGGGTTGCCGGCGGCGTTCGTCGGCGACGACGGATTCGCCTCGCGTCCAAAGAAGCGGAGCACGACGATTTGCCCGCTCGTAGGGAGCGCGGACCGGGATCGCGCTTCGAACTGGGTTCGCCAAGCATTGATCGCGGGTCGATTCCGCTACTACGAGGGTGACAAATCGTTCCCGAAGAAACTATGGCACAAAGACGAAGGCGGCCGGATTTGGTTCGGCTATTGCGTGAACAGCGTGTTGGGCCATTATAAAGGGTGGCCGGTCGACGAGGATGAAAAAGTTGAAGTATTCGGTGCAATGGAGGGATGACGCGGCCAACGCTTCCGCGGAAGAAAGCGCGACGATGGCCGATCTGCGCCTGTTCATCGGCGATCGAAATGTCGCCTTTCATCTCGACGAAGGTTCCGCGATCGATCGCGTGACGGTTCCCCTGTACGGAATCGCCGAAGGTCTGGTGCACGACTGGTGGCGCATTTTCGGCGGCCGCGATCAACAGCTTTCTTGGATCAGATATCGCGACGGCTATGCGCTGCCGGACGTGCGGATGAGCTTCGACGGCGCTGTCTTCGAAATCTGGGCCGAGCAGCGCGCCTATGCGAATCCAGATGTCCGCTTCTGGAGCGGGCCGCGCGAGATCATGAGTCGCGAGACGGCTCGCGATCAATTACGGCTACTGATCGAGGAGACGCTCGAACGCTTGTCTCACCGCGGCGTCTCTCGAACCAGCGCGGCGCTGCGCTGGGAGCGGGTTTCCGCGTCGATGGCCGACCCAGACGAGGCCGAATATTGCGAAGCCGCCGGCGCCCTGAACGTGGATCCCTACGACATCGACGATGCGGCGGACGCCATGATCGAAAAGTCGTCGCGGTTGTTCGAAGGCGAGCCGCTCGCGGAGTTTCTCGCTGGCGCGCGCGCCGTCGACCGTTCGGCGCTGATCGAATGGGTTGGAGAGGTCGAAAACCGCGATCCGGCCGAATGTCTGGCGCCGGCGCTCGCGGACGCGGCACACGCTCTGGCGGCCGACTCGCCGGCCACGCGAGACGGGCCCGGCTGGGCCAGGGGCTATCGCAGAGCGCGCGCGCTACGCGCGCGGCTCGGGCTC
>JBKQKS010000349.1:0-28496 GCA_052147395.1 Roseiarcus sp.
CTGATCACGCTCGAAGACATCATCGAAGAGATCGTCGGCGACATCAAGGACGAGCACGACGTGATCGCCTTGGGATTGCGCCAGCAGCAGGACGGCTCGCTGATCGTCGACGGCGCGGTCACCATCCGCGACCTCAACCGCGCGATGGACTGGAACCTTCCCGACGACGAGGCGGCGACGATAGCCGGCCTCGTGATCCACGAGGCGCGTGCGATCCCCGAGCCGCGTCAAACTTTCTTGTTCCACGGGCTCAGATTCGAGGTGCTGCGCAAGCAGCGCAACCGCATCGCGGCGCTCAAAATCACGCCGATGGACGGGCGCGAGGGGCCGACGAAGGCCGGCGAGAAAAAGCCGACGGCATGATCGCTGTGCGGGTTCCCGCCCGCGCGTTGCCGTGACGTGCGGCCTACCCTATATACGGCCAGCGCATCGGCGCGCGGGCGAGGTCGTATGTCCTGGAACAACAATAACGGCGGGCCCTGGCGGTCTCCCGGCCAGGGGCCGTGGGGGCAGGGACCTCAGGGCTCGGGAGGACCGCCGGGCGATCTCGAAGAAGCGATCCGCCGGCTGCAGAACGGCTTGAAGAACCTGACGCCGGGAGGCGGCGCGCTGCGCGGCGGACGCGCGTTCGCGTTCCTCGCGCTCTTGGCCGTCATAGCGTGGCTCGCTTTCGGCACGTTCTACAGCGTGCAGCCCAACGAGGTCGGCCTCAATCTGGTGTTCGGCCGCTACACCGGCAAGACCGGGCCAGGCCTCAACATGAACTGGCCCTGGCCGATCGGCGAAGTGATTCACGTGCCGGTCGCCGACCAGCAGATCACCGAGGTCGGCTATCGCGGCGAGGCGCACGTCGAGAGCCTCGCCGAAAGCCAGATGCTGACCGGCGACGAGAACATCGTCAACGTTCACTTTCGGGTGAACTGGCGCATCGATCCCGCCCATCCCGAGGACTATGTGTTCAACGTGCTGAACCCGCGCGACACCGTGAAAGCGGTGGCCGAAAGCATCATGCGCGAGGTGGTGGGCAAGACGACCATCGACGGCATTCTCACCAGCGACCGCAAGTCGATCGAGCCGGACGCGCAGCAGCGCATGCAGAATGTACTCGACAGCTATCACATCGGCGTGCTCGTCGAGCAGGTGCAGCTGCAATCGGTCGATGCGCCGGCGGAGGTGATCTCCGCCTATCGCGACGTGACCGCAGCGCAGCAGGATCAGCAGCGCGCCGTCAACGACTCGCAAACCTATGCCAACAAGGTGGAGCCCGAAGCCGAGGGCCAGGCCGCGCGCATCGTCGCCGAGGCCAAGGCCTACAAGGCGCAGGCGGTGCTCGACGCCACGGGCCAGACCGCGCGCTACACCCAAGTCTACGACCAATACAAGAAAGCGCCCGGGGTCACCCGCGAACGCATCTATCTGGAAACGATGGAGCGCGTGCTCGGGCCGATGCCGAAGACGATCCTCGATGCGGCCGGCGCGGGCGCCCCGGTGCCATACATCGCCATCGAGCCGCAGTCCGGCAAGCCCGTGGGAGCGCCGAAATGACGAGGCCGGCCCTTTTCTTGGCGCTCGTCGCGGCGGCTGCCGTCGCTTTGCTCGCCGCGTTCTCGCTATTCACCGTCGATCCGACCGAAGAGGCCCTGGTGCTGCGCTTCGGCCAGCCGGTGCGCGACCTCATCGGCCAACCCGGCCTCTACGCCCGCGTGCCGTTCATCGACACGGTGGTGTATTTCGACAAGCGCATCCTTCCGCTCGACAACGAGCGCGAGGAGGTGCTGGTCGCCGACAATCAGCGGCTCGAGGTCGACGCTTTCCTGCGCTATCGCATCGCCGATCCGCTGCTGTTCTATCAGTCGGTGTACAACATCCAGGGCGCCAACCTGCAGCTCGGCGGCATGCTCAACTCGGCTCTGCGCCTCACGTTGTCGGAAGCGTCGATAGCCGACATCGTGCGCGTTCGGCGCGACCAGCTGATGGCTGATATCCGCGATTCGGTGCGCGGCGGGGCCAAGCGTTTCGGCCTCGACGTGATCGATGTGCGCATCAAGCGGGCCGATCTGCCGCCGGAGAATTCCGAGGCGGTGTTCCACCGCATGCAGACCGAGCGCCAGAAGCGAGCCGCGACCTATCGCGCCGAGGGCGCGCAGAAGGCCGCCGAGATCCGCGCCGAGGCGGACCGCACGGTGACGGTGACGATCGCGACCGCGCAACAGCAATCCGAACAGCTGCGCGGCGAGGGCGACGGCGAGCGCAACCGCATCTTCGCCGAGGCCTTCAGCCCCGATCCCGATTTCTTCGCCTTCTATCGTTCGATGCAGGCCTACGATGCCGCGTTCAAGGACGAGACGCGCGCGATCCTGAGCCCCAAGTCGAATTTCTTCCGCTATTTCGCGACGCCGACGCCGGCGCCGGCGCCCTCGCCGGTCCCGACGCCGTCCTCAGGAGGTTAGAGCCTAAGATGAGCGACTTTCTCGCCGCCGTTGGGTTGGTGTTCGCGATCGAGGGCCTGTTGATGGCGGGCTTCACCGAAACGATGCGCAAGCGCATGGCCGAGGTCGCGCGCACCGAGGCCGGCCGCTTGCGCGGTTTCGGCCTTGGCGCAGCGGTGTTCGGGGTGCTGATCGTGTGGGCGGCGCGCAGCCTGGCGTTCTGAGTCGCCGCGCGGTCGCCAAGATTTGCGGGTAGCCGTGCCCGGGGGCGCCCTGGACGAACTCGGGATGCGGGGCCCTGCGCACAGTGCGCTAGAATGAATCATAGCTTTCCATACATGAGGAAACCAATCGAGATGGGCTCGAACCGTTCCGCCTTGCTACGCCGCCTCTCGGCGCCTTTGTTGGCTCTCGCGCTCGGCCTCGCGGTCGTTCCGGTCAGCGCGACGGCGCCGGCTTTCGCCCAGGCGAAACCCACCGGGCTCGCCGATCTCGTGGCCGAGGTGGCCGCCGCCGTCGTCAACATCTCGGCGACGCAGACCATCGAGGACAAGAACGTCGATGTTCCCGATCTGCCCAAGGGCACGCCGTTCGATGACATGTTCGAGCAGTTCTTCAAGAACCACGGCCTCAACGGCCCGATGCATGCGCGAAAGACCCAGTCGCTCGGGTCCGGCTTCGTCGTCGATCCCAGCGGCATCGTCATCACCAACAACCACGTCATCGGCGACGCCAACGACATCGTCGTCATCTTCACCGACGGGCGCAAGCTGAAGGCCAAAGTGCTCGGCAAGGACCCGAAGGTCGACGTCGCCGTGCTCAAAGTCCAGAGCGACAAGCCCTTGAAGACGGTCAAGTTCGGCGACAGCGACAAGGCGCGCGTCGGCGACGGCGTGATGGCGGTCGGCAACCCGTTCGGTCTCGGCGAGACGGTGACCGCCGGCATCCTTTCGGCGCGCAACCGCAACATCGATTCCGGCCCCTACGACGATTTCCTACAGACCGACGCGTCGATCAACAAGGGCAATTCCGGCGGGCCGCTGTTCAACATGGCTGGCGAGGTCATTGGCATCAATACTGCGATCCTCTCGCCCTCCGGCGGCTCGATCGGCATCGGCTTCGCGACTCCCTCCAACTCGGTCGCGCCGATCATCGATCAGCTGGAGAAATACGGCGAAACGCGGCGCGGCTGGCTAGGCGTGCGCATCCAGTCGGTCGACGACAGCATCGCCGAGAGCTTGGGGCTCGCCAGCCCGCACGGTGCGCTGGTCGCCGGCGTCGATGCGAACGGCCCGGCCAAGCCCGCCGGCATCGAGGCCGGCGACGTGATCGTCGAGTTCGACGGCAAGGATGTCACAGAGTCGCGCGATCTGCCGCGGCTCGTCGCCTCGATGCCGGTCGGGGAGACGGTCGACGTGGTAGTCATCCGCAAGGGCAAGCCGCTCACCAAGTCGGTCACCCTCGGCCGCCTCGAGGACGGCGAGAAGCTCGCCAAGGCCGAAGAGGGGAATGACGAGGCGATCGGCAACGTCGCCAAGGCGCTCGGCATGTCGCTTTCGACGCTCGGCGCCGACGAGCGCAAGACTTTCAACCTGAAGGACAGCATCAACGGCGTTGTGATCTCGAGCGTCGATCCGAACTCGGCGGCGGCCGACAAGGGCCTCAAGGCCGGCGACGTGATCGAGGAGGTCAACCAGCAGGCGGTGAGCGAGCCCAGCGACGTCTCCAAGGCGATCGACGCGCTGAAGAAACAGGGCCGCAAGTCGGCGTTGCTGCTGATCGGCAACGGCCAGGGCGAAGTGCGCTTCGTCGCGCTGGCGTTGAATTGACGCTGTTGGTTTGGCGCGTCGAGGCCGGCCGTCCGTACACTCGAAGCCAATAAAATGCGCTGTTACTGTTACCCATGCTTCTTGGCTAGCCGGGGCAAATTCGCCGGCGGCGCCATTCTGTAGCCGAGGTCCCTCATCCTGAGCTTGTCGAAGGACGACCTCGGTCGGCGCGTAAGCGCCTCATTTTGCACGGGTCTTCCGAGCGGAGGCAGCGAGGTCAGCGACCTCGCCTACAAGGGGCGCCCTGGCGCGCCGGGCTCAGCGAGCCCGGTTACGGGCCGCCCGCCAGCGCTCGGCCAACGCCGCCATGTCGGCGTCGCCGAGCGGGGTCATGCGCTGGAACACGACCGCGTTTACCCCCTTCTCGAGATGAAAAACCTCGCCGGTGCGCCGGTAATGCGAGCCGATGCCGACGCCGTCCAGCATCTCCCGCGACGGGACGATCACCGTCTGTTGATAGGCGGGAACGAGATGCGTCTGCACGGGATCGCCGGTGAGGATATAGGCGCAATCCTTCAGCTCCGGCGACGGCGGACCTTCGACCGTGTCGACATCCGACATTTTCACGTTCACCCGTTCGCTCTCTTTCAGATGCAGAGGCGAGCGGTCGGCCTTCAACTGCCAGAGCTCGTCCATCAGCTGGCCCGAGAACGTGTAACTGGAGCCGAGACCGCAGACCTTGTCGTCCGGGCGGGCGTGGGCGTCGATCCAGTCTTTCATGCGCGCGAGCTCCGCGAGGTCTTGCCGTGGCGCATGCGGCTGGCCATAGACCGGGAACGCGCCCTTGGGGGCCAGCGCGCCGAGCGGCGTCAATGTCGCGGCCGCGAGCGCGGCGAGCGCCACGACGCGGGCGGGCGCCGGGAGCCGCAGCAAAGGCGCGACGATCGCGTCCACGATCGCGGGCGCAATCAGGAACACGTGGTGCACATAGGGCGTCTGCACGCTGAGGAACAGCGTGGCGGCGATCGCCGCGGCGCCGAGGGTCAGGCGCAGCAGCCGCGAGTCGCGCGAACGCGCGAACAACGCCGTCGCGCCGGCAAAACCGGCGGCGAGAATCGCATAACCCCACCAGTCGCCGATGAGGCCGAGCAACACGCCCGTCGGCTTGCGGTAGGCGGCGTAAACTGCGGAATAGTCGTGCGCCGCCGGATCGGGCGCCCAGTCGACGAGCACCGGCGAGACGAGGGCGACGAGGATCAGCGCCGCGAGCGCCGCCGCCTGGATCGCCGGGCGCCAGGCAAAGTCGCGGCTGCGCCGCGCCGCCAGCGCGGCCACTTCGAGCCCGAGCATGACGATGATTCCGACCGCGGCGAAAGCGTACCAGCGGCGGAACACGAACATCGCAAACAGCGTCAGCGCGAGCGCGAGCGCGATAGCGGGCGCGTGTCGCGTCGCCCGTGGCAGCGCGAGAACGCGCACGAGCCGATCGGCGAGCGCGAGCGCGGCGACGTAGAGCGCGAGGCCGCCGATGTCGGGCAAGCCGCGAGCCGTGACCGCGAGCCCGGTCGGGTAGACGGCGGCGGCGGCTAGCATGGCGAAGGCGAGGACGGCCGGCCGGCGGCGCGCCTCGCGTCCTAGCCCCGCGCGCACGCTCAGCTCCCGCGAGAGCCAGCCGAGCGCGGCGAGCGCCGGCGCGGCATAGAACGCCATCAGCGCCGCCTGATAGACGGCGCGCGACAGCGGCGCGCCGAGCGCCAGCGCGAAGCCGGGGAGCAGGCCGGGAAGCCAGGAATAATCAGACTTCAGCGAAATCGCGAGCTGGACCACGAGCGGCAGCCAACGGCCCGAGTCGACCAATGTGGCGACCGCTATCGCCACCAGCCGATGGGTCATGAAGTCAGCGATTTCGAGATCGCGAGAGGCGAAAACGTAATAGGCGTTGTAGCCGAGGAGACCGATCACGGCCGCGATCGCGATCATCACCTTGGCGCGCGTGAATCTCAGCCGTTGCACGGCGGCGAGCCGCCAGGCGAGATATGCGGCGAGCCCGAGCGAGCCGAGGCCGAAGGCGGGCTCGAGCGCGGCGCCGGGAAGCCGCGACAGCGCCGCCGCCGCCGCGATCAGCGCGCCGCCGCCGAACGCGCGCATCTGAATGCGGTTGGCGGCTTCGCTGCTCGTCGCCGCCAAGGCGGCGCTGGCCGACAGGATGAAGGCGCCGAGCGCCGCCGCCAGACTCGCGTGGCCGGGCGGCGAAAGCCGCCAGGCAAGGGCGGCGACGGCGAGGGCGAGCAGCGCGCCGGCGGCGAACGCAGCGGCGCGGGGCTTCGGCGAGGGGGCCCGCTCGGCGGGCGAGGCGGCGAGTATGGTCATGACAGCGAAGTCTCCGCCCTCGAGGTTAATACGACGCGAAACCGACCCGCTCGGAGTCGGCGCCGGCCTCACGATCTCGCAGCATTTCCGCGGGCAGTGCGCTTCTGTAGCCGAGGTCCCTCATCCTGAGCTTGTCGAAGGACGGCCTCGGCCAGAGCGTAAGCGGCTCATCCCACACGAGTCTTCCAAGCGGACGCAGCGAGGTCAGCGACCTCGCCTACAAGGGCGCCCGGCAATTTGCCCTGGTGACGCCGCGGAGGGTCAACTTCTCTTAAAATGTAGTAGAAGCGTTGTTCCTGTCGGAACGGAGCCGCGAGGCGATGGCCATCCTGCTACGGCAAACTCGAGCGCTGAGCCCCGTCACGCCCGATGCGGTCGTGAAGCCGACGCTCGTCTTCGTCAGCGCTGAGAAGCGCGGCGTCGGCAAGGCGACGGTCGCCCGGCCGCTGCGCTGGCTCACGGAGAACCGCCGCAGTGCCTACGTCCTCAGAGCCTACACGCGCGACTGGGCGCTCGAGTAATGGACCCGTTTTCGCGAGATCGCCCGCGGGGCGACGAGCACGTCGAACTGCTGCGTCAGCTGGAGTTCTTCAGGAGCGTCGACCACAGTGCGCTGCACACGCTGGTCGGGGCCTCCCGCCCGGTCTCGTTGCGCAGGGGACGCGCCTTGTTCGCGGAGGGCGAGCCGGCGCGCTCGGGGTTCGCGCTGGTCGAGGGGCGGCTGCGCCTCGATTCGGCCGCGGCCGGCGCGGCGACGCGGGTCTCTGCGCCCGCGTTCATCGGCGAAAGCGCGCTGATCATCGAAACGACGCGGCGCGCGACCGCGATCGCCGAAGTGGACTCGTCGCTCATCGAAATCACGCGTCAGACCTTTTTGCGTGTGCTCGCGGAGTTTCCCGAAAGCGCCGTGCGGCTGCGCCGGCTCATCGCCGAGCGGCTCCAGCGCACGCTCGACGATTTGGAATCCGCGCGAGAAAATCTCGACGCGTTGCCGCTCTCCTGGAACGAGGCTGCGCGCAGCGTCGAGCCGTGAGCGGCGCGGTTTCGCGCCGCGCGGCGACGTGCTAAACGGCCGCCATGACCGCCACCTTCCCCTCCGCCGAAACCGACGTCCGCTCCGCGATGCGCGAGATCGGCGCCGCCGCGCGCGCCGCCGCCCGCATCGTCGCCAATGCGCCGCCGGATGAGAAGACCTTGGCGCTGCGAAGGGCGGCGCAGGCGCTGCGCGAACGCCGCAAGGAGATTCTCGCCGCCAACGCCCGCGACCTCGCCGACGCCAGAGCCCGCGGCCTCTCGGCGGCAATGATCGACCGGCTGACCTTGGACGACGAGCGCATCGGGGCGATGGCCGAGGGCGTCGAGGAGGTGGCCGACCTCCCCGATCCCGTCGGCCGCGTGCTCGCGACCTTCCGGCGCCCCAACGGCCTCGTCATCGAGCGCGTCGCGACGCCGCTTGGCGTCGTCGGCGTCATCTACGAGAGCCGGCCGAACGTCACCGCGGACGCCGGCGCGCTGTGCCTGAAAAGCGGCAACGCCGTCGTGCTGCGCGGCGGCTCCGACAGTTTTGATTCCTCCGCAGCGATCCACGCCTGTTTGGTCGAGGGCCTTCTCGCCGCCGGCCTTCCCGCGGCGGCGATCTCGCGGGCGCCGTTTGCCGCGCGCGAAGTGGTGGGAGAGATGCTCGCCGGGCTCGACGGCGCGATCGACGTCATCGTACCGCGCGGCGGCAAGAGCCTCGTCGAGCGCGTGCAGCGCGAGGCGCGTGTGCCGGTGTTCGCGCATCTCGAAGGCCTCGTGCATGTCTATGTCGACGCTGCCGCCGACCTCGAGAAGGCGTTGAACATCGTGGTCAATTCCAAGATGCGGCGCACCGGCATCTGCGGCGCCGCGGAGACGCTGCTCGTCGAGCGCAAGGGCGCCGAACGGCTGCTTCGCCCCCTCGTCGAGGCGCTCATCGCCAAGGGCTGCGAGGTGCGCGGCGACGCTGAGACGCGCGCGCTCGCCGCCGGTGTCGTTGCGGCGACCGACGAGGATTGGCGCACCGAATATCTCGACGCCATCATTGCCGTCGCCGTGGTCGACGACCTCGACGCGGCGATCCGCCACATCGAGACTTTTGGCTCGCATCACACCGACTGCATTGTCAGCGAGGATTCCGCGGCGGCCGAGCGGTTCCTGAAGGAGGTCGACTCGGCGATCGTGCTGCACAACGCCTCGACGCAGTTCGCCGACGGCGGCGAGTTCGGCTTCGGCGCCGAGATCGGCATCGCCACCGGCCGCATGCACGCGCGCGGGCCGGTGGGCGTGGAGCAGCTCTGCACCTTCAAATACCGGGTGCGCGGAAATGGTCAGACGCGGCCCTAAACGCCGCGTCAGTCCTCACGGTATTCCGCCCATTCCCCCCGCGCATCGGCGATGCGGTAGGCGCCTTCGCCCGCCTGCTCGACATAGCTCGGCCCGATCGGCGCCTTGCCGCGGGCCCCGGGGATGTCGAGCACGTAAGTTGGCATCGCGAGACCCGAGAGCCGACGGCGCAGCGCCCGCATCAGCGCCTGGCCCTCTGCGATCGTCGTGCGCAGATGCGCGGTGCCGGGGGCGAGATCGGCGTGGTGGAGGTAGTAGGGTTTTATGCCGAACTCGACGAGACGGCGCATCAGCGCCTCCAGCGTCGCGACGTCGTCGTTGACCCCCTTCAGCAGCACGCTCTGGCTCACCAGCGTCGTCCCGGCGGCGCGTAGCCGCGCGCAGGCGGCGCGGACGTCGTCGGTAAGCTCGCGCGGATGATTGGCGTGCAGCGCCACATAGACCGCCTTGTCGTGGCCTTTGGTCAACGCCCGCGCGAGCGCCGTCGTCACCCGCTCCGGCGCGGCGACGGGAAGCCGCGTATGCCAGCGCAGCACTTTTAGATGCGGGATCGCGGCAAGGGCGAGCGTCGCGGCGGCGAGGCGGCGCGGCGATTGCGCGAACGGATCGCCGCCCGTGAGCACCGCCTCCCAGATTTCCGGCCGCTCGCGGATATAGTCGACGGCCGGCGCGAATTGAGCCTCGCCGAGCCCCGCATGTCCCGGCCCCACCATCTCGCGGCGGAAGCAGAACCGGCAATAGACCGCGCAGACCGCCGTGAGCTTGATCAGCACGCGGTCGGGATAGCGGTGCACGAGACCGGTTAGGGGGCTCTTCAGGCCGTCGCCGATCGGGTCGTCGAGCTCGCGCTTCGTCCGCACGAGCTCGCGGCCGTCGGGGACGAACTGGCGCGCGATCGGGTCGGCGGGGTCGGCGGGGTCGATCAGCGCCGCCAGCGCTGCGGGAATCGCGATCGCATAACGGCGCGCGACCGCTTCCAGTTCGGCGCGCCGCTCGGGCGCGACAAGGCCGGCGGCTATGAGCTCCTGGGGGCGGGTGAGGGTTTTCATGCGCGCGCGTGTAGCACGAACGCGCGGACTTCATATCTGTTAACGAATCTCGCCGATTGGACTCCCCTCGGGGCTCGAGCCGCGCTACATTGCTCGTACGGAGGCGCCCATGGGCATCGAGCGCATACGTCCCCACGATCTGGCCCGGCGCGTCGCCCAGCGCCGGGACATGCGGCATGCTGACTCTCAGCCCCATGACGGCTGGCGGCGCGAAATGTTCCGCCTCCCGCGTGCGGAAGCGCGGCTGAAGGCGCGCGAGTGGTTCGACCGCTACCCCAAGGCCGCCTATCTCACTGAAATCGAGTCCTGGCGCGAGCTCGCCGACGACGAGATCGAATTCGTGATGCGCCGGCTGCCGACGGCCGATTGAAGCGATGCAGGCTTTCGATCCGCGCCTGATGCCGGCGCGCCCGGATCTCGCCGCCGCGCATCTCAGTGGGTTCGTCGAGGCGCAACGGTTCGTCGAGGGCGCCCGCCGGCAGGTGGCCGCCGCCAGCGCGCCCGTGCGCCGCAAGCCCGCGGCCGACGCTTCGCTCGACACCGAGGCGCTGCACGGCGAAATCGTCGTAGTCTACGAGGAGCGCGACGGCTGGGCTTTCGGCCAGCTCGAGCGCGATCTTTACGTCGGCTATCTCCTCGCGGCGAGCCTGAACGCGCCCTCGGCGCCGACCCATCGCGTCGCCGTGCTGCGAACCCACGCCTATCCCGGCCCGAGCATCAAGCTGCCGCCCAGCATCGCCATTGCGTTCGGCGCCCTCATCCGCATCGAGCGGGTGGTCGGCGACTTCGCCATCGCCGAAAACGGCGCGCATTATTTCGCCCGCCATCTTGCCCCCGTCGATACGGTCGAGCCCGATTTCGTCGCCGTCGCCGAGCGTTTCCTCGGCGCCCCGTATCTGTGGGGTGGGCGAACTTCCGACGGGATCGACTGTTCCGGGCTCGTGCAGACGGCGCTGCGGGCTGCGGGCCTGCCCGCGCCGCGCGACAGCGACATGCAGGAAAACGAGCTCGGCGAGCCGCTCGGGCTCGATGCGCCGCTTCGCCGTGGCGACCTCGTGTTCTGGCGCGGCCATGTCGGCCTCATGGCCGACGCCGAGACGCTCATCCACGCCAACGGCTTCCATATGCTGGTGGTGCGCGAGCCGTTCGCCGCAGCGAAAGCCCGCATCGCCGCCGGCGGCGGCGGCGAGGTGACCGCGACGCGCAGGATTCGCTAGCCGCGGTCGATCGAGGAGCGTCGGCCTCCAGGCCGACGGCCGTGTGATCGTCGGCGTGGACGCCGACGCTCCTCGTCCTTCGCTTCAGTGCCGGAAGTGCCGCATCCCCGTAAACACCATCGCGACGCCGGCGGCGATCACGTCCTTGTCGCGCACCGAGCCGCCGGGCCGGATGACGGCCGTGGCGCCGGCTTCCATTCGACCAATCTCGGCAGTTTGCTATTCTGCCGCCCCGTCCCCGCATGTTGGTCACGAAATGGCAACTTGTATGGAGATCACTTTCGACCCAAATAAGCGGGAGAAGACTCTCCAGGAGTGCGGGCTCGACTTCGCCGAGGCGGGAAAAGTGTTCGCAGGGCGAACAGCTACTGTCGAGGATCGACGAAAAGCCTATCCGGAGCCGAGGTATATAAAGCTGGCGCGCTCGGAGAGCGTATAGTCGTGCTAGTCTGGACCCCGACTCCGTCGGGACGCAGAATTATCTCCATGAGGCATTGCCATGAAGACGAAGCACGCATCTGGCGTGAAAGTATGGTCTGATCCGGACGACGCGCCGCAGCTGACGAGATCGTTTTTCGCCCGGGCGGAGATTCGCGACGGGGAAAAGCTGATCCGCCCGGCGCGCAAGCGTCGAAAGTCCGTGCTCGAACTCGAACCCGACGTGGTAGAAGCGCTCGAAGCGACGGGAGACGATTGGCGCGCCAGGGCCAATGAGGCGCTCAGGGCCGCTTTCGCCAAGCGGGGATGACGAGTGTGCCCGAGCGAAGCCCTCGGGCCTCAGTGCCGGAAGTGCCGCATTCCCGTGAACACCATCGCGACGCCGGCGGCGTCGGCGGCGGCGATCACGTCCTTGTCGCGCACCGAGCCGCCGGGCTGGATGACGGCTGTGGCGCCGGCTTGCACCGCGGCCATCAGACCGTCGGGGAAGGGAAAGAAGGCGTCGGAAGCGACGACCGAGCCCGCCACGCCGGGCCCTCCGGCCTCGTTCGACTTCTCAGCCGCGATGCGGGCCGAGTCGACGCGGCTCATCTGCCCGGCGCCGACGCCGACGGTGGCGCCATCGCGGGCGTAGACGATCGCATTCGACTTCACGTGCTTGCACACGCGCCAGGCGAATTCGAGATCGCGGAGCTCGATGTCCGTCGGCGCGCGCCGGGTGACGACCTCGAGCGTGGCCGGGTCGAGCACGCCGTTGTCGCGGTCCTGCACCAAGAGACCGCCCGCGACCGAGCGCACGCTTAGCGTCGGCGCCTTCGGGTCGGGCAGCGCGCCGGCGAGGAGCAGGCGCAGGTTCTTCTTGGCCGCGACGATCTCGAGCGCGTCGGCATCGGCGTCCGGCGCGATGATCACTTCGGTGAAGATCTCGATGATCTTCTTCGCCGCCGCCGCGTCGAGCTTGCGGTTGAGCGCGACGATGCCGCCGAAGGCGGAGACGGGATCGCAGGCGAGCGCTTTCTCATAAGCTTCGATGAGGGTCGCGCCGACTGCGGCGCCGCAGGGGTTGGCGTGCTTGATGATCGCGACCGCGGGCGTCGCCGCGTCGAACTCGGCGACCAGCTCATAGGCCGCGTCGGTGTCGTTGATGTTGTTGTAGGAAAGCTCCTTGCCCTGGAGCTGGCGGGCGGTGGCGACGCCCGGGCGCGACTCCGGGCCGACGTAGAACGCCGCCGCCTGATGCGGGTTCTCGCCATAGCGCATCTCGCTCGCGAGCTTGCCGCCGAAAGCGCGCCAGATTGGCGTCGATTCGCCGACTTCCCGCGCCAGCCAGTTGGAGATCGCCGCGTCGTAGGCCGCCGTCCTCGCGTAAGCCTTCTGCGCCAGTCGGCGGCGGAGACTCTGCCGCGTGCCGCCGTCGTGGCTCGTGAGTTCGTCGATGAGCGCCTGGTAATCGGCAACGTCGACAATGACGGTCACGTCGCGGTGGTTTTTGGCTGCAGCGCGGATCATCGCCGGGCCGCCGATGTCGATGTTCTCGATCATGTGGGCGAAATCGGCGCCGCGCTGCAGCGCGTCCTCGAACGGGTAGAGGTTGACCACCAAGAGATCGATCGGCTTGATGCCGTGGGCGATCATCGCCGCCTGGTGCGCGGGCTCGCTGCGCACGGCGAGCAGGCCGCCGTGCACGCGCGGGTGCAGGGTCTTCAAGCGGCCGTCCATCATCTCGGGAAAGCCGGTGAGCTCGGCGACATCGACGACCGCGAGCCCGGCCTTGTCGAGCGCCGCCGCCGTGCCTCCGGTCGAAACGAGCTCGACGCCGCGCGCCGCGAGTGCACGGGCGAGTTCGACGAGACCGGTTTTGTCGGACACTGAGATGAGGGCACGCGAGATCTTGACGTCGTCCAGGGGCATTCGGCAGGCTCGTGAGGCGAAAAGGATCGGCGCGGCCATAACACCTTTCCTCGACTCGAGGAACGAGTTTTGACGAATGCCGTGGCATCGTCTTATTCGTAGTGCTCAACTCGATTCGCCGCCGCCGCGGGGCGCGGCTTCCGCCAGGGAGGCGTGAATGTACATTCAGTGGCTGGGACATTCGGCGTTCAAAGTGAGGCTCGGGTCGGCGCAAATACTGTTCGACCCGTTTCTTCGCGACAACCCGAAGTTCTCCGGCAATTTCGATGCGACGGTGCGAGGCACGACCCATGTACTGCTCACCCACGCCCACAACGACCATTTCGGCGACACGATCGAGATTCTGAAGGCGACCGGCGCGACTCTGGTCTCGAATTTCGAGATCGCCTCCTATGTCGCTTCTGTCTATTCGGAGGCCGATGTCGCCGGCATGAACATCGGTGGCACGGCGGCGGTCGGCGGCGGCCTCGAAGTGACGATGACGCGCGCGCACCATTCGTCGAGTTACCTGGCGCCCGACGGAAGCGTCATCTACGGCGGCGAGCCCACCGGCCTCATCGCGCGCGCCGAGGGGCGCTCGATCTTTCACATGGGAGATACGGCGGCGTTCGCCGACATGGCGCTCATCGAGGAACTGCACAGCCCGGAGATCGGCATCGTGCCGATGGGCGACTGGTACACCATGGGCGCGGAAGAGGCGGCGATGGTCGTCGACCGCTACTTCCACTTCAAGTTCGCGATCCCCTGCCACTGGGGCACGTTCCCGATGCTCGAGCAGTCGCCGGAGAAGTTCGTGCGCTCGGTGCACCATTGCATCGTCTGGGCGCCGAACCCGATGGACGCGCGGGAGCTGTAGCCGGCGGCCCTCGCCCTGAGCTCGTCGAAGGGCACGCCGGCTTTACGAAAGCGCGGGTCGGCGCCCGGGGCCATGATTCACATCCGCGCGAGGTGCTTGTACATCACCGCGCGGGCCTGGTCGTCCATCGTGGTCTTGAAGGTGAATTTTTCGCGTAAGCCGACTGCGCGGACGGCCGCCGGGCGGGCGGCGATCTCGTCGTGCAGGCGCTTCACATTGGGGAATTTCTCGAAAGCGCCATCGCCGAGAATGAACGGGACCATGCGCGCCCAGCCCCACAACGCCATGTCGACGATTCCGTAGCCGCCGGCGACCATGTAGGCCTGCTTGGCGAGCCGCGCGTCGGCGACGCCGAAATGCCGTTCGGCCTCATATTGATAACGGTTGTGGGCGTAGGCGAACTTTTCGGTCGCGAAATGTTTGAAATGCACGGCTTGGCCGGAATATGGACCGACGCCGGTGGCGACGAACATGAGCCAGGATAGAAGCTCGCCGCGCGCCGTCGCCGGCGGCAGGAATTTCCCGGTCTTCTCCGCGAGGTAGAGCAGGATCGCGTTGGAATCGAACACCACGGCGTCGCCGTCGCGGATCGCCGGAACCTTGCCGTTCGGGTTGATCTTCAGGAACTCCTGAGCGAACTGGTCGCCCTTGCGGGTGTCGATCGCGATCGGCTGATAGTCGAGCGCCGCTTCTTCGAGAAACAGCGCGACCTTGGTCGGGTTCGGCGAGCCGTTGAAGTAAAATTCGATCATCCTGCGCCTCCTTTGCCGCGCCTGAAGCGGACGAGCGGGTTTAGCCTTTCGTCGAGCCGCTGTAACCATTGCGCGAAGCCGGCCGCCGCGCCTAAAAGCGATCACGAGAACATGCGGGAGACGCCATGCAGGAGTTCGCCCTCGACGCCGACCGGCTCACGATCCGCGACATGGCGCGCGCTTTCGCCGACGAAAAAATCGCCCCGCATGCGCTCGAATGGGACCAGACCAAGCATTTTCCCGTCGACGTGATCGTCGAGACGGCGGCGCTCGGCATGGGCGCGATCTACGTGCGCGAGGACGTCGGCGGCTCGGCGATGACGCGGCTCGACGCGGTGATCATCTTCGAACAGCTCGCGACCGGCTGCCCGACCGTCGCGGCGTTCATCTCGATCCACAACATGTGCGCCTGGATGATCGACACGTTTGGCGACGAAGCGCAGCGGCGGAGGTTCCTGCCGCGGCTCGTGAGCATGGAAAAATTCGCGAGTTACTGCCTCACCGAGCCCGGCGCAGGATCGGACGCAGCCGCGCTACGCACCCGCGCCGTGCGCGACGGCGATCATTACGTGCTCGAGGGCCAGAAACAGTTCATTTCCGGCGCCGGCAACGATCGCGACTTCTATGTCGTGATGGCGCGCACCAGTGACGACGGCGCCAAGGGCGTCTCGACCTTTCTCGTCGAGGGGGGGACGCCGGGGCTGAAATTCGGCGCCAACGAGCGCAAGATGGGCTGGAACGCGCAACCGACGCGCGCCGTCATTTTCGACGATTGCCGGATTCCCATCGAGAACCGGCTCGGCGCCGAGGGCATCGGCTTCAAGATCGCCATGGCGGGTCTCGACGGCGGCAGGCTCAACATCGGCGCCTGCTCGCTCGGCGGCGCTCAGAGCGCGCTCGAGAAGGCTCTTCGCTACATGAAAGAGCGCAAGGCGTTCGGCAGGCGGCTCGACGAGTTCCAGGCGCTGCAGTTCCGGCTCGCCGACATGGCGACCGAGCTCGAAGCGGCGCGCACGCTACTGTGGCGCGCCGCGGGGGCCCTCGACGCCAAAGCGCCCGACGCGACGAGGCTGTGCGCGATGGCCAAGCGCTTGGCCACCGATACGGGTTTCAATGTCGCCAACCAGGCGCTGCAGATGTTCGGCGGCTACGGCTATCTCGCCGACTACGGCGTCGAGAAGCTGGTGCGCGATCTGCGCGTGCATCAAATTCTCGAGGGCACGAACGAGATCATGCGCCTGATCGTCGCCAGGGAGTTGGTGGGAAGGTGACTGCAATGACTGTGGCCGCGGGCGGCGGCCCTTGTAGCCGCGGGCGCTGACCGCGGCGCCGGGGTCGGCGCCCCCGGCTACATGAGGAGAGGACATGTCCAACATCGCTTTCATCGGCCTCGGCAACATGGGCGGCCCGATGGCCGCCAATCTCGTCAAGGCAGGCCACGAGGTTACGGGCTTCGACCTCGCGCCGGCGCTGTGCGACGCCGCGGAGGGCAACGGAGTGAAGATTGCCGCGAACGCGGTCGCGGCGGTCGCGGGCGCCGACGCCGCGGTCACCATGCTGCCCGCCGGCAAGCACGTGGTCGCGGTGTGGGGCGAGATCGTAGGCGCGGCGAAACAGGGCGCGCTGATCGTCGATTCTTCGACCATCGACGTCGAAAGCGCGCGCAAGGTCCACGCGCTCGCCGCTGCGGCCGGGCTCGTCTCTGTCGACGCGCCGGTCTCCGGCGGCGTCGGCGGCGCCAACGCGGCAACGCTCACCTTCATGTGTGGCGGCGCCGCGGGCGCGTTCGCCGCGGCGAAGCCCTACCTCGAGGCGATGGGCAAGCGCGTCGTCCATTGCGGCGGGGCGGGCGCCGGACAGGCGGCGAAGATTTGCAACAACATGATCCTCGGCGCGACGATGATCGCGACCGCGGAAGGTTTTGCGCTCGCCGAGAAGCTCGGGCTCTCGCATCAGGCGCTGTTCGACGTCGCCTCGACTTCGTCCGGCCAGAGCTGGTCGCTGACCAGCTATTGTCCGGTCCCGGGTCCCGTGCCGGCCTCGCCGGCCAACAACGGCTACAGGCCCGGCTTCGCCGCCGCGCTGATGCTCAAAGACCTGAAACTGTCGCAGGAGGCGGCGCAAAACGCCGGCGCGGCGACGCCGATGGGGGCGCTCGCCTCGCAACTCTATGCTCTGTTCAACGCCGCCGGCCACCAAGGCGACGATTTCTCCGGCATCATCAACTTTTTGCGTGGAATGCGCTAGAGTGTTTTGCGATCCATGTGAATCGCCGCCGTCAAAAGCGAGCGAAGCGAAGCAATCCAGGGCGGCCGGGCTGTGGCCCCTGGATTGCGTCGTCACTGCGTACAGGGGAAACGCGAGGCGTTTCCCCGACCTCGCAATGACGGGTTGTCGGTTTGATCGGAAACCGCTCTAAACGGGACATGCCTCGAGGAGTCCACCAACCCAAGTGCGCCGAACCGAACTCGCCTTTCCCTTCGTCGATCCGCCAAAACCGCTCGAACTGATCGAAGCCGCGCCTGGCGTCTTCTGGCTCAGGTTGCCGCTGCCATTCCGGCTCGACCACGTCAACGTCTATCTGATCGAGGACGGCGACGGATTCGCGCTCGTCGACGCCGGCCTCGACACCAGGGTCACCCGCGAGATTTGGCAGGCGGCGTTCTCAGGTCCCTTGACGGGCAAGCGGCTCACCTCGGTCATCGCCACCCACTACCATCCCGACCACATTGGGCTCGGCGGTTGGCTCGCCGACCGCCATGGCGTGGCGCTGCATGCGAGCGAGAGCGAATATCTGAACTCGCTGGTGCTGCGCCTCGACCCGAAAGCGCTCGATTCCGAACCCTATCGCAGTTTTTTCCGCGCGCACGGCCTCGACGGATCGCACACCGACGTCATGCTGCAGCTGGGGCTCGCCTACCTCCGGTTGGTCGGGCCGCTGCCGCGCACCTATCGCCGCCTCATCGCCGGCGAGACGCTCGACATCGGGGGCCGCAAGTTCGACGTATTGACCGGCGGCGGCCACTCGCCGGAGCAGGTGATGCTGTTTTGCGCCGAGGCCAACGTTTTCGTCAGCGCCGACCAGGTGATGGCCAAGATCACGCCCAACATCAGCGTGCACGCGATGGACCCGGAGGGCGACCCGCTCGGCGTCTATCTGCGCTCGCTCGCCGAGCTGAAACATCGCATTCCCGACTACGCGCTGCTGCTGCCCGGCCACAACCTGCCGTTCGTCGGCGCGCATGCGCGAATCGACGAGCTGGTGGCTCATCACGAGGCGCGCTGCGGGCTCATTCTCGGGGCCTGCCGCGAGCGGCCGCATTCGGCCTACGATCTGACGCCGCTGTTGTTCGGGCGGGTGATCGACGATCCCCATCAACTCTCGTTTGCCTTCAGCGAGGCGCTGGCGCACGCCAATTATCTGATCCGCCGCGGCGCGCTGGAAACGGTGGAGACCGCCGACGGCGTCGCGATGAAGGCGGCGTGACGGGTCATGGCCGCGCTCGCCCGCATCGGTCTGAGGCTCATCGTCGCGCTCGCGCTCGGCGCGGAGGCGGCGCTCGCCGATCCGGCGCCGAGCTTCTGGGATCCGGCGCGACATCTCGACAAGCCCGACATTTCCGGCCTGCGCGCCATCCGCTTCCTCACCGCTGACGATTATCCGCCGCTCGATTTCGTGCGCGCCGACGGCGAGCTCTCCGGATTCAATGTCGAGATCGCACGCGCGGTATGCGAAGAGCTGCACATCGGCTGCACGATCCAGGCCCGCCGCTACGACACGCTCGTCGACTCGCTGCTCGACGGCAAGGGCGATGCGGTGATCGCCTCGATTGCCACCACGCCGGCGCTGCGCGACAAGCTCGACTTCACCTTGCCCTACTACGCGACGCCGGCGCGGTTCATCGTGCTGAAGGAGACCGGGCTCGCCGACGCGACGCCGGCCATGCTCGCCGGCAGAAAAGTCGGCGTCATCGCCGGCAGCGCCCACGAGGCGTTCCTTAAGACCTATTTCGCCGACGCGAAGCTCGCGACCTATCCGCAATTCTCCGCGCTGCATCAGGCGCTGACCGCGCACGCCGTCGATGCGATCTTCGCCGATGGATTGACGCTCGCGGTGTGGCTCGCAGGCCAGGACTCCGGCGACTGCTGCGTGTTCGCGGGCGGCCCCTTCACCGACAGCCGGTTTTTCGGCGAAGGCGTCGCGATCGCGGTGCGCAAGGACGATTCCGCACTGCGGCGGGCCATGGACTGGGCGCTCGCGCGCATCTCGCAAAGCGGAACTTATGCCGAGATCTATCGCAAGTACTTCCCGATTGGCTTCTACTGAGCCTGCGAAGGGCGCGGTTGACGCGGCTTCGAGCAATCGTCTAACCGAGAAGTGAAGCTCAGCCGGCGCGACCCTGGCGGGGCCAAGGCATGAGGAGCTGAGCGTGGCTCTCGAATTCGATCTCTCGCAACATATCCGCGCCATTCCCGACTATCCGAAGCCGGGCGTCCTGTTCCGCGACATCACGACCCTGCTCGGCAACGCGCGCGCCTTCCGCCGCGCGATCGACGAGCTGGTCCAGCCCTGGGCCGGAACCAAGATCGACAAGATCGCCGGCATCGAGGCGCGCGGCTTCATCCTCGGCGGCGCGGTCGCGCATCAACTTTCGGCGGGCTTCGTTCCGATCCGAAAAAAGGGCAAGCTGCCGCACACCAAGGTCAGCATCGCCTACAGCCTCGAATACGGCATCGACGAAATGGAGATCCACGAAGATGCGATCGGCGCGGGCGAGCGCGTGTTGCTCGTCGACGATCTCATCGCCACCGGCGGCACCGCCGAGGGGGCATGCAAGCTGTTGAGGAGCGTAGGGGCCGACATCGTCGCCGCCTGCTTCGTCATCGACCTGCCGGACCTCGGCGGCGCTGAGAAACTCCGCGATCTCCAAGTGCCGGTGCGCACGCTCATCGCTTTTGCAGGACACTAGGAGAACCTCCATGATCCGGACCGTCACGACCAAGCCCTATGCGGACCAGAAGCCCGGGACGTCGGGCTTACGAAAGCAAGTGCATGTCTTCCAGCAGCCGAACTACGTCGAGAACTTCGTGCAGTCGATCTTCGACTCGCTCGAAGGATTCCAGGGCGAGACCCTGGTGATCGGCGGCGACGGGCGCTACTATAACCGCGAGGCGATCCAGAAAGCGATCCGCATCGCGTCCGCCAATGGTTTCGGCCGCATCGTGGTTGGGCGCGGCGGGCTGTTGTCGACGCCGGCGGTCTCGGCCCTCATCCGTCGCTCGAGCGCCTATGGCGGCATCGTGCTGTCGGCGAGCCACAATCCCGGCGGCCCCGACGGCGACTTCGGCATCAAGTACAACATTGGCAACGGCGGCCCGGCGCCGGAAAAAATCACCGACGCGATCTTCGCCCACACCAAGACGATCGACGCCTATCGCACGCTGGAGACGCCCGACGTCGACCTCGATGCGCTCGGCGAAACTCAAATCGGCGCGGCGACGCTGGAGATCGTCGATCCCGTCGGGAACTATGCCGCGCTGATGCGCACGCTGTTCGACTTCGATGCGCTGCGGGCGCTGTTCGCCTCCGGCTTCACCATGCGTTTCGACGCCATGCACGCCATCACCGGCCCTTACGCCCACGCGATCCTCGAGGGCGAGCTCGGCGCGGCGAAGGGCACGGTCGTCAACGGAACCCCGTTGCCCGATTTCGGCGGCCATCATCCGGACCCGAACCTCACCTACGCCAAAGAGCTCTACGACCTCATGATGTCGGACGCTGCGCCCGATTTCGGCGCGGCTTCCGACGGCGACGGCGACCGCAACCTCATCATCGGCCGCGGCCTGTTCGTCACCCCCTCGGATTCGCTGGCGATGCTCGCCGCCAATGCCCATCTGGCGCCGGGCTATGCCAAGGGCCTCGCCGGCGTGGCGCGCTCGATGCCGACCAGCGGCGCCTCCGACCGCGTTGCGGAAAAACTCGGCATCGCCTCGTTCGAGACGCCGACGGGGTGGAAGTTCTTCGGCAACCTGCTCGACGCCGGCCTGGCGACGATCTGCGGCGAAGAGAGCGCCGGCACCGGCTCGAACCACATCCGCGAGAAGGACGGCCTGTGGGCGGTGCTGCTGTGGCTCGACATCCTCGCCAAGCGGCGCATCTCGGTCAAAGACCTCGCCGAAGAGCACTGGCGTCTGTATGGCCGCAACTATTACACCCGCCACGACTACGACGAGATCGATCTAAGCGCCGCGAACGGTCTCATGGATTCGTTGCGCTCGAGACTCGCAGGGCTGCAGGGCGAGCGCTTCGGCGCGCTCACCGTCGAGACCGCCGACGATTTTTCCTATCACGATCCGGTCGACGGCTCGGACACCGCCAAGCAGGGCGTGCGCATCCTGTTCGAAGGCGGTTCGCGCATCGTCTACCGGCTCTCCGGCACCGGCACGGTGGGGGCGACGCTGCGCGTCTATATCGAGCGCTACGAGCCGCCGCAGGGTGACCTCCACCAGGACGCGCAGCACGCGCTCGGCGACCTCATCGCGCTCTCGCGCTCGCTCGCCGGGATCGAGGCGCGCACAGGAAGGACGGAGCCGAGCGTCGTCACCTGACGACAGGCGGACGCGCTGTAGCCGGCCGCGCTGAGGCCGGCTCGCCCGGGCTAAAAGCAAAACGGGAGGGGCCAGTGCTCAGCTACGGGGACGCGTATCGCGGTTTCTCTCTCGCCGACCTCGAGCGCCGCCGGCTGTCGCTGCAGGCCTATGCGCGCGAGGCGGAATTCCTCAGCGAATTGCCGAAAACGCCGAGTGGTAAGGCGCAGCGCTTCTTGCTCAGGCGCGGGGGCGATCTCAGGCGGGCGGCCCCTGCCACGGGTCCAGGATCGCCACGCCCATCGGCGCGAAATCCCGGCGGTTGCGGGTGACGATGGTGAGCCCGTGGACGAGCGCGGTGGCGGCGATCAGGGCGTCCGCATGGGGGCGCGGATCGGGGACGTGCAGCGCGGCGGCGCGCCGGGCGACGGCGATGTCGACGGGGAAAATGCGTCCGGCGAATTCGGGCAGGACTTCGCCGTCGAGCCAGCGGCGCAGCAGCGCGCCCTGTGTCGGGTCCCTTCGCTCCAGCCTGAGAACGCCGATTTCCAGTTCCTCGACGACGATGGCGCTGAGGAACAGGCGCGCCGGATCGGTCGCGCGAATCCACGCGCCAAAATTCGGCTCCGCCCGACCCGAGCGGACCTTGCGCATTTCCGAGACGACGTTCGTGTCGACGAGCAGCATCAATCGAAATCGAAACCTCGCGCGAGTTCTCGCGACCGCGGGAACTCGACCTCTATGTCCTCGACTCCGGGGGGACTGGCCATGCGCGCGAGAAAATCGTCGGCATTGCCGCGCGACCGGGTATAATCTTCGATGGTCAACAGCACATGCGTCGGCTTGCCGCGGTCGGTGATGAACACCGGCCCTTCATTGGCGGCCTTTTTCGCTCGCGCGGTGTGCTGATTGAATTCCCGACTGCTGAACGTCGTTGTCTTCATGATCCACCCTTTGCGACAATGTAGCAATGATACTACATTTTGCCGGCGACGCCAAGCCTGCGACCGCATGTCCCGTTTCGTGTGCGACAATCGGCGCCTATACCGCGCGAAACCGGAGGACCGCCCATGCCCTTGCCCGCCCTCATTTTCGACGTCGACGGCACGCTCGCGGAGACCGAGGAAGGTCATCGCGCCGCGTTCAACGCGGTGTTCGCCGAGGCCGGCGTGCCCTGGAACTGGGACAGGCGAGTCTACCGCGATCTGCTCGCCGTCTCCGGCGGCAAGGAGCGAATGGCTCATTACGCGCGCACATACGATCCCGCGCGGCTTGTCGAGATCGAGCCGCGCCTCGCCGAGCTGCACGTCGCCAAGAACGGCCATTATGCCGCCTGGGTGCGCGCCAGCGGCGGCGCGTTGCGCCCCGGAGTGCGCGAACTCGTCGCCCGGTCTCGGGCGCGCGGGCAAAAACTCGCCATCGCCACCACGACGAGCCGCGCCAATCTCGCCGCGCTGCTGGAGGCCGCGTTCGGCGCCGAGGCCGAAGCGCTGTTCCCGGTCCGCGTCGTCGGCGAGGACGTGAAGGCCAAGAAACCCGACCCGGAGGTCTACATGATCGCGCTCAGCGAGCTTGGCGTCGGGCCGGAGGACGCAATCGCGTTCGAGGATTCGCTCAACGGCCTCCGCGCAGCGACGGCGGCGGGACTGAGAACGGTCGTGACGCCCAGCCTCTACACCAGCCACGAGAATTTCGCCGGCGCCTGGAGGCTGCTGCCGGATTTGACGGCGTTCGCAGACGCTGACGCGCTCGGCGCCCGAGGGTAGCAGACGCGGAAAGACGGACGAAGAAGCGATCCCAGAAATTTTGGCAGGGACCCTGGCAACGACAGTACTGGCTTACGGTCGACGGCCTCAGTCCGACCGCCATGGCATTGTTGCCGAATTGAAGCCGAGCGCGGAGACGGCGCCGTATTTTGCGCTGACTGACCCAAAAGCCCGGCGACCGCGCCGAAATAATTAGGGGTCTTGAAAAAGACCCAATTGGGCAACAAAAGGGCGCGTCGAAGTTTTGGCCGAATGGCTTGGGTTGCGCCTCTGCGTCGCGCGGAGGTGGCCGATGACAATTTTTCCGAACCTCGATTGGACTAACTACCCGCGCCTCACGGCGTCGGGATAGACGCGCCTCAGGCGCGAGGAAATGAAGATGACTACGACTGGTATTGTAAAGTGGTTCAACCCGGCCAAAGGCTTTGGCTTTATCCAACCCGTCAACGGGGGCGCTGACGTTTTCGTGCATATCAGCGCGGTCGAGCGCGCCGGCTTGTCCGGCCTCAACGAGGGCCAGAAGGTGACCTTCGAGCTGGTTTCTGACAAGCGCACGGGCAAGACTTCGGCCGGCAATCTCACGGTCGTCTGAGGCCGGCCGCCGCGCGGAGCGTCGACCACTGATGTACCGGCGACGCCATCTGGCGCGAGGAAACGGGTCTCGCTCGCAGCCCGGGGTCGGGGTTTCCGCCGCAGGCCGGGGATAGCGTCGACCGAGTCCCTGCGCAAAGCTCTGCGGAGGGACGGGGCGCCTTCCCTACCGTCAATGCCGGCGGCGATGGTTTCGAGCTATCGCCGCGCGGCCAACGCTTGATACGAAGATTCTTCCGTGGGCGGTACGGAACAGCGCTCTTCGGATCGAAGACGGTCCGATTGGGCGCTTTGCCGCTTCCAAGGGCTCGAGGGCGGACGCGAACCGGCCACGCCGGCGCGCGTCCGTCGAACCTCGGACCGGCGCCGGTCCGGCGATGCCCGCTCACACGCCAACATGAGAGCTGAATGGCGCGATCCGAGAGCGCAACGCCGGATCCGCCTTGTCCGCTCAGACCCAATTCGCTTCGCCCAAAAGGAGTTCGCCCGTGCAGGTTCTCGTCCGCGACAACAACGTCGACCAAGCGCTGCGCGTGCTGAAAAAGAAGCTGCAACGGGAAGGCGTGTTTCGCGAGATGAAGCTGCGCCGCCACTACGAGAAGCCGTCGGAGCGGACGGCCCGCGAGAAGGTCGAGGCCATCCGTCGCGCCCGTAAACTCGCGCGAAAGCAGATGATCCGCGAGGGTCTGATAGCGGCGCCGAAGAAACGAACGCCCGATGCGGCCCACGGCGCCAGGCCGAAGGCGCCCCGTCTCGCGCCCTGACCGCCGACGAGGAGTGGGTCAAATGCGCATTTTCGTTTTCGAGTCCCAAACTCGCCAGGGGCTCCACGCTTTCGCCGGCGACATCGCCGGGAGCAAGCTTCCCGATCGCGTTGGCCCTTGGCGTCTCATCCACGGGTCGCCGCCCGGCGGCTCGTTGCCGCATGGGATTCCGCGTGCGACAATCGAGCGTGCGATCGACGCCGAGGGCTTTCAACTCTGGAGGTTGAAGGTCGCGGCGACCGCGAAATAATTGGCGCATCACGCCTACGGAAAGGATCTCGGACATTTGATCGATCCTCTCCTGCTGACAACGACGCGGCTCGCAGCCTTCGACCGGCAACGCCTGCTGACCAACGCCAGCAGCTTCTTCTTCGAACGTGAGAGACGTCTGTTTCTGGTGACGAGCCGGCATGTGATGCTCGACGAAGCGGCGGGGCATTTTCCGGACCGCATCGAGATCGAGTTGCACGACGATCCCGGGAACCTGGCGAAATCGATCGGATTCTCGATCCCGCTCTACCACAACGGCAAGCCCGTGTGGCGTCAAGGGGTTGACGCCGCCGGCGGCGTTGACGTCGCCGCGATCGAGATCGAACGTGACGCCTTGCCCGAGACGGCTCTGCTTCGCAGTTTTTCACACGAAAACCTTGTCGGCCTCGATGAAAGCGTCGAGATCGGCGCCTCGCTGCTGATCGTCGGCTTTCCTCTCGGATTTCACGATACGCTGCATCACATGGCGGTGGCGCGTCAGGCGGCGCTGGCTTCAGCCTTTGGACTGCGTTTCCAGGGACAGGGCTATTTCCTCACCGACGCCCGCACGCACCGAGGCTCGAGCGGCGCCCCGGTCGTGATGCGCGCGCCCGAGGGCGCGACGAGGGACGGCGTGTTGCCGTGGCGTCTGCTCGGCGTTCACGCTTCCCGCCTCGACGTCGGTTCGCGCGACCCCGGCGTCGACGAAGCGCTCGGACTGAATATCGCCTGGTATGCCGATATTCTGCTGACGCTGACTTGAGGGTTGACGCGCGCGCCGCTTCGGCTCCGATCCCAGCCGGGACCTGCAACGCCATCTCCGGACGATCGCTTCGGATTGGCCGATTTTGGGCCGCCTCGGCAATCCGGCTCGGCGTCGGATCGAGTCTCGTTCCGCATTCGAGCCGCGCCATTTGGCCGAATCGACAAATCGGCTTATGTCGGGCCGATTTTGCTTGCGAAGGCCAAACAACCCATGAGACTGCCGAGCGAACTAGGCCCCATCCATTTCATCGGCATCGGCGGCATCGGCATGTCGGGGATCGCCGAGGTGCTGATCACGCTCGGCTATGGCGTACAGGGGTCGGACGCGAGCGACAACGCCAACGTCAAGCGGCTGAGCGAGCACGGCGCGACCGTGTTCGTCGGCCATGACGCCGGCCATCTCGGCGACGCCGCCGTCGTCGTCGTCTCCACCGCGATCAAGCGCGACAATCCCGAGCTCGCCGCCGCGCGTCAGCGCCGCATCCCCGTGGTGCGCCGCGCCGAAATGCTCGCCGAGCTGATGCGCTTGAAGCAGTGCGTCGCCGTCGCCGGCACTCATGGGAAAACGACGACGACATCGCTGGTGGCGACGCTGCTCGACGCGGCGGGCCTCGACCCGACCGTCATCAACGGCGGCATCATCAACGCCTATGGCGCCAATGCCAAGCGGGGAGGCGGCGACTGGATGGTCGTCGAAGCCGACGAAAGCGACGGCACGTTCCTGAAGCTCCCCGCCGACGTCGCTATCGTCACCAACATCGACCCCGAGCATCTCGATCATTTCAAGACCTTCGACGCGATCAAGGAGGCGTTCCTCGCCTTCGTCGAGAATCTGCCGTTCTACGGCTTCGCGGTGATGTGCCTCGACCACCCGACGGTGCAGGAATTGGTCGGCCGCATCGAGGACCGGCGCGTCATCACTTATGGCGAGAACCCGCAAGCCGACGTGAAGCTGATGAAAGCGCGGGCGGAGGGCGGCGTCACCCGCTTCGAGGTGCTGATCCGCGATCGGCAGACCGGGCGCGCGACCGTCATCGACGACCTCGCGCTGCCGATGCCCGGCCGGCACAATGCGCTCAACGCCACCGCGGCGATCGCGGTCGCCTACGAACTCGGCGCCTCGATCGAGGCGATCCGCAAAGCCATCGCAAGTTTCGGCGGAGTCAAACGCAGATTCACGCTGACCGGCGAGTGGAACGGCGTCGCCGTCATCGACGATTACGGCCACCATCCCGTCGAGATCGCGGCGGTGTTGCGCGCAGCGCGCTCGGCGGCCGAGGGCCACGTGATCGCGGTCGTGCAGCCGCACCGTTACACCCGGCTGCAGTCGCTGTTCGACCAGTTCGCGCTGTGTTTCAACGACGCCGATTACGTGATCGTCGCCGACGTCTATCCCGCCGGCGAGGCGCCGATCCCCGCCGTCGACAAGGACACGCTGGCGGCCGCGATCAACGCTCACGGTCACCGCGACGCCCGCGCGTTGGCGTCGCCCGCCGCGCTCGCGGGCCTCATCGCCAGTCTCGCCAAGCCCGGCGATTATGTCGTCTGCCTCGGCGCCGGCAACATCACTCAGTGGGCCAATGCGCTGCCCGGCGAGCTCGCGGCGCTCGACACATGACGGCGCCGCCGAATAATACGCTCTTCTATGGCGACAACCTGCCGGTGATGCGCGAGCACATCGCCGGCGAGAGCGTCGACCTCGTCTATCTCGATCCGCCGTTCAATTCGAACGCCTCCTACAACGTGCTGTTCAAGGCGCCGGACGGCCATCGCAGCCAAGCGCAAATCGAGGCGTTCGACGACACCTGGCACTGGACCGATTCGGCCGAACAAGCTTTCGACGAGGTCATGGCTTCGGGCAATTCCGACGCGGCCGAGATGCTGCGGGCAATGCGGTCGTTCCTGCGCGAGAACGACATGATGGCGTATCTGACCATGATGGCGGTCAGGTTGATCGAGCTGCGTCGGGTGCTGAAGCCGACGGGGTCGCTCTATCTGCACTGCGATCCGACGGCGAGCCACTATCTCAAGATCGTGCTCGACGCGATTTTCGGCCCGGCCGGTTTTCAAAACGAGATCGTATGGAAACGGACCACGACTCACAGCGACAGCAAGACGTGGAGCCGCGTCGCCGACAACATTCTTTTCTACTCCAAGGGCAAAGTCTTCACTTGGAACACGCCGCGTGCGCCGCACTCGCAGGAATACATCGCCTCCAAGTACCGTCATGACGACGGCGACGGCCGCGGCCGTTACCGATTGGACAATATGCTCAGTCCCAATCCGCGGCCCAACATGGTCTACGAGTGGCGCGGCTTCTCTTCGCCTTCCATCGGCTGGCGCTACCAAGAAGAGACGATGGCGCAACTCGATGCGGAGGGGCGCATCTGGTACCCGAGGAAGAGCGACGGATCGCTCGACGCATCCAAGCGCCCACAATTGAAGCGATACCTCGACGAGATGGAAGGGGGCGCGGTAGGGACGGTCTGGACAGACATTGCGCCCATCAACTCGCAGGCGCACGAGCGCCTCGGCTACCCAACTCAGAAGCCGCTCGCGCTGCTCGAGCGAATCGTCGCCGCATCGTCGAACGAAGGCGACCTCGTCTTGGACCCGTT
>JBKQKS010000350.1:0-15653 GCA_052147395.1 Roseiarcus sp.
GAGCCCCAGGCGATCGGCCGGCTCAATTGCACGGCGACATCAGTCATCAGATCGCCGACGACGAGCACGCGGGGGGCGCGCATTAGAGCCGCGACAGCTCCACCGCAACCGCGGCGGCGAGCGCGGCGTTGTTGTTCACCAGCGCGATGTTGGCTTCGAGGCTGCGCCCTTCGGTGAGCTCGGCGATGCGGCCGAGCAGATAAGGCGTCACCTCCTTCCTGGCGACCCCCTTGGCGCGCGCCTCGGCGACGGCTTCGACGATGCGATGGTCGATCACTCGCGCCTCGATGGCTTCGTCTTCGGGGATCGGGTTGGCGATCAGCATGCCGCCGGGGCCGATCTCGCGCTGCAGGCGGATCATCCGCGCGAGGTCGAGCACGCCCTCGCAGCGGTGGTCGAGCTTCACGCCGCTGCTGCGGGCATAGAAGGCCGGGAATTCGTCGCAGCGATAGCCAATGACCGGCACCCCCTGGGTCTCGAGATATTCGAGCGTCTTGTCGATATCGAGGATCGACTTGGCGCCGGCGCACACCACAGCGACTTTTGTGCGCGCGAGTTCATTGAGATCGGCAGAAATGTCGAAGGTCTCTACTGCGCCGCGGTGTACGCCGCCGATGCCGCCGGTGGCGAAGATCTCGATGCCGGCGAGCTCGGCGATGAACATCGTCGCCGCGACCGTCGTGCCCGCCGAGCCGCGGCGCGCCGCGACCGGCGCGAGATCGCGGCGCGAAGCCTTGACGACGCCGCCCGAGAGCTCGGCGAGCTTCTGCAGTTCGGCCGGCGCGAGCCCGACCTTGAAGCGCCCCTCGACGAGCGCGATCGTCGCCGGAGTCGCGCCGGCCGCGCGCACGGTCTCCTCGAGCATGCGCGCCGTCTTCAGGTTCTCGGGGTAGGGCATGCCGTGGGTGATGAGCGTCGATTCCAGCGCCACGATCGGCTTGCGGGCCTTCAGGGCGTTCGCGGCGTCGGCCGAAAACTCGAGGAGGGCTTTGGCCGGATGCATGTTCATCCCTCTCGAAAAAAGGGTTGCCGCTCCAGGGTCTAGCAGGTTGACGGGCCGGCCGGCAAACTCCAACCCTTTACCGGACGCGGCGCACGGCTTAGTTACGTGGACGTCGAGGTATTTTGTCAACCATGAACGATCGCAAGACCGAGGGGGGCGAGGCGCAGCGCCCGAAGCTCGGGGCCACGAGCCTCAAGGCGGCGTTGCGCCGCGCGCGCGTGGAAAATGCGGAGCGCGGCGAGGCGGTCGACGAGCTCCGGCGCACGGAACTGTTGCGCCTCGAGGAGCTCAACGACGCCATCCGCCCGGTGCTCGACGAGGCGCCCGACGGCGTCGACCTGTTCGACCCCGGCATCGCCCATGGCGACCGGCCTCGGCTGTTCCTCGACGCGATCGCCTTCGTCGACATGGGCCACGATCGGCGCACCTATCGCTTCTTCCAGGACACCAGCTATGGCCGCGTGCTGATCGCCGAGACCGCGGACATCGATCGCGTCGTCGCCGCGCTCACCAACTATGTCGCGCGGCGTCTCATCGAGCGCGAGCGCGCGCTCGCCGCCGATGCGCTGGCGCGCCCCGTGCGCGCCGCCCCGTCGACGCCGCTGCAAGCCAAGCCCGCCCCGCGGCCCGAGTCGGCGCGGCCTTGGGCGGCGATCGCCGCCGACCTGTTTCGATTTCTGCTGATGACCATCGGCGCGGTGGCGCTCATCGGCCTGATCGCGCTCGGGGGCTTCCAGGCTTGGCAGAGCTTTGGCCGGACGCTGTGGATCGCCGAGTTCGGCTCGCCGCCGCCCTAGCTCTAAATCAGCGGCTCGTGTTCGGCGATCTCGGGGCCGCCCGGCTGCAATCCGCGCGCCCTCACTCTCAGCCGCCAGGCGTCGCCGGCGCGCTCGAGGCCGATCAGATAATAGGCCGCGCTGAGCCGCGGCTCGCGCGTATGCGCCGCGCACGAGGCGACGCCGATGACGGGAACCCGGCCGCCCGCGCAAAACGTCGCGCGCGACGGCAGGAAATTCAGCAGCCGCTTGTGGGTGTGGCCGTGCAGAATCGCCTCGGCGCCGTGCCTCTCGATGATCTTTTCGAACGCCTTGGCGTCGTCGAGCCCGCGCAGCCGCAGATGCGGCGCGGAGCTCAGCGGCGGGTGATGAACAAGAATTACGCGCGCCAGGCCCCGGTCTCGCGTCTTCAGCAGCAAGCCCGGCAGGGCGGCGAGCTGCGCGGCGCCGAGCCGGCCGGAGGCGAGCAGGGGCGCCGTCGGCACGCCGGAATTGAGACCGATGATCGCGATCTCGCCGCGTACGCGCAGATAGGGAAAGGTTTCGCCGCCCGGCGCGACGCCGTCGCCGCGCGTCCAGGGCGCGAACGCGCGCGCGAGCCCGGCCATCGCGTCGCGCACATAGGCGTCGTGATTGCCGGGCGTGAAACTGACGTCTTCCGGCTCCCCGAGCGCCTTCATCCACTCGACGGCGCGCTGAAACTCGACGGCCAGCGCGATGTTGACAACGTCGCCGGTCATCGCGACGTGGTCGGGGCGATGAGCAAGCATGTCGGCGACGAGGCGGCCGAGCATCGCCATGTCGTTGAGCCGCTCGCGCCCGCGCTTCCAATTGACATAGCCCATGAAGCGCTTGAGCCGCATCTCGGCGAGGCCCGGGAACGGCGCCGGGCTCAGATGGGCGTCGGAGAGATGGGCGATGGTAAAGCTCATGACGCCTCGGTTGACGGCGCGAGCGATTCGGGGATTGAAGCGAGCCGCAACGAGGAGCGTCTCTATGTCGAGCCCGCCGGTGAGGCAACCAAGGCGATCGCTCGGCGAGCGCATCCGCACGTGGCTCGCGTTCAGGATCTTTCTCATCGTGCGGCCGATGACTCTCGGGGTGCGCGGCGTCGTGCTCGACGGCCAGGGGTCCGTGCTGCTGGTGCGTCACGGCTATGTGGCGGGCTGGCACTTTCCCGGCGGCGGGGTCGATGCGGGAGAGACCTGCGAGCAGGCGCTGGCGCGGGAACTCCGCGAGGAGGCTCTGGTCGAGCTCCATGGGCCGGCGAAGCTGCATGGCCTGTTCTTGAACGGCCGCGTGTCGCGGCGCGACCACGTGGCGGTCTACGTGGTCGAGCGCTTCCACGTCGCCGGCGTGCGCGCGCTGGACGCGGAAATCCGCGAGGCGCGGTTCTTCCCGCTCGACGCGCTGCCGCCGGAGACGACGCGGGCGACCCGCGAACGGCTCGCGGAAATTCTCCATGGCGAGCCGCTGCACGGCTGGTGGTGAGCCTAGATTTTTGGCTTGCCGTCGGTCGCTCGCTCGCGCACTGTGCGGGGGTTCAGTCCCGGGCAGCAGTCCGTTGGGAGATGTCCATGCGTGGCGAACCTAAAGTGATCGAATATCTCAACGAGGCGCTTCGCCACGAGCTGACCGCGGTCAACCAGTACTGGCTGCATTATCGCATTCTCGACAATTGGGGCTTCAAGGACCTCGCCAAGACCTGGCGCGAAGAGTCGATCGAGGAGATGCGCCACGCCGACACGATTGTCGCGCGCGTCCTGTTTCTCGAGGGCCAGCCGAGCATGCAGACGCTCGAGGCGTTGCGGATTGGACAGGATATCGAAGCGATCTTGCGCAACGACCTCGCCACGGAGATGGACGCGCGCGCGCTCTATCTCGAAGCGGCGCAATATTGCTTCTCCGTGAATGAGCGGGTGTCGATGAAGCTGTTCGAATCGCTTACGACCGATGAGGAGGAGCACATCGACTTCCTCGAGACCCAGCTCGAGCTGATCAAGCAGCTCGGCGTGCAGCTCTATGGCCAGAAGCACATGGGAGAGCTGGAGCACTGACTCTTCGGCAAGGAAGAATTGGCTCGGCAGCAAGGTGGGGAGGCGGCGATTCCTTGACCTGTGCGGCGACCCGCCGTACAATCGCTCGATAAGTCAGGGCAGGACCCGATGCGAAAAACCGCACGTCTCGAGGCCCGCATCGCCCCCGAGCTCCTTAGCCTGGTCAAAAGGGCAGCGGAGATCGAGGGCCGCAGCGTGACCGATTTTGTCGTCAGCGCCGTTCGCGAAGCGGCGGAGGGGCGGATCGAGCGCGAGCAGGTCATTCGACTGTCGATGGAGGACTACCGCGCTTTCGTCGAAGCGATCCTCAACCCGCCCGAGCCGGCGCCGGGGCTGCGCAAGGCTCTCGAGCGCCACCGCGAGCTCATCAAAAGCTGGACGTGAGCGTCGACTTCCGCATCGAGCCGCTCGTCAGCGCGCACGAACGTCGCGCGTTCGATTGTGGATCGCCGGCGCTGGACGCCTATTTGCGTGAGCGCGCAACGCAAGAGATGAGGCGGCTGGTCGCGAGCTGCTTCGTGGCCGTCGACGAAGCCGACGGGCGCGTCGCAGGTTTTTATACGCTTTCCGCCGCCAGCGTCCGCTCCGCCGAGCTACCGAGCGAAAGCCAGCGGCGACTGCCTCGATATCCGTTTCTTCCCGCCGCGCTGATTGGTCGATTGGCGGTCGACAAGACCTACAAAGGTCGAGGACTTGGAAGCGCCATGATTGCAAACGCTGCGTTACGTGTCATTCGCAGCGACGTGAAGGCTTTCGCAATCTTGGTCGACGCAAAGGACGAAAACGCTGCGGCATTCTATATGCGCCACGGCTTTCTTCCGTTGTTGGGGCGCCCGCTGTCCCTGTTCCTGCCGCTCGAGACTTTCTTTCGTGGCGTTTGAGGCCGGCCGCCCCTCCGTGCTACAGCGCCGCCATGTCCGATGTGCCCTTTGTCCTCGAACCCGAGACCCCCGCCGACGCCGAGGCGATTCTGCGCCTCAACGACCGCGTGTTCGGACCTGGGCGGTTTGCCCGCACGGCCTATCGGGTGCGCGAACAGACGCCGCCCGACCCGTCGCTGAGCTTCGTCGCCTGGATCGGCTCGCTGCTAGTGGGCGCCAATGCGATGACGCCGATTGTCATCGGCGACACGCCGGCGCTGCTGCTAGGGCCGCTCATCGTCGAGCCGGTGTTCCGCTTCAACGGCATCGGCGAAGCGCTGGTCAACCGTTCGCTCGATGCGGCGCGGGAAAAGGGCGGCAAGTTGGTGATCCTGGTCGGCGACGAGCCGTACTATGCCCGCATGGGTTTTACCCGGGCCCCGCCGCGGCGCATCGAATTGCCCGGCCCCGTCGACCCGGCGCGGGTGCTCTACTGCGAGCTGCAGCCGGGGGCGTTCGAAGGGGTGGCGGGGAAGGTGAGGGGGGCGTGAAGGAAACGGGGTGACCGAGCTCGTAAAGCGCGGCGGACGCGCGACTGCTTCGCTAACGCCTATTGCGTTCCAATAGCATCATCCGCGTCTCCGTCGAAAATTTGAAGCCTCGGTCGACGGCCATTTCGTAAAGCCTGTCCGCCTCAAGTGGGTCTTGAGGAAGGCCACCTGTGCCACTTCTATAGAATAGGCTGAGGCTGAATAGTGCTAGCTCGTCGCCCTGATCGGCAGCGAGCTTGTAATGCCTTGCGGCTTCCCGCTCATCTTTATCCAAGCCTCTGCGCCCGTTTTCGTAAAGTATTCCTAGGCAAGTTTGCCCCCGCGCGAAGCCCTGGGCCGCGGCGGCCTCGAAGAGCGTCGCCGCTTTAGGCTCGTCTATCGGAATGCCGCCCATACCAAGATAATAGAAAACACCGAGTAAGGTCTGTCCCAACGCGTTGCCTTGACCGGCGGCGAGCGTGAACAACCTCGCCGCCTCGTGTTCGTCTTTGACGAGCCCATCGAGCCCCATCGCGTACTTGTGCCCGAGTTCCGCCTGAGCCGCGGCCTCGCCGCGCGCCACTCTGACGCGAAGCTCGCCGAGGGGGTCCGGCGGAACTCTGGCCGATCGCTGTGTCGCCGCGCCGTTATGCTCTATGGCGGCGATGATTCTCGTCCGGTTGTCGATAGGCTCGCAGTGCAGCCCTTTGAAATTGATCGGGACCCTTCGAGGGTCGAAGGCGGGGACAGAGACCGAAATAAGCGTGCCAAGTTCGTACGCCTCACTCGCTTCCCCGTAAACCCATTCCGACACCGCGGCAGTTTCGGACCAGACCACGACGGTAGCTTTGGCTTTGGCGATCTCCTCTCGGATGACCTTGTGGAAACTCTGTCCGGCTTAGACTTCGTAATCCCACCAGACGTCGAAGCCTTCGGCTCGCAGATAGTCGGCGAGCGCTTCCGCGATCGCGCGATCGTGCTTCGAGTAGGAAATGAATACGTCAGCCACAGCCACCCTCGGCTACTTGCCGGCTCCTGCGCAATGCCGGCGAGATTTGACACGGGCGGTCTCAACTTGTCTACGAAACCGCAAGCTGTGCAGCCCATCTCCCTCGTCCTGAGGTGGCCCGAAGGGCCCTCGAAGGACGCTCCAGGGGGCTCTGTCTTTTGTGCCGTGCACGGCCAAGGGCAACCAAAGGGTGGTTTTGGCCGAAGTTGATTCGCGCGGAACGTCTGCTGCGCCAGCGGCTTGCGCGACCGGTCGTTCCCGCTGGAACGTCCTTCGAGGGCCCTTCGGGCCACCTCAGGACGAGGGGATTGGTGGCGCAGTCCCACTTTTCGTGCCCCTCGAGTAGCGACATTGCATTTGATTCAAGAACCGCGCTTCGATCCGCGCTTGGCCAGTTTCGACAGCGTGTCGTAATCGCCGCGAATATAAGCCTCCTTCTTGGCGCGCGACCATCCCTCGAGCCGCCGCTCCGCGGCGACGGCCTCGTCGATGCGGTCGTAATGCTCGGAATGGGCGATGCTGGCCGGGCGGCGTTTGAAGGTGTAGCAGTACGGATCGAGACCTTGCTGGTGCTCGCTGACGCGCTCTTCGACAGTTCGGCGGGCAATGCCCGTGTAATAGCTGCCGTCGGCGCAGAGCAAGATGTAGATCGAAGCGGCGGGCATTCCGAGCTCTCTGGGGGATTGGCTTCAATCCTTGCATGGCGCGTGCGTCGGCGCCAGCGGCTTGCACGATCTGTCGTGCTGGCGGCCGCGTCCTTCGAGGCCGCTTCGCGGCGCCTCAGGACGAGGGTGTTGGTTGCACAAGCATGCAAAGCGGTTAGCCGACGACGCCGCTCGCTTTCAACCCCGCGATCTCCTCCGCCGACAGCCCAAGCTCTGCGAGCACCTCGTCCGAATGCTCCCCGAGCCTCGGCGCGGCGCGTTCGCCGTGGGCGTCCACGCCGTCGATGCGGATCGGCGTGCGCACGCCCGGCGCGGTCCCGCCCTTCGCTCCGGTCGCCGGCAGGTCTATGCGCAGCTTGCGCGCCACGACCTGAGGGTTCTCGAAAGTCTCGCCGATCTGGTTGATCGGGCCGGCCGGCACGTGTGCGGCTTCCAGCGCGTCCAGCAGTTTTGCACGCTCCAAGGTCCCGACCGAGCGCGCGACCTCGGCGACGAAGCCTTCGCGCCGCTTCACCCGGTCGGCGTTGGTCGCGAAAGCCGGATCGTCGGCGAGGTCGTCGCGGCCAATGATCTCGAGGAAATCGCGGTTCTGGCGGTCGTTGCCGGAGGCGACGATGAGCGGCCCGTCGGCGGCCTCGAACACAGAATAGGGCACGATGTTGGGGTGGGCGTTGCCCAGGCGCCGCGGCGAGACGCCGGAGACGAGGTAGTTGAGCGGCTGGTTCGCCATCGCCGCGACCTGCGCGTCGAGGAGCGCCATGTCGATCTCGCAGCCAAAGCCGGTGATCGCGCGCCGCGCCAGCGCCGCCTGGATCGCGATGACGGCATAGAGCCCGGTGAACACGTCGGCCTCCGCCCATCCCACTTTCTGCGGCTCTCCGGCTGGGTCCCCCGTCAGATCCATCGCGCCGCTAAAACCTTGGATGATGAAATCGTAGCCGGCGCGGTGGGCGTAGGGGCCGTCATGGCCGAAGCCGGTGATCGAGCAATAGACCAGGCGCGGGCTGACCGACTTCAGGCTCTGATAGTCGAGCCCATATTTGTTCAAGCCTCCGGTCTTGAAATTCTCGATCAGCACGTCGGCCCGGGCCGCGAGCTTACGCACGATGTCGCGCCCCTCCGCGCGCTCGAAATCTACGCTGAGCGAGCGTTTGCCGCGGTTGCAGCAATGAAAATAGGCGGCGTCGAGCTTCTCGCCGTTTTCGCCCTCGACGAACGGCGGTCCCCAGCCGCGCGCGTCGTCGCCCGTTCCCGGACGCTCGACCTTGACGACATCGGCGCCGAGGTCGGCGAGCGTCTGCCCGGCCCAGGGCCCGGCGAGAATGCGGGCGAGCTCCAGCACTTTTAGACCAGCGAGCGGTTTCAGGGGCGCCTCCATGCCAAGACGCGAGCGCTAGCGCATTCGCCGCCGCGCCGGCAAGCGCTCGACGCGTCGGGTTTCTTGCAACAAGCAAGGAAGGCTGTGCACAAAGGATAGTTTTTATTTTAGGCCGCGGCGCTTGCGCGAGAGCGCTTCGGGTGCTTGTTTGTTCTGATCCGAAGGGGGGACGCCGATCGATGGAAATCATCGAGGTCTCAGGGGACGTAGAGCCGTTCGAATGGCGCACCGCGGCGCTCGCGGCGGCCATCTACGGGCTGTGGTTCGCGCTGACGTACGGGTATGAAAGCTTGCCGGTATGGGCGCTGTTCGCGCTGGGCTTGTGGACGGTCGCCTGGCACCTCAACCTGCAGCACGAGATGATCCACGGCCATCCGACGCGCGTGTCGTGGGTGAATACGCTGATCGGCTGCTGGCCGCTGGCGCTGTGGCTGCCCTACGACATCTATTTCGAGACGCACATGCGTCATCACAACGAGCCGATCCTCACCGACCCGCTGCAGGACCCGGAGAGCAACTATCTGACCTCAGAGCAATGGGCGCGGCTCGGACCGATCCGCCGGGCGCTCGTCGAGGCGCATGCGACGCTCGCCGGCCGCGTGATCCTCGGGCCGGCGGTGGCGGCGTTCCGGCTGTGGCGCGCCGAACTCGCCAAGATTCGCTCCGGCGATGCGCGCGCGCTGCGCGGGGCGCTGATCCACCTCGCCGAAGTCGCCGTCGTGCTCTATTGGGTCCTCGGCGTCTGCCACATGCCGCTGTGGCTCTACGTCATCGCCTTCGCCTATCCCGGGACGGGCCTCGCGCTGGTGCGCTCGTTCGCCGAACATCGCGCCGACCCCGACGCCAGGCGCCGCACCGCGATCATCGAGCACGCGCCGCTGCTCGGCGTGCTGTTCCTCCACAACAACCTGCATGTCGCGCATCACTTGCGCCCGGGGCTGCCGTGGCACCGGCTCCCGGAGTTCTATCGGCGCAACCGCGCGGCGCTGATCGAACGCAACGGCGGGCTCGTCTACCGCAGCTATTTCGATATCGCGCGCGCGTATCTGTTCCGCCCGCAGGATCGGGTCGTGCACCCGCAACGGGCGGGAGGACGCTGACGAGCGGGGCGACGATCGCCGCGCTGCCGATGTACGAATTTCCGTGGACGGCGGCGGCGAACGATGCCGTGTGGGCGACGATCGGCGCCGCGTTGCGCCGTGACGGCGTCCCGGCGCCGCAGCGGCTCACGCGCGGCGCGCCGCTGCAGGCGACTTGGCGCGACCCCGGCCTCGTCCTCGGCCAGACCTGCGGCTATCCCTACCGCCATGGGCTCGTCGACGTCGTCGAGATCGTCGCGACGCCGCGCTACGGCTTCGAGGGCTGCGAGGGGCCCCGGCATTGCAGCTTTCTCGTCGTCCGGGCGGACGATCCTCGACGCGAGCTCGCCGCTTTCGCCGGCGCCCGCGCCGCCATCAACGCCCGCGACAGCAACACCGGCATGAACCTGTTCCGCGCCTGCGTCGCGCCGCTGGCGGCGAACGGGCGGTTGTTCGCCGACGTCATCGTCACTGGCGCCCATGTCGCGAGCGTCGAGGCGGTCGCCAGCGGGCGAGCCGACATAGCGGCTATCGATTGCGTCACTTTCGCACAATTGCGCCGCGGACGCCCCGACTTGATCGCCGCCGTCAGCGCGATCGGGCGGACGCCGGCGACGCCCGGCCTGCCGTTGATCGCCGGCCGCGGGCTGGCGCCGAGGGTGCGCGAGGCCCTGTTCGCTGCGCTCGCTGAGCCCGCGCTCGCGGACGCCTGGGCCGCGCTCGGCATCGTCGGCGCCGACGTGCTCGCCCCGCAGGATTATGCGGCCATCGACGCCCTCGAGGCTGCGGCGGCGCGCCTCGGCTATCGCGAGCTCAGTTGACCTCGGCCCGCGATTGTCGGAAGGTTGGTTTAGATCGATACTATTTCGGACTCACGGGAGGAGCCGGTGGACCTCAGTTTCAGCGCCGAGGAACTCGCGTTCCGCGACGAGGTGCATGAATTCGTCGCCAACAACCTGCCGGCGAGACTCCGCGACAAGATCGCGGGCGGCCGTCATCCGAGCCATGACGACATCGTCGACTGGACGCGCATTCTCTACGCCAAGGGCTGGTCGGTCCCGCATTGGCCGAAGGAATGGGGCGGCACGGGCTGGGACCCGGTGAAATTGTCGATCTTCAACGACGAGATCCAGCGCGGCAACGCGCCGGAACCGCTCGCTTTCGGAACCAGCATGGTCGGGCCGGTCATCTACACCTTCGGCTCCGAGGCGCAGAAGGAGCGCTTCCTGCCGCGCATCGCCGATCTCAGCGACTGGTGGTGCCAGGGCTTTTCCGAGCCCGGCGCCGGGTCCGACCTCGCGGGCCTGCGCACCAAGGCCGAGCGCGACGGCGAGTCTTGGGTCATCAACGGCCAAAAAGCCTGGACCACGCTCGCCCAGTACGCCGATTGGATCTTCGTGCTCGCGCGCACCGACCCGACGGTGAAGAAGCAGCAGGGCATCTCGTTCCTGCTCGTCGACATGAAGACATCAGGCGTCACGGTGAGGCCGATCCAGACCATCGACGGCGGCTACGAGGTCAACGAAGTGTTCTTCGACGACGTGCGGGTCCCTGCGGAGAATATCGTCGGCAAGCCCAACAAAGGCTGGGATTACGCGAAATTCCTGCTCAGCAACGAGCGTAACGGCATCGCCCGCGTCGGCATTTCCAAGGCGCGGCTGAAAAAAATCCGCCGGCTCGCCGAAATCCCGGCCTATGGCGACAAGCCGAAGATCGACGACCCCGTATTCCGCATGAAGCTCGCGGCGGTCGAGGTCGAGTTGAAGGCCCTGGAGATGACGCAGATGCGTGTGATCGCGGCGGGTCAGAAGGCGGAGCAGGGCAAGCCCAATCCGATGTCGTCGGTGCTCAAGATCAAGGGCTCGGAGATCCAGCAGGCGACAACCGAGCTGCTGATGGACGTGGTCGGCCCTTATGCGCTGCCGTTCGAGCCGGAGCGCGAGGACGGCGAGCGCTGGAACGAGCCGCCGGTCGGCCCGGATTGGGCGGCGACCATCGCGCCCACCTATTTCAACCTGCGCAAAGTCTCGATCTATGGCGGATCGAATGAGATCCAGCGCGGCATCATCGCCAAAGCGATCCTGGGGCTTTGAAATGGATTTCGATCTCAGCGGGGAACAGCAGCTCGTCGCCGACAACATCGCGCGGCTGATGAGGGAGCGCTACGGCTTCGAGCAGCGCCAGGCCTATGGCAAGAGCGCGCTCGGCTTTTCCGAGGCGCTGTGGGCGCAATACGCCGAAATGGGCCTGCTCGGCGCGTCGTTCGCCGAGGAACACGGCGGGTTCGGCGGCGGCCCCGTCGAGGCGATGCTGATCGCCGAGCAATTCGGCCGGGCGCTCGCGCTCGAGCCCTATATCGCGACCGTCGTGCTCTCGGGCGGCGTGCTGCGCCACGCGGCGAGCGCGGAGCAGCGCAGCGCGCTGGTCGGTGAGATCGCGAGCGGGGGCTTGCGCCTTTCGTTCGCCCACGCCGAGCGCAGCGCCGGCTGGGACATTTTCGATGTCGCGACGACGGCGCGCAAGGACGGATCGGCTTATGTGCTCGACGGCGAAAAGGGCCTGGTGCTGCACGGCGACAGCGCGCAAAAACTCATCGTGCTGGCGCGCACGGCGGGCGGGCGGCGCGACGCCGGCGGGCTCGGGCTGTTCCTGGTCGACGGCGCGGCGATCGGCGTGGCGCGGCGCGGCTATGCGACGCAGGACGGCCAGCGCGCCGCCGAGATCTCTCTCGTCGGCGTGCGCGTCGACCCTGAGAACGTGATTGGCGACCCCGAGGGCGCCGCCCATGCGGTCAGGCGGGCGATCGACGAGACGATCGCCACGCTTTGCGCCGAGAGCGTCGGCGCCATGTCGGAGGCGATGGCGATCACCACCGAATATCTGAAGACCCGAAAACAGTTCGGCGTCGCCATCGGCTCGTTCCAGGCGCTGCAGCACCGCGCCGCCGACATGATCGTCGCGTTGGAGCAGGCGCGCAGCATGATGTATCTCGCCACCATGATGGCGCGCGAGGACGACGATTCCACGCGAGGCCAGGCGATATCTGCGGCGAAAGCGCAGATTGGACGTTCCGCCAAGTTCATCGGCCAGCAGGCGACGCAGCTGCACGGCGGCATCGCCATGACCTACGAATACAAGCTCGGCCATCTGTTCAAGCGCATGACGATGATCGACATGAGTTTTGGCGACGCCGACTTCCATCTGAAGCGTTTGGCAGACGGCCAAAGCCTGTTCGAGTGAGCCTTTCGTCACTCTGGCGTCACGCGGGGAATTGAGGATAGGCTCCCGTTCCGGCGTCGCGCAGCGAAGGTCGGCGGCTGAGGCAAGGCCGCGCGCGGCGCGTCGGCTCCCGAGGGAGGCCCACTTGCACGCGCTGGCTCTGGCATTTTCTCCGCGCTACGTCATCTTCACGCTGTGCCTGATCGTCACCGCGCTTCTCGGCGCCGGGCTGTTCGAAGTCCAGCCGGGGCTTCAGGGCCTCGTGTTCTCGTTGTTCGTGCTGTTCGCAGCCCTCTCGATCCTCGGCGTCCACGATCTCGTCCAGACCCGGCACGCGGTGCTGCGCAACTATCCGATCTCCGCCAATCTGCGCTACCTCCTCGAGGAAGCGCGTCCGGAGATGCGGCAGTATTTCTTCGAGAGCGAGACCGACGGTCACCCGTTCTCGCGCGACCAGCGCGCGCTCGTCTATCAGCGCGCCAAGATGGAGCTCGACAAGCGGCCGTTCGGCACCCAGCTCGATGTCTATGCCCAGGGCTACGAGTTCCTGAGCCATTCGATCGCGCCCAGCGAGGTCGATCCCAAAGGCTTCCGCATCCGCGTCGGCGGGCCGGCGTGCAAGCAGCCCTATTCGGCTTCGGTGTTCAACATCTCGGCGATGAGTTTCGGCTCGCTCAGCGCCAACGCGATCCGGGCGTTGAACCGTGGCGCCAAACTCGGCGGCTTCGCCCACGACACCGGCGAGGGTGGCTACAGCCCCTATCATCGCGAGGGCGGCGGCGACATCGTCTGGGAGATCGGCTCCGGCTATTTCGGCTGCCGCGATGCGAAGGGCGGTTTCGACCCCAAGCGGTTCCAGGACGCCGCGGCCAATCCGCAGATCAAGATGATCGAGATCAAGATCAGCCAGGGCGCCAAGCCCGGCCACGGCGGCGTGTTGCCGGCGGCCAAAGTGAGCGCGGAGATTGCGGCGATCCGCGGCGTGCCGGTCGGCCAGGACTGCATCTCGCCTGCGCGCCACGGCGCGTTCGCGACGCCGCTGGAGATGATGGCTTTCATTACGCGGCTGCGCGAGCTCAGCGCCGGCAAGCCGGTCGGCTTCAAGCTGTGCATCGGCCATCCCTGGGAATTCTTGGGCATCTGCAAGGCGATGCTGCAGACCGGGGTGACGCCGGACTTCATCGTCGTCGACGGCAAGGAGGGCGGCACCGGCGCGGCGCCGCTCGAATTCAGCGATCATCTCGGGATGCCGTTGCGCGAGGGGCTCACCTTCGTGAACAACGCGCTGATCGGCGCCGGCTTGCGCGACCGCATGAGGATCGGCTGTTCCGGCAAGATCATCACGGCCTTCGACATGGCCGCGGCCTTCGCGCTCGGCGCCGACTGGTGCAATTCCGCGCGCGGGTTCATGTTCGCGATCGGCTGCATCCAGTCCAGGAGCTGCCACACCGACAAATGCCCGACCGGCGTGGCGACCCAAGATCCTACGCGGGCGAGGGCGCTGGTGGTCGAAGACAAGACGACGCGGGTGAAGAATTTCCATGCCGCGATGCTGCACGCGCTCGGCGAGCTCACCGGTGCGGCCGGGCTCGAACACCCCCAGGACTTCCGCCCCGAGCACTTTTCGCGCCGCGTCAGCGACCGCGAGGTGCTGACGTTCGCCGAGCTCTATCCGCGCCTCCAGCGCGGCGAGCTCGTCGACGGCGCGCGCGACGAGAAATGGCGCAAGACGTGGGCGATGGCGCGGGCGGAGACTTTTGCGCTGGCGATGTGAGCTTTATTGTGGGCCGCGAGGTCGGGCGAGCGGCGTTAGCGCCGGAGCCGGGGCGCACGCCTTCGGGAAGGATGGAGGTCGTCGATGGTAGCGCTGAGAAAGCCGCCGGTCGTTGCAGCCGAGGTGGTCAGCAACCCGTCCGTGATGAGTGGAGAGCCTGTCGTCAACGGCACGAGGGCGCCCCCACGAGGCCTGACGGGAGGGGGACAAAAACGCCGTAACAGGAGCAGATTCCCGGGCGCCATTGTAGGCGAGGTCGCTGACCTCGCTGCCTCCGCTTGCAAGTGTCGTGTGAGGATGAGGCGCTCACGCGTCGACCGAGGTCGTCGTTCGACAAGCTCAGGATGAGGGCGCTCGAGCTACAGAATGGCGCCGCCCGGAAATTTGCCCCGGCGACAAAACGTACACTCAACCTGCTGAAATCGCTAGACCCGCGGACAAAAATGGACGCCTCCCCAGCCCGCGCGTCCTTTCCCGGAGAAACAACCCCGGCGTCTCGCCGCCGTCCGGCCGACCGGGCGTCGGTCTCATCCACGGCGGATCGGCCGGGGGCGGCGCGATGTCGAGCGACAAATCAAGCGGACTCTCTCGCTTGGAAGCGGGGCTTTGCGCGAGGGGGTGGTTTCGGCCCGCGCGCTCACGGCTTCTGATCGCTGGGCGCCGCGAGTTGGCCCTGGATCATGGCAATCCAGCCTTTCTGCGTCGGCGTCAGTTTGCCGGCGGCGTCGAGTTTCTGCAGGATGCTCAACGCCTCGGTGAGGCGGCCGGGAGGGTCGTTGCCGCTGATGGCGAGCTTCAGGAGGCTCACGACGAGGTCGCTCTGAGCCTGAGCATCGTCGGGCGCCCGAGCGGCGAGCTTTTCGGCGATCACGAGACCAGCGCGGAAACTCGCGAGCGCGCCCGCGGCGTCGCCGGCGACGATGCCTTTCACCCCGCCGAGTTTTTCGAACGCGGCGAAGGTGAGCGTGGTCTCGCCGTCGACCGTCTCGCGCGCTTCGTAGAGCCGGCTCAGCGCCAGCTGCACCAGCGGTAGCATATCGGGCGCGTCGGCCTCCCTGATGAGCCGCTCGTCGAGCCGCTCGCCGGTTCGCGGATCGAGTTCGAACACGAGCCCCGCCGCAGCGGCCGGGGCGCGCACGATCTCGGCGAGCTCCGCCGGGCCGGGCGGCGCGAGGTCGTAGGCCGCGCCCGCGTCCTTCAACCGCTTCAGCGCGGGAACCTCGAGCACGGCCGCGTAGAGATCGGCGCGCAGCGTGGCGACGACCCAGACGCGTCCCGTGGCCACCAGCCGCGCCAGCAGCTC
>JBKQKS010000351.1:0-10135 GCA_052147395.1 Roseiarcus sp.
GACGTCGGCGTGGACGCCGACGCTCCAATCTGGATTGCGGGATAACATCGGAGCGCACAACGTCGGCGCCCCGCCGCTCCGGCCCGCCCCGGGCGCCAACCGTTCGATTTTCAGCGCTGACCGCCTACAGCTTCAGCTCCACCGTCACCGGCGCGTGGTCGGAGGGACGCTCCCAGCCGCGGACGTCGCGCAACACTTTCACCGCTTTCACGGCGTCGGCGAGCGGAGGGCTCACCCAGACATGGTCGAGGCGGCGGCCCTTGTCGGCGGCCGACCAATCCGGCGAGCGGTAGCTCCACCAGGTGTAGAGTTTCTGATCGGGCGGCGTGAATTTGCGCAACGAGTCGAACCAGCGCCCTTTCGCCTGCGCGTTGGTGAATTTCTCCACCTCGATCGGGGTGTGGCTGACGACGTTGAGAAGCGCCTTGTGGCTCCAGACGTCGTGCTCCAGCGGCGCGATATTGAGATCTCCGACTAGAATGGCGCGCGCGGTGTGCTTCGGCTCGGCCTCGAACCAGGCCGCCATCTCGTCGACGAAGGCGAGCTTGTGGGCGAATTTTTCGTTTGTTCCGGGGTTCGGCTCGTCGCCGCCGGCGGGCACGTAGAGATTGTGGATTTCGACGTCCTTCGCCTTGCCCTTCAGCGTCACGGCGACGTGGCGCGAGTCGCCCTTGCCGCAGAAGTCGCGCCTCGCCTCATGGGCGAAGGCATGACGCGAGACGATGGCGACGCCGTGATAGCCCTTCTGCCCGTTGAGCGCGATGTGGGGATAGCCGAGCTTGGCGAATTCGCCCGCGGGGAACTGCCCGTCCGGGCACTTGGTCTCCTGCAAGCACAGCACGTCGGGCTCGTGGGCGGCGAGGAAGCGCGTCACGAGATCGATGCGCAGCCGCACCGAATTGATGTTCCAGGTCGCGATCGAGAAACGCACAGCGGGGCCTTTCAGGGAACTGCCCGCGGAACCTTGGCCGTCGCCCGCGGCCGCGCCAAGCGTCCCTCGCGAGTTGCCCACATGAAAAGGCGCGGCGGGTCATGCCGCTGAGGACGGGCCGGATGCTTCCAGCGCGGCGAGAAAGGCCCGCGCCAGCGGCGAGAGCTTCTTGTCTTTCAAATGCATCACGTACCAGCGGCGCAACAGCGGAAAGCCCGCGACGTCGAGCTCCCGGAGCGCTCCCACGCGTGAGTCGAGCGCCAGCACGTGCCGCGACAGCACGGCGAGACCCAAGCCGGCGGCGACCGCCTGCTTGATCGTCTCGTCGCTGCCGAGCGTCATGCGCGTCGGCGGGCGAAGGCCGTGGGCGGAAAAGAAGCGCTCGGCCGCTGCCCTCGTGCCCGATCCCGGCTCGCGCATGAGGAAAGGCTCGCGCGCGAGGAGTTCGGGCCGAATGCGTTCGATGCCGCAGAGCGGGTGGCCGGCGGGGGCGAGCACCACCAGCGGATTGTCGGCGATCGGCGTCGCGACGACCTCCGGATCGGGCGGCGCCTGACCCATGATGTAGAGATCGTCGAGATTGGCCCGCATGCGCTCGACGATCTGGTCGCGATTGGCGAGTTCGAGCGCGAATTCGACGTTCGGGTGGGCGCGGCAGAAGTCGCCGATCAGCCGGGTGGCGAAATATTTCGCGGTGGTGATCATGGCGAGCCTCAGCGAGCCGCGCTGCAGGCCCTGCATCTCCGCGAGCTCCATGCCGAGCGCATCGAGCCGGTCGAGAATGTCGCGGCTCGCGGCGGCGACGGCGCGGCCGGCTTCGGTCAGGCGCAGCGTCTTGCCGGCGAGCTCGTGCAGCGGCAGGCCCAGGCTCTGCGAGAGCTGCTTGATCTGGATGGAGAACGCCGAGGGCGTGACATGCATGTCCTCGGCGGCGCGGGTCATGTTCAGACGCCGCGCGAGCGCGGCGAACAGGCGCAGTTGGTGGAGGGTGACGCGGCGGATCATCATTTACTGGAGTAAAATATAACGCTTTAAACTATGAACTCAACTCAAATCACGAACCGGCGTAGACGTCCTCCCACAGGCCGGCGCCAGCCGGCGTTCCGCCAGGGAGGACCAGGGCATGAATATCCAGGCTTCGCAAACCGTCCGCGGCAAGGACCGCTACAAGTCCGGCGTGATGGAATACAGGAAGATGGGCTATTACGAGCCCGACTACACGCCGAAGGACACCGACGTCATCGCCTGCTTCCGCGTGACCCCGCAGGAAGGCGTGGACCCGGTCGAAGCCTCGGCCGCGGTCGCCGGCGAATCCTCGACCGCGACCTGGACAGTGGTGTGGACCGACCGTCTGACGGCGGCCGAGAAATATCGCGGCAAGTGCTATCGCGTCGATCCCGTGCCGGGCGCGCCGGGGCAATATTTCGCCTATATCGCCTATGATCTCGATCTGTTCGAACCGGGTTCGATCGCCAACCTGACGGCCTCCATCATCGGCAACGTGTTCGGTTTCAAGCCCTTGAAGGCGCTGAGACTCGAGGACATGCGGCTGCCCGTGGCCTATGTGAAGACGTTCCAGGGTCCGGCGACCGGCATCGTGGTCGAGCGCGAGCGGCTCGACAAGTTCGGCCGGCCGCTGCTCGGCGCCACCATCAAGCCCAAGCTCGGCCTCTCCGGCCGCAACTACGGCCGCGTCGTCTACGAAGCGCTCGTGGGCGGGCTCGACTTCACCAAGGACGACGAGAACATCAACTCGCAGCCGTTCATGCACTGGCGCGACCGCTTTCTCTACAGCATGGAGGCCGTCAACAAGGCGCAGGCGGCGACCGGCGAAGTGAAGGGAACCTATCTCAACGTCACCGCCGCGACGATGGAGGACATGTACGAGCGCGCCGAATTCGCGCGTGAGCTCGGGTCCGTAGTCGTCATGATCGACCTGGTGATCGGCTATACCGCGATCCAGTCGATGGCCAAGTGGGCGCGCCGCAACGACACGATCCTGCACCTGCACCGCGCCGGCCACGGCACGTACACGCGGCAGAAGTCGCACGGCGTGTCGTTCCGCGTCATCGCCAAATGGATGCGCCTCGCGGGCGTCGACCACATCCACGCCGGCACGGTGGTCGGCAAGCTCGAAGGCGACCCGGCGACCACCAAGGGCTACTACGACATCTGCCGCGAGGACGTGAATCCGTTGAAGCTCGACAACGGCATCTTCTTCGAGCAGCAATGGGCCTCGCTCAACAAGCTGATGCCGGTGGCGTCGGGCGGCATTCACGCAGGGCAGATGCACCAGCTCATCCACTTGCTCGGCGAAGACGTAGTGCTGCAATTCGGCGGCGGCACGATCGGCCATCCCGCGGGCATCCAGGCTGGCGCGACGGCGAACCGCGTGGCGCTGGAGGCGATGATCTTCGCCCGCAATGCGGGGCGCGACTATGTCGCCGAAGGTCCGACCATCCTCGCCGAGGCCGCCAAGACCTGCACCCCGCTGCGCCAGGCGCTCGATGTCTGGGGCGACGTTACCTTCAACTACGCCTCGACCGACCAGCTCGACTATGTCCCGACGCCCTCCGAGGCCGTCTGAGGCCCCTCGAACGATTTCAGGAGACCAACATGCGCATCACCCAAGGCTGCTTTTCCTTCCTGCCCGATCTCACCGACGACCAGATCCTGACGCAAATCCAGTACTGCCTCGACAGCGGCTGGGCGGTGAACCTCGAGTTCACCGACGACCCGCATCCCCGCAACACCTACTGGGAGATGTGGGGTCTGCCGATGTTCGACCTCCACGACGCCAAGGGCGTGCTGATGGAGCTCGACAATTGCCGCAAGCTACACGGCGACAAGTACATCCGCCTCTCCGCCTTCGATTCCACGCACGGCTGGGAGTCGGTGCGCATCTCGTTCATCGTCAACCGGCCGAACAACGAGCATGGCTTCCGCCTCGAGCGCAGTGAAGGGCCCGGGCGCGTGCAGCGCTACGCGACCCGCGGCTATGGGCTCGACCGGCCCGAAGGGAGCCGCTACGCATGAACGCGGCGACGGGCGCGGCGCCGGCGGCAACGGCGCGGATCAACCTCGCCGCCGAGTTCGAAGGCTCCGGCGTCGGGCCCGTCCTGAAGTTGCTCGACGACGAACTCGTCGGGCTCAACCCCGTGAAGCAGCGCATCCGCGAGATCGCGGCGCTGCTCATCGTCGACCGCGCGCGCCGCAAGCTGGGCCTGACCTCGTCGCTGCCGACGCTGCACATGAGCTTTACGGGCAATCCGGGGACGGGCAAGACGACCGTCGCCCTGCGGATGGCCGAAATCCTGCACAAGCTCGGCTATATCAGGCGCGGCCATCTCGTCTCGGTGACGCGTGACGACCTCGTCGGCCAGTATATCGGCCACACCGCGCCCAAGACCAAGGAGGTCTTGAAGAAGGCGATGGGCGGCGTGCTGTTCATCGACGAGGCCTATTACCTCTACCGCCAGGAGAACGAGCGCGACTACGGGCAGGAGGCAATCGAAATCCTGTTGCAGGTGATGGAGAACAACCGCGACGATCTCGTCGTCGTGCTCGCCGGCTACGCCGACAAAATGGACCGCTTCTTCCACTCCAACCCGGGCTTCCGCTCGCGTGTCGCCCACCACATCGACTTCCCCGACTTCGACGACGCCGACCTCATGGCGATCGCCGAAAAGATGCTCGCCGGGCTCGAATACCGGCTCAGCGACGGCGCCAAGGCGGCGCTCGCCGAATATATCCTGCTCAGGCGCGGCCAGCCGCATTTCGCCAACGCGCGCTCGATCCGCAACGCCCTCGACCGGGCGAGGCTGAGGCAGGCCAACCGCTGTTTCGCCTGCGGCGCCGAGCTCGGCCTCGACGAGTTGATGACCATCGAGGCCGAAGATATTCGCCAGAGCCGGGTGTTCGCTCGACCCTGAGCGCGGCTCGGCGCGCTGCCGACCTTGAGCGGCGGCAGGAGGCGCCGCGCCTCGCCGTCGAAGCCCAAAAGGTCGACGCGGCCGGGCATGGCCCGTGCGCGAACCCATGCGCGCTCGCCGACGGTGCGGCGAAAGCTCGCGGGCGGCGGCGTAAGCGCGCTGTTGCAAGGGCGCGAACGCGAGGCGTATCCTGCCTTCGCGACGCCGGTCTCACGCCGCCCCGGAGTTATCGACGCGTGGCAAGCCCATCGTAAGTTTTACGATTTCCAATGCGGCGCGCTGATTCCGAGCGGCGAAGGGCGCGCCTGACTTGGGGTTCGAAGGGAGGCTCGCATGAAATATCAGTTGGCTCTGACGACGGGCGCTGTGGCGGCGCTGGCAATGATCGCCGCCGCGAGCGTAGGCATCCAGTTTCCGCCGGAGAAAGCGTTCGCGGCGGCGGCGCGCGTGAGCTTCGCCGACGACGTTCTGCCGCTGCTCAAATTCCGTTGCGCGACCTGCCACCTCCCGGGCGGCGAGGGATACGAGAAGAGCGGCTTCGATCTCTCGAGCTATCAGACGGTGATGAAGGGCACCAAATACGGCGCCATGATCGTGCCCGGCGATCCCGATACGAGCAACTTGATGCTGCTGCTGGATTGGCGCGTCTCCGCGCAAATCCGCATGCCGCACGGCAAGAAGCAACTGTCGATCTGCGACCGCGACCTCATTCGCACCTGGATCCTGCAGGGAGCCATGAACAACTGAGCCGCTTAGGCTCATGGCGCCGATTTGCGCACGAGCAGCGGCGCAAAGCTCCAGAGAAAGGCGACGAAGGCGGCGATCCAGGCGGCGGCCGCGGCATACATCAGCGGCAGCGCGTCGGCCGGCAGGAACGCCATCGCGAGCCGCGCCGCCAGAGCGGCGAGGATGCCGAGATAGGCGAGCTTGGCGCCGCGCGGCGCGACGAGCGGGCGCCCGGAATGGCCGAGCGTCGCGCGCGTCATCATCGCCAGCGTCATCACGCCGATGGCGCCGATCGCCCAGACATGCACGCCGACCGCGTAGGGGATCCATGCCGGCGCCAACGCGGCGCCGGCGGCAGCGAAAAAGCCGAGGCTGGCCAAGAAAAAGCCGGCGTGCAGCACGATGAGCAGCACATCGCGGCGCGCGGCAAAACCTTGCCAACGCGACAGCCGCCCAAAATTGGCGGCGCCGGCGATGACGAGCAGCGCGCCGGCGAGTTTGATTTCGGGCGCCGCGACCCAGGCGGCGAGCGCGGCCAAAGAGACTCCCAAGCTCGCGCCGTCGTAACGATCGAACGGCGCCGGCCGCGCCTGCACGCCCGTTCGCGCGAGCCCGTTGGCGGTGAAGCTCGGCGTCACCCGGCCGCCGATCAGCAGGATCAGCAGCACCAGCGTCGCCAGCGCGGCTCTTGCGGAGTAGTCGGCGGCGCCCCGAGCGGCGGCCTCCAAGTGGAAGGCGACATCGGCGAGGCCGAATGCGCCGACGAGCGCGACGACCCTGAGATTGCGCAGATTCTTGCCGGCGATCACCTCGCGCGCGGTGATTAGGACGAGCGCGGCGAAGAACGCGACATCGATCGCGCCGGCGCCGACGCGCCCGAGCGCGAGCGAAAAGAACACCGCCAAACGCCCCGCGAGCCACAGACCGGCGAGCCCGGCGAGGGCGGCGCCGGCAACTGGCAGCCGCCCCGTCCAGTTCGGGATCGCGGTGAGCAGGAAGCCCGCGACCACGGCGCCGCCATAGCCGAAAAGGAACTCGTGCGCATGCCAGTCGACGGCCGAGAAGGCGGTCGGAATAGCGAGCGCGCCGCTGTAGGCCGCCGGCCACAGGCTCATCGCGACCACGGCCCACACGCCGGCGGCGAGAAAGAACGGCCGGAACCCGCGCCCGAACAGCGCGGCGCCGGTCCAGGCGCGAAAGCGGGCCGCCGAGCGGGAAGAGGCGTCCAAAGGCGTCGCGGGCATCGGGGATCCCTCATGGGTGTTCCTCCCCGTCGCTATCTGCCCGGGGCCCTCGCCCGTCCTTGACCGCGGTTAAGGCCCGCCGCCCTGTAGCCGGGGTCGCTGACCCCGGCAGCCGCGGGCAACGACCGCGGCTACCATTGGGGGTCGTTCATGCATCAAGGTGCGCAAAAGCGCATGGAAACTCATCCTGAGCTTGTCGAAGGACGACCTCGGTCGGCGCGTGAGCGCCTCACTCTCACACGACTCTTGCAAGCGGAAGGAGCGAGGTCAACGACCTCGCCCACAAGGGCGCCGACCTTGGCAGCCGCGCTCACCGCGCCGCGCCGCAGAACGCCGCCGCCGCTCGTCCCGCGGCGGCGCCGGTGGCGAAGCAGGCTTGCAGCAGATAGCCGCCGGTGGGGGCCTCCCAGTCGATCATCTCGCCGGCGACGAACACGCCCGGGCGGCGGATCAGCATGAAATTGTCGTCGATCTCCTCCCAGGCGACGCCGCCGGCCGACGAGATCGCGCGGGCGAGCGAGCCGATTCCGCTGAGCCTGACCGTGCAGGCTTTTATGCGCTTGGCGAGGTTGGTCTGATCCTGGGGTATCGGCCCCGCTTCGCGCAAGAGGCCGATCGCGACCGGGGAGAGCCGCGCCGCCTTGCGCAGGAAGGTCGACGCCGAGGCGCCCGCAGGACGCTCGAGCGCCGCGAGCTTTTCGTGGCTCCAATCGGGCTTCAGATCGATATGCAGCGTGGCGAAACCTTCGGCCTCGACGGCCGGCCTGAGCGCGGCGCCGAGCGCATAGATCGCCCCGCCTTCGAGCCCCTCGCGGACCACGACCGCTTCCGCGCGCGACTGCAAGCCGCCGAAACTCCAGGCCATCGCCTTCAGCGGCGCGCCGGCGAATTTTTCGCGGAACGGTTGCGACCAATTTACGCGAAACCCGACATTAGCGGGCTTCAGAGTCCGCACCCCCACGCCGAGCCCGCGCAGAACCTCGACCCAGGCGCCGTCGCCGCCGAGTCTTGGCCAGGAGCCGCCGCCGAGCGCCAGCACGAAAGCCCGCGCCGCGATGACCCGCTCGCCCTGAGGCGTCGCGAAGCGCGCGCCTTGCTCGTCGAACTCCAGCCAGCGATGGCGGGGCAAGAATTCGACGCCGAGCTCAGCCAACGACGCGAGCCAGGCGCGCAGCAGCGGCGTCGCCTTGAAATTTTTGGGGAATACCCGACCGCTGGAGCCGACGAAGGTTTCCTCTCCGAGCGCCGCCGACCAGGCCCTCAGCGCCGCGGGATCGCAGGCGCGCATGGCAGGCTCGAGCCTTTTTCGCGCCGCGCCGTAGCGCGTGAGAAATGTCTCCAGCGGCTCGGAATGGGTGAGGTTGAGCCCGCCGCGCCCGGCGAGCAGGAATTTGCGCGCCGGCTGCGGCGAGCCATCGAAGACCGCGACGCGCGCGCCGGCGCGAGCGCCCGTTTCCGCGGCCATCAGGCCGGCCGGGCCGGCGCCGATGACGACAACGTCCGGCGCTTTCACGCGAGCACGAACGAGCGCATCGAGATCGAACCGAGGTCGAATCCGGCGTTGAACATCTGCAATTCGTCCCTTTCGTCGACGACGCCTAGCGGGTAGAGCGCCGGCAGCACGTGCTCCGTGGTCGGATTGGCGAGCCGCGCGGCCCGGCTCGCGCCGATCGTGTCGGCAAACCCCCGCGCGTCCCGCGTTTCGATCCGTTGGGCGACGTTGGCGTCGTAGCTCGCCGCCCAGTCATAGGGCGGCGCGCCGGGCGCCATCGCCATCAGATTGTGCACCACGTTGCCGCTCGCCAGGATCAGCACGCCCTTTTCTCTGAGCGGCTTCAGTTCCCTCGCCAGCTCGAGATGGTCGCGCGGCGAGCGCGAGAGGTCGAGCGACAGTTGGAACACCGGAATGACGGGCTCGGGGAACATTCTCGACAGCACCGACCACGCGCCATGATCGAGGCCCCATCGGGTATCGGGCTTTGCGTGGCTGGCGCTGAGGAGCTCCAGCGTCGCCTCGGCCGCTTCGGGAGCGCCGGGCGCCGGATATTCCCGCCTGTAGAGCTCGCTGGGAAAGCCGCCGAAGTCGTGGATCGTCTTCGGCCGGGCGCCGACATGGGCGAGCACGTCGCCGCGCGTCATCCAGTGCGCGGAGACGCAGAGGATCGCGTTCGGCCGCGGCAGCGCGTCGCCGATGCGCCGCCAGCCGCGGCTAAATTCGTTGTCTTCGATCGCGTTCATCGGACTGCCATGGCCGACGAATAGGGTGTGCATGCGCGGCGTCGGCGCGAGCCGGGCGAAACGTGAGTCGAGTTCGGACATCTTGGACCTCGAGTTTTCCCTGGCGAGATAGGGTCGGCCCGACCGCCGCGCTATCGCGGGGTCCGGCAATTCTCAATTGCGAAAAAGGGGTGTTGCATTCCGCTTTGGGTTACGCCATAAGCCCGCCATCGGCTAAAGCCGGCTCGGACGCGGGTGTAGCTCAGGGGTAGAGCACAACCTTGCCAAGGTTGGGGTCGAGGGTTCGAATCCCTTCGCCCGCTCCAATTTGTTCCAAGTCCTTGATCGTGCTATAGTGGCGGGAGCACCGACGGGTTAGCTGCGCCTATGGTCAGAAAACCGGTTGTTGCAGACCATCAGCGGGTACAGCGATTCCTGCAGCCTGATCGTCGACATCGCATCGATCGTTTCGGCCTCGATCATGCGGGTCTGGCCGGTTTCCAAGTCGATGACGCCATGGATGTTGATGCGCTGACGTCCGCTCGTCTGTTCGATCGCCAGGTCCTGTTCCTTGGGCCCCAGCAGCCGACGGGCTGCGCCGCGTGGGTGGGAGGCGCCGCATCCACAAACACCGCGACCTCGTCGTCGCCCATGGAATTCAAGGTGTTTTCGTAAGCGGCGATGAAAGCCTTCTGGGCTTCCTCGTCGCCCCCGGACTCGATCCGGGGGTTGCGCGAGATGACTTCGGGCTTGCGATATTCGAGCCCCAAGCGATGCAGCATGGCACCGGGCGTGCCCAGGCCACCCGGCATGCCGGGCATCTCGGGCAGCCCTGGCATGCCGCCACCGAGAGCGGTCGCAAATGGGCCCATCTTTTCCTGCTGAAGGTCGCCGGCCCGCGCGTAGGCGTCCCGTACGGCGGCGAGCACCAGGTCGGCGATGGTCTGCGCCGACTCTTCCAAGTCGTCCGGGTCGATCGCCGTAGCGGCGATGCTGAGATCCACCAGCTCACCCTGGCCGTTGACCTGAGCCGTGACCAGGCCGCCGCCCGCGGTTCCGGACACCTCCGTGTCGGCCAGTTCCTG
>JBKQKS010000352.1:0-3359 GCA_052147395.1 Roseiarcus sp.
CCGGGGTCGGCGCCCCCGGCTACATTTTCACTCGCCGCCAGAAACCCGACGAAAACTTCGGATCGACATAGCGCGAGAATTCTTCCCAGCGGGGATAGCCGAGCCGGAACATCGCGCCCGGCATGCGCGCGTCCTTGGCCGGATAGAGCGCCCCGCCCGCCTCGCCGACGATCGCATCGAGCCGCTGGAACAGGTTTTCCGTCTCTTGTCCGAGATTGGGAAAATCGAGCGCCAGCGTCGCGCCCGGCCGCGGGAACGACAGCATCCCCAGCGATTGTCGCGCGCCAAACGTCTTGAGCACGGCGAGGAACGAGCCGAGCCCGGAAGCGGCGATCTCGGCCAGCAGGGCGGCGACGCCCGCGCGCGCCGCGGCGGGAGGGAGAACGCATTGGTATTGATAGAAGCCCATGCGGCCATAGAGCCGGTTCCACTGCCGAATCGCGTCTAGCGGATAGAAATAGGGCGCGTAATGCTGAAGACTTCGCCCGCGCGGTAGAGGACGATGGTAATAGGCGAAGTTGAACGCCTTCAGCGACCAGGCGTTGACGAGCGAGAACGGCGGATCGAACGGGAACGCGCGCGCCCGCGCGCGCCACGCCGGCAGGTCCGGGCGGGCCGGCGCGTGCCGGCCGCAGAGCAGGATTCCACGCCCGCCTTTCGCCGTGCAGTCGATCCACGACACCGTATAGGGCCATTCGCCCTCGGCCTCGGCCTCGAGCGCCCAGAATTCCTCGAGGGAAGCGAATTTTCTCGCTTCCACGATCATGAATGGATTGGCGATCGGCGCGAGCTGCAATTCGGCGGAGACGATGAGCCCGGTGAGCCCGAGGCCGCCGACCGTCGCCGCAAACATTTTTTCGCCCGGCTCAACGGTCTGCCGAGAGCCATCGGAGCGCACGAGCTCGAAGGCGAGCACGTGATGGCCGAAGGCGCCGGCGAGGTGATGGTTCTTGCCGTGCACGTCGTTGGCGATCGCGCCGCCTACCGTCACGAAGCGCGTGCCCGGCGTGACGGCCAAGAACCAGCCCATCGGCTGGACGAGGTCGAGGATCTCGCCGAGCGTCACGCCCGCTTCGCACGCGAGCCGGCCCGACGCGCGATCGAAGGCGATGAATTTGTCGAGCGCGCGGGTGGTGAAAAGCGTCCCGCCGGGGTTGAGGCAGACGTCGCCATAGCTGCGCCCGGCGCCATGGGCGAGCGCGGTTTCGCCGGTCTCCAGCGCGGGCAACGGCGCCGTGCGATCGGCGAGCGCGACGACGCGCGCGTGGGCGACGGCGGGAACCCGGTTCCACGAGCTGACGTCGGCGCGCGTCAGGGACGGAACGCGAGAATGATGAGAATGGACAGGCTCCATGCGGCCGTCGTCGTCAGCAAATGGCGGTCGGTGAACAATTCCTGAGCGGCGTCGGCCCCGCCCTGCGCCCGATGTAACAGGTAAAGATAACGAAATATGCCATAGATGACGAAGGGGACGGAGAGAATGAGCAGCGGCGTGTGGTGCAGCGCGATCGTCTGCGGCGCCACCGTGTAGAGGCTGTAGGCGAGAATGGCGCAGGCGGCGCTGATCGACATGTATTGCTCGATCAGCGCCGGGCTGTAGTCTTCGAGCACCTTTCGCGTCGAGAGCGCGTCCGATGGGCTCGAGCGCTCGATGAGCATCAGCTCCGAACGCCGCTTGGCGAAGCCGAGGAACAGCGTGATCATCAGGCCGCAGAGCACGAGCCACGACGAGGCCGGGATGCCGAGCCCAACCGTGCCCATGAACAGGCGCAGCATGAAGCCGAAGGCGATGAGGAACACGTCGATGACGACGACGTGCTTCCACGCCGTCGAATAGCCGTATTGCAGCGCGGCATAGACGACGATGAGGCCCAGCGCCTGGAAGCTCACGTTTCCTGCGAGCGCCAGGGCGACGAGCGCGAGCCCCGCGGAGAGCCGCCACGCGGTCGCGATCGGCACCTCGCCGCTGGCGATCGGCCGCTTGCGCTTGGTGGGATGGGCGCGGTCGGCCTCGACGTCGATCACGTCGTTGGCGACATAGACGGCGCTGGAGATCGCGCAAAAGGCGGCGAAGGCGAGCGCGATGCGGCCGACGAGGCCGGCGCTCCAATGCATGGCGAACAGCGGCCCGACCAGCACGAAGCCGTTCTTCGCCCATTGATGCGGCCGCATGAGGCGAATGAGGGGAGGCAAAGGTGTTTCCTCGCGGACGAGCGAATCGGTTTTGCGACCCGCCTGCCGGGCTTAGGGGCGACGTGAGGGAAGTTCAACGGCGGGGAATTACGTGGCGGCGCCGTTGCGCGCAGAGCGACGCTTGTATATACTAATGGCATATCCCCGGCGGAGAGGACCGCAACATGACGCATACGCGGCTCTTCAAATCCAACCGTTCGCAAGCCGTTCGCTTGCCGAAGGACGTGGCGTTTCCCGAGGGCGTCGAAGAAGTGACCATTTTGCGCGACGGACCGCGCCGGATTCTCGCGCCGGCCGGTGGGGAGTGGGACGACTTTTTCGATGCGCCGGGTATCGAACTGCCGGACCGCGAACAGCCGAAACCGCAACTTCGCGAAGAGCTTTGATGCTGCGCTACGCGCTCGATACGAACCTCTGCATCCGAGTGTTACGCGAACGCCCGCCGGCGCTGCGGGTGCGCTTCAACGGAGCCGGGGACGAACTGTCGATTTCCACGATCGTTCTCACCGAATTGCTGCACGGCGCGCGGAAATCGGCACGGCCGAACGAAAACCGACGCGAAGTCGAGCGCTTCGCCGAGCGGCTCGCAGTGCTGCCCTACGACGAGGTTGCAGCGGACCACGCCGCCGACATCCGCGCCGCCTTGGAACGACAAGGCCGCCAAATCGGCGCTTACGATGTGCTGATCGCCGGTCATGCGCGCAGTCGCGGCCTCATCGTCGTGACCGGGAACCTCGGCGAGTTCGAGCGCGTCGCGGGATTGCGCTCGGAGGACTGGGTTTAAAGCGAAGCGCTAAGTTGCCGGATTAAGGCGGCTAAGGCGGCTCGACGATCGCGGTAGGGACGCTCATTGCTGAGCGCCCCCCGCACAGATCCGTACGAGCGGAATTCCCGCATACGGCTCCTACCTCGGGTGTGTACGCGAAGCAGCTTCGGCCGGCTCTCAGCGTTTGCCGTTTCACGTACGCGATCCAGGCCGTGGGACGCCTTCCCGGCTCGGCGTCCGGAGCGTGTCGGTCTGATCCGCGTTCCCCTCGGCCCCCGCCCTTGGCTCCACCGGCTCCTCCCCCGGTCGCCCGGCTTCGTTCGTCGGCTTCACAGCTACTATGGCGGGGTCTGACTTCTCATGTCCGTTCATCGTCGGCTACGGCTCCTCGCCTTCCCGA
>JBKQKS010000353.1:0-4436 GCA_052147395.1 Roseiarcus sp.
TCGGCCAATAGCCGCGACAACCAGCTGACCCCGTGGTCCAATGATCCGGTCGGCGACCCTCCGGGTGAAGCCTTCTACATCAGAGACGACGAGACCGGCGATCTCTGGACTCCGACCGCGCTGTCCATCCGCGACCCGCAGGCGACCTATGTCGTGCGGCACGGGCGAGGCTACAGCCGCTTCGAACACAAAGCGTACGGCATTGCTGCGAGCCTGTTGCAATACGTGCCTGTCGAGGGATCGATAAAGATATCGCGCCTCCGGCTGACCAACGAGACAAATCGCACGCGCGTTCTGAGTGTGACCGCCTACGTCGAATGGGTCCTGGGCGCTTCGCGATCCGCTTCGCTCGGCTTCGTCGAGACCGAGATCGATGGCGCCACCGGCGCGATGTTCGCACGCAATCCCTGGAACGCGGATTTCGGTTCGCGCATCGCCTTCGCCGACATGCGCGGCGCGCAAACAGATTCGACCGGGGACCGGCGCGAATTCATCGGTCGCAACGGCGCGCTCGCCAATCCGGCAGGGCTCGCGAGCGCAGCGCCTCTATCAAATAAGGTCGGCGCCGCCTTGGACGCTTGCGCCGCGATGCGCACGACGCTCGAGTTGCCGGCGGGCAGCGTGGCCGAAGTGGTTTTCTTTTTGGGAGAGGCCGCGACACGCAAGGCCGCCCGCGCGGCCGTGCAAAGCTATCGCGCCGCCGATCTCGACGCCCTCGAGGCCGGCGTCGCGGCGCTGTGGGACGACACGTTGGGCGCGATTCAAGTCAAGACGCCCGACCGGACGATGGACCTCATGCTCAACGGCTGGCTCCTCTACCAGACGCTCGCCTGCCGCGTCTGGGCGCGCTCGGCCTTCTATCAAGCCAGCGGCGCCTATGGGTTCCGCGACCAATTGCAGGACGGCATGGCGCTGGTCGCGGCTCGCCCAGATCTGACTCGCGAACATCTGTTGCGCGCGGCGGCCCGTCAGTTCGTCGAGGGCGACGTGCAACATTGGTGGCTGCCGCATTCCGGCAAGGGCGTGCGCACCCGAATCTCCGACGACCGCCCCTGGCTCGTCTATGCCGTCGCGCATTATGTCGAGGCCACTCGAGACAAGCTCGTGCTCGACGAACCCATTCCGTTCCTCGAAGGACCGCAACTGGAAGCGAACGAGGCGGACAACTTCTATCAGCCGACGATTTCGGAATGGCAAGCGACACTGTTCGAGCATTGCGCGCTCGCGCTCGATCAGAGCCTGGCCAATGGCCGCCACCAACTTCCGCTCATCGGCGCCGGCGACTGGAACGACGGAATGAACCGGGTAGGCGAAAAGGGCGAAGGCGAAAGCGTTTGGCTCGGCTGGTTCCTCTATGCGACGCTGACGGCTTTCGTGCCGCTCGCAGCCGCGCGCGGCGAGACCGCCCGCGCGGAACATTGGACCATGCACGCCGACGCACTGAAGGTCGCGCTCGAGCGCGAGGCCTGGGACGGGGATTGGTATGTCAGAGGCTATTTCGACGATGGAACGCCATTGGGCTCGTCGCATAGCGACGAGTGTCGGATCGACTCCATCGCGCAATCCTGGGCGGTTTTGTCGGGAGCGGCGACGCAGGGCCGCGCCCTGCGTGCGATGGCTTCGCTGGATCGCGAGTTGATCCTGCGCGACGACCGCTTGGCGCTCTTGTTCGCCCCGCCCTTCGACAAGACGCCGACGGATCCCGGATACATCAAAGGGTATCCTCCTGGCATTCGCGAAAACGGCGGACAATACACGCATGCCGCGACCTGGTCGGTGATGGCCTTCGCCGCGCTGGGCGATGGGGACAAGGCGGCCGAGCTCTTCGCCATGCTCAACCCGATCAACCATTCGCGAACCCGCGCCGACGCCTATCGCTACAAGGTCGAGCCCTACGTCGTTTCAGCCGACATCTATTCGACCAAGCCACATGTCGGACGCGGGGGCTGGACCTGGTATACCGGCTCGGCCGGATGGTTGCAGCGCGCCGGCGTGGAGAGCCTGCTTGGCCTGAGGTTGCGCGGCGCATCTCTTCGCATCGATCCCTGTGTTCCCAAAGTGTGGAGACAATTCGAGGCGGACGTGAAATATCGCTCGGCGCGGTACAAGGTGCTGGTGGAGAATCCCAGCGGCGTGAACCGGGGCGTCGTTTCTGCTGACGTCGACGGCGTCGAGATCGCCGAGCGCCCGCTGCGCGTGTCGCTGGTTGACGATGGGGAGCTTCACCAAGTCAAAGTGCGCCTGGGTTGAGTCCCCACCAAACAGCTCGCGACGGCAACCCCGCGCCTGAAAGGGAGAGCGACGTCCTCGAGAATTGGCAGGCGAAAGAGGAAGACGTCGACGCGATCGCCGCGGCTCGACAGAAGGATCCCTTCGCAGTCCTTGGGCCGCACCTCACCGGCGACGGATGGGTGATCCGCGCGTTCGTCACCGATGCGCTCGGCGTGCGCGCGATCGCGCGCGAGGCGGCCGCGATCGCCGAACTCGGGCGTCGCAAGGACGATTTCTTCGAAGCCTTGATTCCGGGGGCCGCGCAACGCCCGGTCTACCGGCTCGAAGTCACGCGCGTCGACGGCGTCGGCTCGTATCAGGACGCTTACGCTTTTGGGCTGGCGCTGGGTCCGCTCGACGATTACCTGCTGGTCGAGGCCTCTCACGAGCAGCTCTATCGGCGACTCGGCGCGCAGCTCGCGTGCCACGAGCGCGCCGATGGCGTTGTTTTCGCGGTCTGGACGCCAGACGCGTCGCGCGTTTCCGTAGTCGGCGATTTCAATCAGTGGGACGGACGCCGCTGCCAGATGCGCAAGCGCATCGACAGCGGTCTTTGGGAGATCTTCGTCCCCCGCTCGAGCGCCGGGGCGGTCTACAAGTATGAGATCGTCTCAGCTCGACTTTCCGCAATTTATGCCGCCAGGCAGAGAGCCTCCACGAGTCGGTTTAGCAGTCGTGCGGGAATTTCGACGTTTTCGGCTTGCTGCCGGGACCAGGAAAAATCCTCCGGCGTCCAAAGGACACGGCGAACCGCGGCGATCGCGTCGCTGAACGTGGGCTGGGACTTGTCGTACCAAGCTGCAGCATGGGGGGCGGACGGCGGCGGTAGGGGTTGTCGCCAATCCATGCGCCCAGACTGTGATCAGCGAGTATAATCCGAGCAACGCTGGCGTCGTGCGCAGTATCGCCAAGTCGGACCATTGGCGTTGAGTTTCGACGCCGAGGTGCTCTCGGACCTCTTGGAACGTTGTCTCGATCCGCCAGCGGAACACGAAGAGGCCGAGGATGGCCTCGGGTTCGCGATCGATATCCGTGCAAAGAAACGCTTGCGGCTCGCGCTCGCCGCTGGGATCGGGCGCCAGGATCCAAGGGATCTTGGCCGGCGGCAGACCGCTCGCGTACCAGACCGCGACGCCGGAAACGTACTCCAGTTCGCGGGTCTGTCCGCCATACCATTCGGCCATGGTGATGCGGGTCCAGGCGGTTTTGCGATCGGTCAGAACGGCGCTGAGTTTGGGCAGGCGTTTGCCCTTCAGCGGCGGCCGGCTGCGTTGGCCTGGTTGGCGCTCGGGCGCCGGTTCGAACAGGCTGGCATCCAGACGCAGGCGGGTGATCAGACAAACGTGGTCGCGCACGGCGGCGATCAACTCCAACGCCGCGAAACTGCTGTCGGCGACCACGACCACGCTGCGATCCGGCAACCAGCGTTTGGCCTGCAAGATCGCTTGGCGGGCTCGGTCGGTCAGCGTCTTGTGGCGCTTGCCCTGGGCCTCGCTCCAGCCCGCCGACGGCGCCAACACGGTCAGAAACGGCAGCGCCCAGCGCTTGCCCGCGAAGGGAACCGGCAGCATCACGGCCAACGACAACCAGCGCAGACCGCTGGTTTTCACCAACATTCCCCGAGATGACCGCACGGGGTCGCGATAGATTCCCCGGGCCTCGATCTTGGCGCCCCAGCGCCGCTCGATCGTGTCGTCGATCGCGATGACGACCTCGCCGGCCGGCCAAAGCACGGCGAGAAGATGCCTCAACAGCCTGCGCGCCACGTCGCGCGAATCCCAGCGCGCTCGGCTCAGCGCCTCGTGATAGCGGCGAAACCCTGGTTGGTCCGCCAAGCCCATCACGCGCAAGGCCTGGGTGACGGTGCGCTTGCCAGGCGAGAGGACTGCGCCGGCGACCAACACCAGGATGCGGCTCCACACGGGCGCGGTGAAGCATGTGCGGAACACGGCCAGCCAACCAACGAGGATCGCCGGAACTTCGGGAAAGGCGGGCGGGGACGGGGCGCGAATCAGGCTCATCGCAGCCGTAGAATCGAGCCGACGCCATCGTGCAAGAGTCCCCGAAAGGTCAAACGGCTCGACACGAGGCGCGAGCCCGCCGCCCCCGATGAATCACCGTCTCAAATCCGTGGGTTCGGAAGCGAAAATGCGGAAAGTCGAGCT
>JBKQKS010000354.1:0-2674 GCA_052147395.1 Roseiarcus sp.
CCGCCAATTCGAAACTCAGAAACTCACGCACTATCCCCTGCCCGATATCTCGTACTCGCGGCCCACTGAGCATCACACGACGGCTGGATTGCTTCGCTCAGGCTCGCAATGACGGCGGAAAGGTCACGACAAATTCTTTCACCCGATTGCCCTGCATCGATCGGCAACCGCTCTAGCGCGACGACGGCGAATTCGCTAAAGAGATCTCCGACCTTCCCGCCGCGCTCGCGAGCCGGAGCGCGCCGCCGCCGCAGGGCGTGATTGTGCGACTCGCTCGCTTGCGCGGGATGTTCGTGCTCGGCCGCGGCGCGACCTTGCCCGTCGCGATGGAGGCGGCGCTGAAGTTCGAGGAAACTTGCGCCATCCACGCCGAGGCGTTCTCGTCGGCCGAAGTGCGGCACGGGCCGGCCGATCTCGTCGGCCAAAGCTTTCCCGTCCTCGCCTTCCTGCCCGATGACAACGCGCGAGCGGGCCTCGAGACCACGCTCGCCGAGCTCGCAAAAACCGGCGCCGACATCCTGCGCGTCGTGTGCGGCGCGGCGGACGGCGAGACGACGCTCGGCGTCGCCGCCTGCGGCTCGGGCTGGCTGGAGCCGATCGCGATGATCCACCGCTTCTACGGCCTCGCCGAGGCAACCGCGCGCACCCTCGGGCGCGATCCCGATCGGCCGCGCAATCTACGCAAGGTGACGGAGACGGTCTGATGCAGGTTCTCGTCGGCGCCCGCCTGTTCGACGGCGACGGCTTTCTCGACGATTGCGCGCTCGTGCTCGAAGGCGGGCGCATCGCCGCGATCACCTCGCACGCCGCGCGGCCGAAGGGGGTCGACACCCGCGACCTCGGCGGCGGACTGCTCGCTCCGGGCTTCATCGACGTGCAGGTCAACGGCGGCGGCGGCGCTCTGTTCAACGACGAGCCGAGCGCCGATGCCGTGATCCGCATCGCCGAAGCGCATCGCCGCTATGGCTCGGTCGGCATCTTGGCGACGCTGGTCACCGACGCGCCGGAGAAAATGAATCTGGCGATCGCCGCGGTCCGCGAGGCGCGCCGGCGCTCGCCAGCCGTCATCGGCGTGCACCTCGAGGGGCCGTTCCTCGATCCACGCCGCAAGGGCGCGCATGAGGCCGACTTCATCCGAGAGATGACGGCGGCGGATGTCGAGACGATCGCCGGCGCCGACTGCGGCGCGGTGATGACGACGCTCGCGCCCAATCGCGTCCCGCCCACCTTCGTCTCCGCGCTCGCCCGGCGCGGCGTCCTCGTCTCGCTCGGCCATTCGGACGCCACCTTCGCCGAAGCCATGGCGGCGGTCGCCGCGGGCGCGCGCGCCTTCACGCATCTCTTCAACGCGATGCGCCCGATGACCGCGCGCGAGCCGGGCATGGTCGGCGCGGCGCTGGCGGACTCTTCGAGCTATGTCGGCGTGATCGCCGACGGGTTTCATGTCCATCCGGCGACGCTGAGGGTCGCCTTGGCGGCGAAACGGGGCGATCGCATCATGCTCGTCACCGACGCCATGCCGCCGGCAGCGGGCGGGCCGGATACGTTCGCGTTGCAGGGCCGGCGCATCGAAACGCGCGGCGGTCGGCTGACGCTGGAGGACGGCACGCTCGCCGGCTCGCGTCTGACCATGGACGAGGCGCTGCGCAATGTCGTCAACGCGCTCGGCGTCGACCTCGCCGACGCGCTGCGCATGGCTTCCCTCAACCCCGCCGCCTTCCTGCGCCGCGATCGCGAGCTCGGCCGCCTCGCCCCCGGCGCGCTCGCGAGCCTCGTGCATCTCGACCAAGCGCTCCACGTCCGCGAAACCTGGATCGCGGGCCGGTAGCCGGGGGCGCCGTCCCCGGCTGGCGCGCAAGTAAGGATGTCGCGGAAGGGCGGGGAGAGGGTGTTGAAATTTGGGAATTGACGGGCCCGTCACCGTAATTTCCCTTTAGAACCGGAGATTCCTAGGGCAATTCCGAATCTGATTGCCAATTGACGCAAATTTTTGGGAACTCCACGCGGCAGTTCCGACGACCTCCCCGACGCTGGTCCGGCGGCAATGACAGGCAGGCAAACGGCCTGGAAGCCCGCTCCCGTTTCGATTAATATGGCTGCATCAGAGCAGGATGGGGGCTGCGATGGATAGGGTACCCGCCTCGCCTGACCAAGGCTCTGGCAGTTTTGGTCGCAGATGGTTTTGGGTCCTGGTCGTCGCTGGTGCGGTCGCGATTGCAGTGGTCGCTGCGGCCGGAATCCCGCGTATTGTCGCCTCCTATGAGTTGTACTGGAGCAGGGACGGTATCCAAAGGCTTTTCTATGAAGACTTGGGCCTCAGCGAATCGTGGTCGTCGTTCATCGCTGTGGTCGGCTCATTTGTCTACGCGCTTGCTTGGGTGCCATTGACCCTGTGGACCTATCGCCTACTAGCTTGGCGCTTCAATGGCCAACTGTTGCTCGTCGCCTTCGCATCTTGGGTGTTCGTTTACGGTCACGTTCCACTCATGCACGCGCTGCTCGGCTCTGACGCCTGCTTCAATCAAAGAACGGGCGACCCGCTTAAATGCAATACCGTTCACTTACCAATATGTTAACCCTTTGTTAACCATCTTCCTTGAGCCTGGGGCCTTTCGAATCAGGTGGCAGGGATCGATGGCGCGGACGGCGGCGGCGCTCAACTCGGGGAGGCGGA
>JBKQKS010000355.1:0-6178 GCA_052147395.1 Roseiarcus sp.
GTTCGCCGCGCTCGACCGGCTCGGCAAGGCCTATCTCGAATTCGCCCGCGGCGAACCGGCCTATTACGCGGCGATGTTCGAAGCGGGAATCCCGGTCGGCGCCAACGCCCAGTTGCGCGACGCCAGCGACCGCGCCTTTTCCGTGCTGCGCGCCGCCGCCGACAAGCTTTGCGCCGCCATCCCCGCCGCCGGCCGCCCGCCGGCTCTGATGGTGGCGCTGCATATCTGGGCGATGGCGCACGGCGTCGCCTCGCTGTTCGGGCGCCGCGATGGCGGGCAAAGGGCGTTGCCGATGTCGCCCGCGGAACTCCTGGAAGCGCAAGTGCTGATTTATTTTCGCGGGCTCGGCGTCAGCGGGGCGTAGGCCGAGGCGCGGCGAGGCCAATCTCCCGTTGCCGCAAATAGCTGATATTATTTAATGATATCAAGCTCTCCAAGGGTCGCCGGAGGTTCGTCGCCTCCGCCCCGATGGGAACCCGGCGCGGCCTCGATGCGCCTTGACATTTGCTCGCAATGATGTAAATGTTAATTACATTCACTCCGGAGGTCGCGTCATGGCGCTGATCCTGATGATTTTGGGCTTCCTTTGCTGGTGGCCCTTGGGGTTGCTCGTTCTCGGCTTGCTCGTCTGGCGAGGAAGGTTCGGCTGTTGGCGAGGCCCGATGTACGCAGGGGGCGGACCCATGAGCGGCGGCGATCACAGAATGGATCGCTGGGAATACAAGATCGCCCGCGCGCAGGAGAAAATGGAGCGCGTGCGCGCGCGGATGGAGCGCTACGCCAACCGCAGCGGCGGCTGGTTCGGTTCGTCCTCGAGCGGCAACAGCGCGTTCGACGACTATCGCACGGAGACGCTGAAGCGGCTCGAAGACGAGCAGCGCGAGTTCAAGGACTTTTTGGCGCGGCTGCGCTTCGCCAAAGATCGCGGGGAGTTCGACCAGTTCATGGCCGAGCGCCGCCAGCGCCCGGCCGAGCCGGGCGAGCCGCCGCCCGCCGAGCCGCACGGCTGAACTCGATTCCCGCCCTCCCCCTTCGTCACAGCCCGGGCCGCCCGTTTCGCGAGGGGCGGCCCGTGGCTCGTCGGGCCGCCGGGGACCCGCCGACGCCCACGAGAGTTGATCGGCGCCGCAAAAGGCGCGATGAACGGCCGGCGGGCGCTTTCGCGCCCCGGTCTCGACGGAGAACTCATGCGTTTTCAGGGCACCGCGACTTACATCGCCAGCGAGGAGCTGAAGACCGCGGTCAACGCCGCCGTCGTGCTCGAGCGGCCGCTGCTCATCAAGGGCGAGCCCGGAACCGGCAAGACCCTGCTCGCGCAAGAGATCGCCGACGCGTTCGCAGCGCCGCTCATTTCCTGGCACATCAAATCGACGACCCGCGCCCAGCAGGGGCTCTACGAATACGACGCCGTCTCCCGCCTGCGCGATTCGCAGCTCGGCGACGCCCGCGTCTCCGACATCCGCAACTACATCCGCCGCGGCAAGCTGTGGGAGGCCTTCACCGCGCCCGAGCGCCCGGTGCTGCTGATCGACGAGGTCGACAAGGCCGACATCGAGTTCCCCAACGATCTGTTGCTCGAGCTCGACCGCATGGAATTCCACGTCTACGAGACCGGCGAGACCATCAAGGCGGAGCGCCGCCCGATCGTCGTCATCACTTCGAACAACGAGAAGGAGCTGCCGGACGCGTTTTTGCGCCGCTGCTTCTTCCACTACATCCGCTTCCCCGACGAAGAGACGATGCGCCGCATTGTCGAGGCGCATTACCCCGGCATCAAGGCGCGGCTGATCGAGGACGCGCTCAGGCAATTTTTCGCAGTGCGCGAGACGCCGGGCCTGAAGAAGAAGCCGACCACCTCCGAGCTGCTCGACTGGCTGAAGCTCTTGGTCAGCGACGACGTCAGCGCCGAGACCCTGCGCGAGCGCGACCCGCGCAAGCTGATCCCGCCGTTGCACGGCGCGCTGCTCAAGAACGAGCAGGACGTGCACCTGTTCGAGCGGCTCGCCTTCCTGACCCGCCGCGAGCGTGCGACGTGAACGACACTTGCCAGCGCGCCGCGCGCCGATAGAATCTGTCGTATGCGCCGCCTGCTCCTACTCCGCCACGCCAAGGCCGCGCCCGGCGACGGGCGCGACGACTTCGAACGCGAGCTGACCGACAGCGGTCGGGAGGACGCGTGCGACATGGGCAGGTTCATCGTCAGGCGCGGCCTCGCGCCTAATCTCATCGTCTATTCCGGCGCCCGGCGCACGCGGCAAACCGCGGAGCTGGTGGCGGCGAAATTCCCGCATCCGGTCGAGGCGGTGGCGAACAACGAGCTCTACGACGCGACGCGGGTGCTCGTCCTCGAGGTGCTGCGCGCCCTGCCCGACGCCGCTCTTTGCGTGCTCGTCGTCGGCCACAACCCCGGGACCGCCGAGGTCGCGAACCTGCTCGCCGGTGGCGGCGCCCGCGAATCGCGGCTGCGCATGGCGGCCAAATATCCGACGACCGCGCTCGCGGTGCTCGAATCCGAGATCGCGCATTGGGCCGAGATCGCGCCCAAGATCGCGCGGCTGCAGCATTTCGTCACACCCGCCGACCTCGAGGCTCGCGAAAGGTAGCCTCGCGGCCTTTCCTACGGTTTCCGAGCGATCAGTTCGCGTTAGGCGCTGGCTTCCGAGATTGCCGCCCTTCTCCCCCCTGCCATGAAGGGCGCTCTGCCCGTGTAGCCGGGGGCGCCGACCCCGGCAGCCGCGCTCACCGCGCGCGGCTACAATTGGTCGCGTTTCATGCATCGAGGTGCGCGAAGCGCGGATCAGCGACTGTCTGGTTTGTCGAGGTCGATTTGCTTGTTTTGATGGTGTCTGCGTCCGACGCACGCGTCGAGGCTGGCGGTCGAGTAGGCGGCAAGGATTGCTCCCTCGCGCCTCTCACAGAACCGGACGTGCGGGCCTCGCCTCCGGCTCTTTGGATCGGTATTTCAGAAGTCCGCCGTGAGCTGGACGGGGACCTGCCGCGGGTGAAGGTTGGTCCACCGAGCCGTCGTCAAAAGCGGGCGTAGCGCCGGATCCTTGCCCCTGTTCTAGATGTATACTCGAACTTACCTGGCAAGGTCTGTGACAGCGGCCCCTGGATTGCCGCGCTTGGCTCGCTTTTGACGACGCGGGCCTTGGCGCAGAGCTTATCCTAGCGCGTACGGGATCGCAGCTTCAGAACGCCAGCGCCCGCGCCTGGCGCACGCCGGGGATCATTTCCACCTTGGCGATCAGCCCTTCCGGCGCCGGGCCGTCGATCGCGACCAGCGCGATCGCCGAACCTCCCGGCGCATCACGGCCGAGCGCAAAAGTCGCGATATTGACATGCGCCTCGCCGAGCAGGCTGGCGAAGCGGCCGATGAAGCCGGGCTTGTCCTCGTTGGTGACGTAGATCATCGACGGCGTGAATTCCGCGTCGACCTTGATGCCCTTGATGTTGAGGATGCGCGGCTTGCGGTCGTGGAACACGGCGCCGCCGACCGAGCGCTCGAGCTTCGCGGTTTTCACCGTCAGCGTGATGAAGCTCTCGTAGTCGCCGGACGAAGGCCGCATCGTCTCCTCGATCACCACGCCGCGATGGGCGGCGACGGAGGGCGCCGACACCACGTTGACGTCCTCGAGCGAAGGCCTCAGCAATCCGGCGATCGCAGCCGAGGTCAGCGCCTTGATCTTGAGGTCGGCGACGGCGCCCTCGTAGCAGATCGTCACCTTCTGGATCGGGTCTTCGGTCAGTTGCCCGGCGAACGAGCCGAGGCCTTCGGCAAGCTCGATGAACGGCCTCAGCTTCGGCGCTTCCTCGGCGGTGATCGAAGGGAAGTTGACCGCGTTCGAAATGGCGCCCCGGATCAGATAGTCGGACATCTGCTCGGCGACCTGCAGCGCGACGTTTTCCTGCGCCTCCGAGGTCGAGGCGCCCAGATGCGGCGTGGCGATGAAGTTGGGATGGCCGAACAGCGGATTCTTCACCGCCGGCTCTTCGACGAACACGTCGAACGCCGCGCCCGCGACATGGCCGGAATCGAGCGCAGCGCGCAGCGCGGCCTCGTCGACGAGGCCGCCGCGCGCGCAATTGATGATGCGCACGCCCTTCTTGCACTTGGCGATGTTCTCCGCCGACAGGATGTTCTTGGTCTGCGGGGTGAGCGGCGTGTGCAGGGTGATGACGTCGGCGCGCTCCAAGAGCTCGGCGAGCTCGACCTTCTCGACGCCGAGCTCGGCGGCGCGCTCCTTGCTCAGGAACGGGTCATAGGCGATCACCCGCATTTTGAGGCCGAGCGCGCGCGACGCCGCGATCGAGCCGATGTTGCCGCAGCCGATGACGCCAAATGTCTTACCGGTGAGCTCGACTCCCATAAAACGGTTCTTCTCCCATTTTCCCGCCTGGGTGGAGGCGTCGGCGGCGGAAAGCTGGCGGGCGAGCGCGAACATCAGCGCGATCGCGTGTTCGGCGGTGGTGATCGAATTGCCGAACGGCGTGTTCATCACGATGACGCCGCGTTGAGTGGCGGCGGGAATGTCGACGTTGTCGACGCCGATGCCGGCGCGGCCGACGACCTTGAGTTTTCGGGCGTGCTCGAGGAGTTTGGCGGTCACCTTGGTCGCCGAGCGGATGGCGAGGCCGTCGTAATCGCCGATGATCTTCGCCAGTTCCTCCTTGTCGAGGCCGGGCTTCACATCGACCTCGACGCCGCGCTCGTGAAAAATCGCGACGGCCGCGGGGGAGAGTTTGTCGGAGATGAGAACGCGAGGAGGCATGGGGGGATGTCCTAACTGCCCTTCTCCCGCAAGGGGAGAAGGGTCACAGGAACACCTCCCATGGCCCCCCGCGTTCTCATCTCCGACAAACTTTCTCTCGCTGCGGTCGCGATCTTCAAGGCGCGCGGCGTCGAGGTCGACGTCAAGCCCGGCCTCGACAAGGACGAGCTCGCCAAGATCATCGGCGACTACGACGGCCTGGCGATCCGCTCGGCGACCAAGGTCACCGCCAAGCTGCTCGAGCAGGCCAAGAAGCTGAAGGTGGTCGGCCGCGCCGGCATCGGCGTCGACAACGTCGACATTCCCGCCGCGACGGCCAAAGGCGTGATCGTGATGAACACGCCGTTCGGCAATTCGATCACCACCGCCGAGCACGCAGTGGCGCTGATGTTCGCGCTGGCGCGCCAGCTCCCCGCCGCCGACGCGTCGACCCAGGCCGGCAAGTGGGAGAAGAACCGGTTCATGGGCGTCGAGCTGACCGGCAAGACGCTTGGGATCATCGGCTGCGGCAACATCGGCTCGATCGCGGCGTCGCGCGCGCTCGGCCTCCAGATGCGCGTCATCGCGTTCGATCCGTTCCTCAGCGCCGAGCGCGCCGCCGAGATCGGCGTCGAGAAGGTCGAGCTCGACGAGCTGCTGAAGCGCTCCGACTTCATCACCTTGCACACGCCGATGACGGCGCAGACCAAGAACATCCTTTCCGCCGAGGCCATCGCCAAGACCAAGAAGGGCGTGCGCATCATCAATTGCGCGCGCGGCGGCCTGGTCGACGAGGCGGCGTTGCGGGCGGCGCTCGACAGCGGCCATGTCGCCGGCGCGGCCTTCGACGTGTTCGTCGAGGAGCCGGCGGCCGCCAATCCGCTGTTCGGCCATCCCAACGTCGTGGCGACGCCGCATCTCGGCGCCTCGACCAACGAGGCGCAGGAGAACGTCGCGCTGCAGGTGGCCGAACAGATGTCGGATTATCTCGTGCGCGGCGCGATCACCAACGCGCTCAATTTCCCCTCGATCACCGCCGAGGAAGCGCCGTTGCTGAAGCCCTACATCGCGCTGGCCGAAGGCCTCGGCTCGTTCGCGGGACAGCTCACCGACGCGCCGATCTCCAAGGTGACGATCACCTATGAGGGCGCGGTCGCCGGGCTCAAGACCAGGGCGCTGACCTCCGCGGCGATCGCCGGCCTGCTCCGACCCTCGCTCGTCGACGTCAACGTCGTTTCCGCGCCGACCGTCGCCGCCCATCGCGGCATCGTCATCGACGAAGTGACCCGCGCCGCCGCCGGCGATTACGAGAGCTTCATGACGCTCACCGTGACCACCGCCAAACAGGAGCGTTCGATCGGCGGCACCGTGTTCCACGACGGCAAGCCGCGCATCCTGTCGATCAAGGGCATCAAGGTCGACGCCGA
>JBKQKS010000356.1:0-10373 GCA_052147395.1 Roseiarcus sp.
GTTCATGCCCGGGCCTCCTACCGGAGCCCCATCACAACATGAAATGCGCAATTCTCGGCGCCCGTCGCCGGCCTCACTTCGTCAGCGCCGCGTACTTGCCGTCGTGCCAGATGTTGACGTCGTAGCCGGGGTTCACGATGTCGCCCTTGGCGTCGAACTGGATCGCGCCGAGGATGGTAGTGATCGGCCCGCCGGACTTCAGCGCCACCGCGACCTTCACCGGATCGTCCGAGCCGGCCCGTTCGATGCCGGCGACAAGCGCCTCGATGACGGCGTAGCTGAACAGCGTAAAGCCTTCCGGCTCGAAGTTCTGCGTCTTGAAGTAGGCGAGCGCCTTGGCGGCGGCCGGCGAGCGGCGCGGGTCGGTCGGGAAGGTGAACAGCGTGCCCTCGCCCGCCGGGCCGGCGATCGACCAGAATTCCGGGGTCGCGAGGCTGTCGCCGGTGATCACCTGCAGCTTGTAGCCCATCTCGGCGGCCTGGCGCAGCATCAGCGCGGCCTCGGTATGGTAGCCGCCGTAGTAGAGGACTTCGATGCCGAGCGAATGCAGCTTGCTGACGATGGCGCTGTAGTCCTTCTCGCCAGGATTGATGCCTTCGAACAACGCTTCTATTATGCCGGCCTCGTGCAGCTTGTCGCGCACCACGGTGGCGAGGCCCTGGCCATAGGCCGACTTGTCGTTGAGGATGGCGAGCTTCTTGCCCTTGAAGTGTGCGGCGATCCAGGGCGCGATGAACGCGCCTTGCGCGTCGTCGCGAGGATAGAGCCGCATGATGGTCGGATGGCCCTTCTCGGTCAGCACCGGATTCGACGAGGCCGGGCTCATCATCAGCACTTTGTTGTCGGCGTAGACGTCGGCGGCGGGGATCGACGAGCCGGAGCAGGCGTGGCCGTCGACGAACTCGATCCGGTCGCCGACCACCTGATTGGCGACCGCGACCGCCTGCTTGGGATCGCACTGGTCGTCCTCGATGACGATCGCGATCTTGCGTCCGCTGACGCCGCCCGCCTGGTTGATCAGCGTCGCCGCGGCATTGGCGCCTGCCTTGAACTGTTCGCCGATCGAGGCGAGCGGGCCGGTCATCGGCCCGGCGACGGCGATCTTCAGGTCGTCGGCGAACGCGCCGGCCGACCACGCGGCGAGCGCCAAGCCGGCCAGCGGCAGGATGAGAGTTTTGCGCATGTCCCTTCACCTCCTTCGAGGGCGCGGCATTGTGTCGAGGCCCCTACGCGGCTCCGTCTCGGCCCGGACCCCCAGGGGTGTTTTCGGGCGGCGGAGGCGCCGCTAACGCGTAACCCGTTCGCGGCGACGGCACAATGGCTCTGGGCGCCATGCCGCGACGACGGCTGCGAACTCGAACGACGCCCGTGCGCGCATCGGCGCCTTCATCGACGACGTTGACAACGCCGATCGCCTGCACTCTGCCCTCGGCTACAAGTCCCCCGTTGCCTTCGAAGCCGAACTCGACCGCTCCCGCAAACCCCAACCCAAAGTCGAAGCCGCCTTGTCACCGTTTTAGCCGTGTCTCAGCATAGGGGTGCAGTCCATTACCTGTAATCGGTATCATGTCCCCACGAGCCGATAGCCCGTAAGCTCGTATGCCTGCGGAGCGCCATCATTTCCGATCATCGCCTTTCATGCCAATAATCCCCAAGTCAATCCACGCGCCCCTGCGCTATCTAATCCGCGCCTTGATCGAGGTTTGGGAAGGCCACCGTTGAGCTTGCCCCTCGTCGGACGAGCGCAGATGAAAAGAGGAGGATCGAATGATTTGCCGTGTATGGCGTGGCTGGACCACGCCGGAGAACGCCGATTCCTATCAGAATATCGTGCGAGGCCGTGTGATCCCGGGCATCGAGGCCATGCGGATTCGCGGCTTTCGTCATATCGACCTCCTGCGGCGCGATCTCGATGACGAAGTCGAATTCACGACGTTGATGTGGTTCGACAGTTTGGACTCCGTGCGAGATTTCACGGGCGACAATTATACGCTCAGCCACGTACCCACCGAAGCTCGTGCTGTGCTGGCTCGCTTCGACGAGCATGCCGCGCATCATGAGGTGGTGGACCGGCGCCCCCAGGTCCATCAACCATGAGGCTTACACGGACAGTCGAGTCGCCGAACCCGCACGGCCGGTAGTGGGCTCTTTTGAATAAGGCAGCCCGGCGCGTGGTTCACGGGAATGCGGTGACACTTGCTTCATTTCCTAATTTGATAACGCACGGCGATCACCGGTCGAGAAAATGGTGAATAAATTAAGTGTCACCGTTTTCCCAGAGAGCGATGATATGGTAACGAAAGGCCGCGAGCGCATGGCTGTTGGTCGGCACGGCGGAGTAGTTGTAATACCCGCCGATGACCTGGGCGAGCCATTTGCCCTGCGCCGGTATCGACTGATGCATACGCTCTCGTAGCGCCTCCTTGACCTCCTCGAGCTTCGCCCGCATGCGGTCGGCTCGGGTCTTCCGTCTGATCTGGAAGTCGCCCTTGCGCGATGTGCCGCAGATGAAGGTGAAGCCGAGAAAGGTGAAAGTCTCCGGCTTGTTCAGACCCCGCCGCTCGCGATTGGCCGCGGCAAAGCGGCCAAACTCGATGAGCCGGGTGGCCCAGAACTTGGGCCGTCGCTTGCAGGTAACTGCACATCGCCACTGAACCGCGCCCCTCTCCCCATGTAATGGGGAATACGATGACACTTGCTTCATTTCCTAATTTGATAACGGACGGCGACCACCGGTCGAGAAAATGGTGAATAAAGTAAGTGTCACCGTTTTCCCGTCGTTATCCAGCCAAATCCCACGTAAATATTCAATGTTATCAAGCCCTCGTTTCGTGTCTACGCCCGTAGCGTTGGCATTGAACGTTGCGGGAGAAATCAGGAAGATTTCGGCCTTTTCCGGAATAACGCGCTGATGCATCTCACTCAGCAGCTTGATGAAGGCGTCATCATCGGCTGCATTGAGCTGAATCGCCGATTGCTTGGCATAGATCGAGGCGAAGACTGAGCCGTAGGACTTGCCTTGCACGCCGCCATCGTTTCCGGACGATCGCTTCGTGATCCTGAAAACGGGTCGCGCGCTCTTCGCGCGCACACCCTATCACTCGAGCGCATCGGCGACGTCGTCTCTAGCCAATACCAGTGCGAAGAAGTCGTTGGTTCCGGACTCTTGGGCCGACGAGAAACTCTTCACCACCCTGTATCCGGGCGGGATCGCCTTGTAGTCTTTGGGCCCAACCCCGGTCTTCCACGGACAAAAAATGAGGATTTCCGGCGCGTTGTTCGCCGCGAGTTGGTCGAACGTCAGCCTCGTATCGACGGGATAGTTCAAGCCGCTCGAATCGTAAGTCCTTCTCTGAGCATAATATGCTGGGTTTCCCCATCCGGTGAGCACACGGTAGCTCTTGGGGGTATGCGCGGCCACCCATTGGCCGGCACGGGAGCGATCCGCTTCCGTATAGGCGGCGTTGGTCACGAAAACGCTGCGCCAATGCTCGGCTTGCAGGAACCCATATCCCCCGCAAGTGAGCACGAGAATCGCCGCAGCGGCTTGCAATCGCCGGTCGGAGCCTACCGTCAGAAAGACCCCTGCCGCCAAGATGTCCATGGCGAACAGGCTCGGCGCGAGATACCAGATGAACGGTTCCGTCGGCGGAAAGATGGTGTAGGCGACGAACTGCCCGAGAATGCCGACCGTCAGGAAGACCAGCAATCGAGGCCGCGCCCGCAGCCAACCTGACGCTGCGAGCAGCGCCAGGGCGGTGACGCCCCCGCGGCCGAAGAGAAGGAAGACGAACGATCCGAACCACGCTCGCGGAAGCGTCTTGACGTTGCTGACGATGCCCGCCGAATCTTGCAGCTTGCGTAGGAATGAAATCGGCAATGCGCTTCCGGTCGAAATCTTCATGAACGCGAAAAAAGCCAGCGGCATCGCAATCAACAAGACGACGGACAGCCAGGCTTGGCGTCTGCGCGGATCGAACCGCACGGCGATCAGCGCTCCGACCGCCCATGGCGCCAAATCGAGCTTGATGATGCACAGCCCCGCAGCCAACATCGCCAGGACGCAATGATCGAAGTTGCTGTCGACGTCAAAGCCGGCGGCCAGTTTCGCGAACGTGACGCTGAGCATCATGATCGTCAAAGGCGTTTCCATTCCGCCCATCGACGAACCCAGAACGAAGGCGGTCGAGGCCAAGAGCGCGCCAATCGTGATCGCCCCAGGCCAACCGGCGATATGCCGGAACGTCGTCGTCAGAAGAACGGAAGAGACGAACAATCCTAGGAAGGCCAGCACTTGACTCGCGATATTGCCGGACGCGCCGAACAACATCACGCCGGCTTCGAACAATGGCCATAATGGCGCCGAAGCGCCAATCGGGGCCTGTTCTCCGGGGTTCCAACGATAGCCGACGCCGGAAGCGATATGCTCTGCGTATCGCAGATAAAACGCGCCGTCATCCAACAAGAATTCTTGATGATAGCGCGACAACGCCCACAGCGCCATCGCGCCCAGCGCGATGTGCGGAACGAAGTAACGCATACGAACTGACAAACTATCGCTTTCGGAAGGGGACAAATTATGACACCGCTCGTCTCAGGACTTCGTCAAGGCTCCGTGGCAAGCCAATCACAGTAGCGTGAAAAATAGGTAAGCGCCGAGATTTCCGAAATACGAGCCCCGCGTCGCGAATGGGCGGGCGCAGCCTCAGGAATCCCCTCATTTCGATTTTATCCAATGATTTCAATAAGTTAGCGATTTTGTTAAGTCATTGATATCATTGAGTTTTCGTCAAATGAGGGGATACCTGAGGGGCGCAGCGCGAGAACCTAAGGCAAGAGGAAAAATGCCAAGCGCCCATGTGGAGGGTCTACTGCCGTCTCACGCACAACGAGGAGCTGGCATTACGGATCGCGGTAGGGACGCTCATTGCTGAGCGCCCCCCGCACAGATCCGTACGGGCGGGATTCCCGCATACGGCTCCTACCTCGGGTGTTTGACGGCGAAACGGACGCTGGGCCAAGGGTGGAGGATGGACGGTTTGGGGAGCCAGTCGTCGGCCATTTTGACCATTCGCCTCCAGGTCGTATCGTCTTTCTGACTGCGCCGCCGGAGCGTGCGTCGCCAGAGAGCGATGATATGGTAACGAAAGGCCGCGAGCGCATGGCTGTTGGTCGGGGAATACGGTGACACTTGCTTCATTTCCTAATTTGATAACGCACGGCGACCACTGGTCGAGAAAATGGTGAATAAAGTAAATGTCACCGTTTTGTTTTCCTGGCGCGAGCTGAGCGCCGGGAAACCGGCTCAGTAGATTCCGCTGGCCGCTGGATCGAGCTGGGCGGGCGGAGGCTTCGGGGTTTGCGGCGCCGGCGGGGCCGGGGCCGCCGGCGGGACCGGGACCGCCGCGGCGGCAGCCGCGGCCTTGTCCCTGGCGGCTTGCTCGGCCGCCGCCTCGGCTGCCGCCTTCTCCGCCGCCGCCTTCTCGTCCGCGGCCTTCTGCAACGCGTCCATTACGCGCTGGCGCTCCGCCTCCATCTTCTTGCGCTGCTGATCGGCGTAGAACTCCTGGAGTTCGCGCTCGCGGCGGTCGGTGAATTCCTGCGCTTTGATTCGGCGGTTGAACGCCGCGCGTTCGCGCAAATCCGCCTCCAGCGTCGCGATGCGGTCGGATTCGCGCGCGATCGCCTGCGCGGCGAGCCCGGCGGTGAGGGCGCCGTCGTCGATGCGGCGCGCCGGCGCGTCGAGCGGCCCGCTCGAGGTCACGTCGATCGCCGGCGCGGCGCCCGCCCAGAATTTACCGACCTCAAAAGTCTCGAAATGCGCCGCCGCCGAAAAATCGAAGTTTTTGAGGTCGAAGGCGCCGCTCACCGAGGCGCGGCGTTGCGGCCCCTCGATCTCGACCGGCCCGGCGCTGATGACGCCGGAAGCGAGCGTCAGCGGGACCTCGCCGTCCGGCAGCGCGAGCGGCGCCTTGTCGAGCTCCTGCGACAGCGCATGCTGGATGTTGGTCTCGTCGATCGCCGCGCCCGCGCTCTCGGCCTTAGCCATCACCCGGCCGAGCGCATCCGGGTCGAGACGCGGCAACGTGAGCCCGCTCGTCGTCAATCGGCCCTCGCCGACGAAGCCGGCGACGAGCTGGCTCGGGCTCGCGCCCGAGGCGGCGAAATCGGCGGCGAGCGACAGCCGGCCTTTCACGGCCGGACGGTCGACGTCGAGCCGCTGCACCGCGAAGGCGCCGTTGACTGCCGCGACCGCGCCGTCGCGGCGCAGCGTGGCGCGGCCTGTCACATGCGCGGTTCCGACATCGAACGCCGCGTCGGCGAGCCGGTATTTGCCGCGATCGGCGCCGAGCTCCGCGGCGACGCCTTTGGCGGCGACGCCGTCGCCGAGGTCGAGCGCGCCGATCTTCAACGCCACATCGGCGAGCGGCGGATCGACGAGCGGTTCGGCGAATTTCGCTGGTCCCCCGCGGGAGGGGTTCGCCGCGGCGAGCGGTCCGAGCGGCAGCATCAGGAGCGCCACGGCGCTCGCGCGGTCGAGCGAGATCTCGCCGCGGAAACCCCCTGCCGGCGGGCTCGTTTCGCCGGCGAGCGCCTCGGCCTTGGCGACGTCGGAGCTCAGCGCCGCGAGGTCGATTTCCGGCCGCGGCGTCCAGCTGAGGTCGGCGGCGACCTTGGACCCGGCGATGACGCCGGCGACCCTGGGCAGAGCGAGCTTTTCGCCGCGCAGCGCAAAGTCGGCGCTGAGATCGACCGGCGCGGCGACGCCGGCGGGCGGACGCGCGATCTTCAGCGGCGCGAGCGCGGTGAGCACGTTGTCGCTCTTCAGCGTCGCCGTTCCGAACACGATCGGATCGTCGCCCGTCGCCAGCGGCGCGAACCGGCCCTTCCAGGCCACCCGGGCGCCGGCGAAGGTCGCCTCGAGGGTCGCGTCGAAGCCTTTGCCGAAATCGCCCGTCGCCGAGAGTTTGGCTTCGGCCGGACCGATGGGCAGCGACGGCGGCGCGTAGCCGAAGGGCGCGAGAAAGACGCCGCCGTCCGGCGCCTCGACGCTCGCCTCGATCCCGAGCGCATCGACCGGCGCCGGCGCGTTGGAGATCTTCACGTCGAACCGCGCGCCCCGCGCCTCCCCTTTCGCGGTGACGAAATCGAACGGGAACGGACCGGGCTCGGGCGCGCCCTCGCGCCGCGCCTCCAGCGTCGCCCGGACGGGCGAAAGCGCGTCCGCGCGCGAAACGAAACCTCTGGTGTAGGCGTTGGGCGCGACGCGGGCGATGAGCGCGGCGAAATCCCGGAGATGCGCGGCGTCGAGCTTCACCCGGATCCGGCGGCTCGTCGGCGTCGCGGCGCCCTCCGCCTCGACCGAAGCGCCGCCGAGCCCGGCGATGGCGAGCCGCCTGAGCTCGAACACGTCGCCGTCGCGGCTCGCCTCCAACGCCAGCGAACCGCTTTCCACCGCGCCCCCGCCGGCATGGGCGATGCGCAGCCGTCGGGCGGAGAGCGAGAGCGAGAGGTCGAAATCGCCGAGCCAGAACGCGCCGCTCGTCAGATCGGGCATCGAATCGATGTCGAGCGCATCGGTGTCGAGATCCAGGAACAGCCGGCCGCGGGCCGGCGGCTCGGGCGCGGTGAAGGCGAGCGCGCCGGTCGATGTCGTGCGGTCGAGCGTCAACGCCAGATTGCGCAGCGAGAAGCCGACCTCGGACGCTTCCAGATTTCCGCGCGCCGAGACTTCCCCGTAGGGCATGGCGGAGGCGAGCGCTTCGGCCTTCGCCGCCAGCTCCGCGTCGCCCCGCCCCGCCCAGGCCCCCAGCGCCGCGATGTCCGCGTCGTGTGCAAAAAACTTGCCGGAAAAATGCCGGGAGGGGCTGAACTCGACGCCGCCGTCGAGCTTCACCTCACCCTGCCCCGGCAATCCGGAGTGGAAATCGACCGCCAGCGGCCGACCCGGGCGGGCCTGCAAGGCGAGCGACACATTGTCGAGCGTCTCGGCGCCGAGGTAGAGCGACGGCGTCGAGAACGCGATGTCGGCGTCGAACGCCGGCGCCTCGTCGCCGTCGAGCCTGGCGCCGAGCGCGGCGAGCACGGCAAAGGCCCGCGACGGCGGCGCGGACTCCTCGTTCTCGCGGCGCAGCAGGCCATCGACATTGAGCTCTTTGCTGGTGAGGCCGATCGTGAGCTTCGGCGCCGCGGCGAATTCGGCCTCCGCCTCGCCGTCGGCGGTGAGGGCGCTGAGATCGGCGCCGACACTCGCGACGAGCTGATCGAGCCGCGCCGAGGTCGCATCCGCCTGCAGCGCGCCGGTCACCTTCCAGGGCGCCTCGCCCAGCTCCGCGACGCGATCGAACACGCCGGAGAAGGTCGCCGTTCCCCCGAAACTCGCGCGGCCGCCGGCGAGCCCGAGCCCGCCCTCGAATTCCGCCCTGAAGCTCCGCGCATCGTCCTGAACTTCCGCTTTGATCGGCAACGCGCCATGGGCGAATTGCTGCGCCGCGACAATGAAGCCGACGCGCTCGCCGCCGCCCGTGGCCGCGGCGCCTTCGACGTGGAGCGGTCCGGCGAGCGAGCTCCCGGAGGCGTCGAAATCGACGCGCTCGAGCTCGACGGGGGCGGCGGCGCCGCGCTTCAGAACGAGCCGGCCGCCGCGCACGACGAGCTTTTCCACGCCCGTGGCGGCGAGGATGCCGCCCAGCGAGCCCGCCTCGGGCAAGGCCGCGAGATCGAGCGCGAGCACGGGATTGTCCAGGTGGACGTCGGAAAAGCGCGGGTGGGCGCTCATGAGCGAGCCGACCGCGAGCTCGAAGCGCGCACGCGCGCTGACGAAGGCCGGCGCGTCCCGCGGGCCGACCTCCAGCTTGGCGAAGGCGATGTAAGGCGTCGGCAGCAGGCGCGCCTCGATCGGCCCCGCGGTGCTGACCTCGACGCCGAGCTCGCGGGTGAGCGCCGCCTCGATGCGCGAGCGCTGGTGGCTCCAGTCGACGAACAGCGGCGCGACGAGCGCGGCCGTCAGTGCGGCGACGAGGAGAAGCGCGAGAAATGTGAGTACGGTGCGCACGGCTCGAGACTGACGAAAAGGAAATGCGAACGGACGCCCGGCGGTTCCGGCTAGGCGCTGAACATGGCGCGAAAGTGACGCCGAGCCAAGCGTCGCACGTTCCGACGGCGACACGGAACCGTCATCGAGTATAACTAGGACGCCCATGCGATGCCCTACGGTACGGCTGGTCCGTGCATCCGCTGCGGCAAGGAAGGAAACTCACATGGAAAAAACCGTTTATCTTTCGTCGGTCGCTGCGATCGCGGCCGGGGCGTTGCTGGCGACCGTCACCCTCTCGCGCGCCGACGACATGGCCTCGCTCGTCGCCGCCGCCAAGAAGGAAGGGCAACTCACCGTGATCGCCCTGCCCCACGATTGGTGCGCCTATGGCGACCTGATCTCAGATTTCAAGGCCAAGTACGGCCTCGGCATCAACGAGCTGAACCCCGACGGCGGCTCGGGCGACGAGGTCGAAGCGATCAAGGCCAACAAGGACAACAAGGGCCCGCAGGCCCCCGACGTGATCGACGTCGGCCTCTCCTTCGGCCCGCAGGCCAAGCAGCAAGGGCTGTTGATGCCCTACAAGGTCTCGACCTGGTCGACGATCCCGGATTCCGCCAAGGACGCCGACGGCTACTGGGTGGGCGACTATTACGGCGTGCTGTCGTTCGCGGTGAACGCCGACATCATCAAGAATGTCCCGACCGACTGGTCCGACCTCTTGAAGCCCGAATACAAGGCCTCGGTGGCGCTCGCGGGCGACCCGCGCACCTCGAACCAGGCGACCCAGGGCGTCTACGCCGCGGGCCTTTCGACGGGCGAAACGGACGCGGCCAAGGCGGGCGCCGCCGGCCTGCAGTTCTTTGCCGAACTCAACAAGGAGGGCAATTTCGTCCCCGCCATCGGCAAGGCGGCCTCGATCGCCCAGGGCACCACCCCGATCCTCATCTACTGGGACTATAACGCGCTTTCCGCGCGCGACAGCTTGAAGGGCAACCCGAAGGTCGACGTCGTGGTGCCCAAGACCGGCATCATCGCCGGCGTCTACGTGCAGGCGATCAGCGCCTATGCGCCGCATCCCAACGCCGCCAAGCTGTGGCTCGAGTACCTCTATTCCGACGAAGGTCAGCTCGGCTGGCTCAAGGGCTATTGCCACCCGATCCGCTTCAACAACCTCGTCGAGACCAACAAGGTCCCCGACGCGCTGCTGAACGCGCTGCCGCCGGCCGCGGGCTACGCCAAGGCCAAGTTCCCGACGCTGGAAGAGCAGGCGGCCGCCAAGGACGTCATCGCCAAGCAGTGGGACTCGGTCGTCGGCGCGACGGTCGCGAAGTAA
>JBKQKS010000357.1:0-36348 GCA_052147395.1 Roseiarcus sp.
AAACATCGGCGTGGACGCCGACGCTCCTATTCGAATTGCCGGATTACCATCGACAGCGCATACAACGCCCGCTCCCCGCTCGTTTACGCCGTTCCCCGGCCGGCGCCTAGCGTTGGGTTTTGACCCCCCAGCCCTCAAATGAACGCTCCGCGATCGCGTTCGACGCTGGCGACGATGTGCTGGTGGGCGGCGCGGATGCGCCCCAAGCCGCGGGTGTCCTCGTGGGTGACGATCCAGTAGGATCGCGTCGCACGCCGCTCCGGCAGCACGCGCACGAGGTCGGGCATGCAGCGGGCGATGAAGTCGTGGACGACGCCGAGCCCGACTCCGGCGCGTAACGTCTCGAACTGGGTCGCCGCGCTCGCGCATTCGAACTGGGTCGACGCGCCGCCGAAGAGTTCGCGCACGTAGTCGAGCGCGGTCGAGAACGCAAATTCCTCGACATAGCCGATGAGCCGATGCCGCGTCAGCTCGGCGACGTCGGCGGGCGCGCCGCAGCGCGCGAGATAGTTTTGGCTCGCATAAATGCCGAGCGAATATTCGGTGAGCCGCCGCGCCACGAAGCGCCCGGATTCCGGCTTGTCGAGGCCGATCACGATGTCGAGCTCGCGCCGCGCCAGCGGGGTCAATTGCGGCAGCGGCGCGAGCTGCAGCCTGACCCCCGGATGCTTCTCGGCGAACTCGCGGAGCGCGCCGGCGAGATAATAGGTGGAGAAGCCGTCGGGGGCGCCGATACGCACGTCGCCGGAGAGCTCGACGTCGATGTCGGAGACCTCCGCCTGCGCTTGCAAGAACGCGCTCTCCATCTGCTCGGCGGCGGCGAGGAAGCGCTCGCCGGCGCTGGTGAGCTTTGTCCCGGTCGTGCGCCGGTCGAACAGCTTTGCGCCGAGCGCGGCTTCCAGAGCCGCGACGCGCCGGCTCGCCGTCGCATGGTCGAGCCCGAGCCGCCGCGCCGCGGCGACGAACTGCCCGGCGCGGGCGACGGTGAGGAAGACGCGAACGTTGTCCCAGTCCATGGGGCCCCCCAACTCGTTCCAGCAGCCGTAATACGGATTCCGAGCGATCGCTTCGTGATCGCGGCAACGAGTCGCGCGAAACTCTTTGATTTGGAAGGGGAGATTCGTGCGAACGGAATCCCGTTCGTTCGCAGACGGTATGAGCGATCATGCGCTTGACACCCCGTGCGCCGGGCCTTCCAACATTTTGTCTGGCTGGAGCGCCAAAATGCGAACGGTTCATAGGGTAGGAGGTGTTCTCCCGCTTGCCGCAAAGCGCAGCCCAATCAAAGGTCTTTGGCGCGATTTGGTTTGGCGAGAGTGGGGATGATTGCTCCCGCCCCCCTTCGCGGGCGTTTGCGCAGGTCCGGGTTTGGCGATCGCCGCCCTTCCCCAGGGAAAACCCTTGGAAACACTCGGCGGCGAACCGGCGCCGCCGCAGACGGAGCCACAATCCAATCAGAGTTCAAAGGCTTAGATGGTGGCGGATGCAGTCCTGCAAACCGGTCTCGCAGTCAGTCTTGGTCGCGAACTCGGAGAGAAATTCCCAGAGATCAGGTAATTTAGCTGAGAATAGCCCGATTCCGGCCGCGCGTGCCTTTCGATGTCTTCCTCGAGGCTCTGATTTTGCGTGATATTTCGAAGCGGGCGACCCGAATTCCCTATTCGAGACTACAGAGAAAAGCAAGGAATCGAACCTCATGACCGATCCGTGATTTGAGCGGGCGGGTTGCGTGGGCGTGGGGGAGCACGCCGCAGCGCCAAGGCAGGTGTGACCGCCGACCGCGGCCGAATAACCGCCGAACTCGTGAGCAGGAGCCGAGAGGGACGTTTCGAGCGAGCGACCGGGCCACGCGGAGCCCGCCCACGAAGTGGTGCGTAGGCGCCGTCAGCCTCTGCGCAAAGTGGCTTCGTCCTCGATCAGCTTGGTCAGCTCCGGATGCGACGACGCCAGCATACGCAGATCGAGGACATCCAGTTCCAGCACTACGGTATCCGTTGCCGTCACCACGGTCGCGTTGCGCCGCTCCCCGGTCAACAGCGCCTTCTCGCCAAAAAAACTGCCGGGCCCGAGCCGCACCGAGCCGGCCGCCAGTTCCACCTTCACACCGCCCGAGACGATGAAATACATTGAGCTGCCGGGAGCGCCCTTATGGGTGATGACGACATTGGCTGGCATTTCGCGTGGCCGCAGCACGCGCGCAAGGTCGCCGATCGTGCCGGCGCCGAGCCGGTGGAAGATCGGCACGCTCGCGACGATGCCCCAGTTGCGCAAGAATTCCTGACGCCGCACCTCGGCGGAGAAGCCACTCGCGAGAATACCGGCAAGCAGGCCGAACAAGACGATGCCACAGATCATCACGATGCCGGCGACGATCCGACCGAGCACCGTTACCGGCGCCATGTCGCCGTAGCCGACCGTGGTCAGGGTCGCGAGGGTCCACCAAAGCGCATGGGGCAGCGTGTCGAAATGATCGGGCTGAGCGTCATGCTCCAGCGCCAGCGTCAGCGTGCCGCCCAGCACCAAAACCATCGCAAACAGCCCGAACACGCCGAGCACGGAGCTGCCTTCACGCAGCAGTACGCGCGCCAGCATTCTCAGGCTCGGCGAATACCGGCCAAGCCGCAGGATCCACAACGCCCCGAACAGCGGCGCGCCGACAGGATGCCAGGCGAACGGAGCGGCCGCCGCCATCGGCAGAAACGCGGCAAGGCCTATTATCCCATCGGTGGAGCGGGCCCATTCGTGTCCGCTCGCGTCCGGCACGCGCGACAGGCGGCGCATTTGCGGCAGCGTCAGCGTGCCTAGATAGTCGAACGCGAACAGCGCGGCGACGCCCGCGACGACCGATAGACACACCAGCTGCGTCGTCGCGGTCGGGGCCTCGGTCGCCAACACGACCGCGGCGAGCCCGAGGACGACCACAACCGCCTCGATGAGGCGATAGAGCCGCGACGCGCCTGTCCGCCTTCGCCGATGATGTTGCTGGTGGTCGCGCGCGAAGCCCTCGTCTGCCGCTGCTGGGGCCGCTGTCATTCCGCTTCCTCCGCCGCAGTTGACCCGCGCGCGTCAAATGACCAGGGCTGCGTCGACCCCAGCGCCGAAACGTTCACGGGCGACCGCCACCACCCGTTCACGAACGGCCGCGTTGATCGCAAAAACACGCCGCAGATCCAACAGCGATAGCGATAGCAGCATGCAATAGCTCAGCGCCTGCACGTCTGCGTTGCGCGGCGCTCCGGTCAGCAGCCCGTATTCGCCGAACACCTGGCCGGAGCCAAGCCGAATGGGGCCGGACGCCGTCTTCACCTCCACCGCGCCGGACGATATGAAGTACATTGTTCCCGCGCGGTCGCCGGCGCGCAGCACCATTTCGCCCGGCACGACCAGCATCGGCCGAAGCAGCGTGGCGATCTCGTTTCGCTCGCCCTCGGTCAAGTCGCGGAAGAATTCGACTTGAGCGGTCAGGCTGCGCGGATCGAGCCCGAGATCGAGCGGCGGGCGTCGCTCGGCGGCGCGGCGACGTTTGCCGAGCTGGCCCGAGAGGGCGCTATACACTTCCTGCGTAATCGCCGCGTCGTCGAGGAGTCGCTTGTATTCCTCCTGCTCGATTTGCAGGCTGATCAGCGTCAGCAAGCGGATCGAAAGCGCCTCGGCGTACTTGGGATATTGCAGTCGGATGGCGTCGAGCGACTGCTGACAGCCTTCCAACCGATGCTTGACGAGCTTAGAGGTTTCCTCGGCCGTCCCCTTGCCGAACAATTTGACTATGCGTTCCTCGTTGAAGCTGACGAGCCCGTTCAGCGCAGCGCGCTCCGCCAGCAGATATTCGAATCGCGCGCTCAGCGCGTACGCTAGAAAGCGCGGTATGCCGAGACGCCGATCGCACCACAGCGCGATGCGAAAGCCGAAGCCGAATTCGTGCAACCGGTCGGCGACGGCCGTGCAGCGTTGCAGCATCTCCCGTTGCGTCGGCTCGCCGATCACGCGAACCGCGTCCGCGAGTTTCAGCGAGTGCGCCAGCAGCCGCTGCACGGTGTTGCGAGAGACGGCGCGCTTCTGGAATAGCTCCAGATAGGCCAAGTACTCGGCCCGCTGCATCGCTGCGAGCGCGAAGCCGATCAGTTTCGGCGCCGTCGCCAAATCGGTCGCCTCGGTCCGTCCGGCCAGATCGTCGAGCCGGCGGACGAGCGACGCATCGACATCATCGCGCACCGCGTCGTCGAGCGCATAGGTGCGCGCGAGGTCGTCGAGCGTTGCTCGTGTGCGATGCAGCAACCCGCCGATGGCGCGGTCGCGCAGCAGGATCTCGACAGGCGACAACACGTCGAGGCCGATGAGGTGCATCAGCAACCGCAGGGTCGGGGCGTTGACGAATAGAGTGAATAGTATGAAGCCGGTGGCGACGATGCCGATGAAGCCGCGTTGTTCCGGCGGGACCGCTTCATCGTGCAGCGTGGCCAGCGTCAGCGCCAACGAGACCGCGCCGCGCAGCCCGCCCCAGACGATGATCGCGCCGAAGCGGCGTTCGAATGGCTGCGCGAGGCCGATCGCCGCCAATAGAGGCACGATCACGAACATTATCAGCGCGCGCATCCCGAACACGGAGAGCACGACGATGGCCACGAGAACGAAGTGCCACGGCGTTGCGTCGCGCAGCAAAAATGGAATCTGTATCGCCGCCAGTACGAAAACAAGTGAAGAGCACAAAAAACCTAATGTTTCCCAGCTCGAGCGAAAGCTCTCCCAGCTCGCGAGCCGGATCAGCCGCGGACCATTGTACCCGACGACGAGGCCGGCCACTGCGGTCGCCACGACGCCGGAGACTTCCAAAAAATGTTCGCCGACCGCATAGATCAGATAGGCGCCGCCGACCGTCAGCGTGAGTTCCGCGAACCGCAAATCGCGCAAGAGCGGCAGTATGAGGCAAATGCAGCGGCCCCCGATATAGCCGAACGCCACGCCGCCAAGCGCCAGCAGCACGAAACTCCGCGCGGCGCCGACGACCGAAAACTGCGCGTGGCCTTCGAGCACGCCGAGCAGCAGGGTAAACACGGTGATGGCGGCGGCATCGTTGAAAAGCCCCTCGCCTTCGAGGAGAAGTTCGAGGCGGCGCGGCGCGTGAACTTCGCGCAGCACAGCCACCACGGCGACATGGTCGGGAGTCGCCAGCAGCACGCCGATGATCAGGCAGACCAGCAAAGGCGCGCCGGAGGCCATAAACAGCACAAACCCGGTGGCGCCAATCGTGACGAACACAGCGACCACGGCGAGCAGCGCGACGATACCGATGTCGTCGCCGAGTCGCCGGACATCGACTCCGATCGCGGTTTCAAACAGCAGCGCCGGCAAGAACAGGTACAACAGCTCTTGTCCGTCCGGCGCCATCCGCATCGTTGTGCCGAGCAGTTCCCCGGCCATCGGCATGGCGTCGCCGGCGGCGAGCCCGGCAAGCCCGAGCAGGACGCCGAGTATCACCAACACGGTCGCCAGCGGCGCGCGAACATGCTCCGCCAGCGCAGAGGCGAGGCTGATCAATATCATCAATGCGCCGAGGATCAGAACGTCCGCGAGAATAACGGGCATAGCGCTCGACGCCATGGTTGACATCCGATCATTCTAATTGGAGACTTCGACATCGGGACCGTTAGCGTCAGAGCTAATTTCACCCGATGCGGACGATATCAAATACCACGCCGCCCGTGCCGACAGCAAATTGCCTCGGCCAGCGGAACTTGGCCAGGGGAATGCCGCCGCCGAAGGCAGCGCCGGCGCGCCCGAAGACGGATTCGGGACGACACGATACTGAAAACTGTGACGTCCTCTTCCGACCGCGCGTTATCGACGTGACCTGTTCGGGGGCGAAGCACACTGTGAAAGTCCGGTTCTGGGGCGTTCGGGGCAGCATCCCGTGTCCGCAAGGCTCGCATCTTCGCATGGGCGGCAACACCAGTTGCGTCAGCATTCTGGTGGACGGGGCGGAAATCCTGATGGACGCCGGCTCCGGACTGCGGTTGGCGGGCAAGGCGCTTTTGGAGAGCAGGCGGCAGACAAATCACACCATCCTGCTCAGCCACACCCACTGGGACCATATCATCGGCTTTCCGTTCTTCGATCCGGTTTATTGCGAAACCCACCGCGTTCGTCTGGTCGCCGGCCATTTGGCGACTGCGGGCTCGTTGGAGACGGTGTTCAGCGAGATGATGTCGCCGTTGACCTTCCCTCTGCCGTTGCGCGCGCTCGGCGGGCGCGTCACCTTCGACCAGATCCCGGTTGGCGCGACATTTGGCGTGGATGGCGGCGTCGTCGTGCGCACAGCGCCGCTTCGGCATCCCGGCGGCGCCACGGGTTATCGCCTGGAAAGCGGCGGCAGCGCCGTCTGCTATGTGACAGATACCGAGCACGAACCGGATAGCCTCGATCCCGCTGTGCTGGCGCTGGTCCGCGACGCCGACCTCATGATTTACGACTCCACCTACGACGATGCCGAGTTCCCGGCTAAGCGCGGCTGGGGCCACTCGACTTGGCAGGAGGCGATTCGTATCGCACAGGCCGCAGGCGTGCGTCGTGTGGCGCTGTTCCACCACGACCCCGAACACGACGATACGTTTCTGGAAGCAGTCGAAAGCCGCGCGATTGCCCTTTTCCGCGGCGCGGTGGTGGCGCGCGAAGGCATGGTGCTGGCGGTCTAGATCGCGACCGGCCCCACTTTCGGTTCGAGCCCGGGCGAAAACGCAACTCGCTTGCCCGGTAGGAGACGACATCGAGCAGCGCCAGGAAGCCGCCACCACGACAGCGCTTGCAGCCGCTGGACTTGCGCCGGAATTGCTGGGCGTTGGTTTCGCCACAACATGCGCTGCTACGCCAAGCCCGCGCCGACAACCTCATCCTCGAGCCGGCGCGACCCAACGCATCAACGTTGGCCGCACCGATTCTCGCGTTCGTTGAAACCCTAGAGCGCGCTTTCGAAAAAGGGAACGCCGGTTTTCGCAAGAAACGCGCGACTCGAGAACCTAAAGCACGTTCCGATTCCAACGGAACGCCATTTGCTCTACGGGAGCCGGTCGAGGCGCTCGTCGTTGGCCCCAGAACTAGAAAAAGCCATTCCCTATCGACCGGCCGGCGGCGGGGGCACGACGCCAAGTTGCTGAAGCACACCCAACTCATCCACATTCGCCCAGCGCTCCATGATCAGACCATCCTGCATCCTGACTATGGTGGTGCCCGTGAACGAAATCTTCTTGCCACTCGCCGGCATTCCCATCAGGCCCCCGGTGTCGGTTCCGTTCAGCGTCCAACGGTGCACCACCTTGTCGCCGGTGTAGATCTCGTCATCGATGGTCAATTTGATATCCGGCATCGCGGTCCGAAACATCGTCACGATGGCTCGGAAACTCGCGCTGCCCTTTTCCGTCTTCGGATGACCGCCGACGGTGGAATGATCGTCCGCCTCGGGCGATATCAATGTATCGAGAACACTGAAATCGCCGTTGCTCCAAACGGAGGTGAAAAACTTCTCCGCTACGGCGTTGTTTGCTTCTGGTGACATGGCCATTTTTTCGCTCCTCGGTTATTCGTCGGCCGCGGCCCACGAGTGTGATGGTCGACGCCCCGCTTGCTGACTCGCCAACTCGGGCCGAAAACCCGAGCTCGACGCGAGGTCTATTTCATTCCAAGTCCAGTTGGCGCCGTGCGCGACACGGCGACAACGATGCGACCGTCTATCCATGCGTCCGCGGTCGATAAGCGACACAACGGCCGCTTCATACCACCTGGACGCGCTATCATGGCCTCAGTGTTGCGGGGGCGGCGGCGCCACTCCCAATTGTTGAAGCAAGCCCAATTCGTCGATATTGGTCCAACGCTCGACGATCTTCCCGTCCCGCATGCGGACCGTCGTGATGCCGGTAATCACGAGTGGCTTGCCGCTCGCAGGCATGCCCATCAGGCCGCCGGTATCCGTGCCGTTCAACACCCAACGGTGCACGACCTTGTTTCCGGCGTAGATCTCATCGTTGATGGTGAGCTTGATGTCCGGAGCGGCCTGTCGGAACATCGATACGATCGCCCGGAAGCTCGCGCTGCCCTTTTCGCTCTTGACCTTCCCGCCTACAGTCGAGTGATCCACGGCGTCGGGAGCGATCAGCGTATCGAGCACGCTGAAGTCGCCCTTGCTCCAGACCGAGTCGAAGAACTTGACGGCAATCGCGTTATTCTCTTCTGGCGTCCGCGTCTTCGGCGCCTGAGCCCTAATTTCGTTCACGACGCCGAACTGGTTGGCGACCACGCGCGCGGCCTTGATCTTGCCGCCCCAGAACTCGAACACATCGATGCCGAACTCGTCGATATGCGCGCCGGTCGGCGGCATGCCGTTGAACTCTCCTACGTGAGTGCCCGTGATCCGCCATCGCATGGCGACCTTGTCGGCGTCCGCGAGCTCTCGAACGACCTCGAATCGCAGATCGGAAAACGCCTGCCGCAAGTAGCTCACATAGCCTTTCAACGCCTCTTTGCCGTCGAGCGCCGGCATGGTCGGCAAGGTGAACTCGAAGTCATCGGTCAAGATCTCGCCCATCGTCGAGAATCGGCCTTGATTCATGAGCTCGTCGAAGTACCGATGGGCGACCGCCAGATTCTGCGCGGGAACGGTCGTCGTGCGCGGGCTCGGCGCAATGCCGAGCTGCTGGAACATGCCGATCGTATCCTCATGGCCAATCACTTCCGTGATCAATCCGTCCTTGATCTTATGCCAGCTCATGCCGTCGATTTCGAAATAGCGGCCGTTGGGGGGAATGTCGCCGGCGACCGTGTGGATCGCCCCGCCAAGATGCGTGCCGCCGCCTCGCCAGCGAGTAACGACCATGTCGCCGGAGGCGACCATATCCTTCGCGTGAATGAAGAAGTCGGGGAAGCAACCATGCAACATGGTGACGAGTTCCTTGAACCCATCCGGTCCATGGTACGGCTCTGGATGCGTCGGCAGCGTGAACACGAAGTCCGGCGCGATGAGCTCGTAAATCGTGCCCAAGGCGCCATCGGTCATGATCTCCTTGAAGTAGCGCATGACCAGAAATTTGTTGCGATTTTCCTCAGACATGCCGAGCTGCCTTTTCCTTTGTCGCCGTCTTTTCCGGACGACCTGTCCGATTCAAAGACGCGGTTCCCGTTGTTCGGTTGTCACCTTACGCAGCCCCTTGCGCACGGGGCAACCCGTTTCCGCGCCCCTGTTTCCACCCTCGCGCAGCCAGCGCCGACGCGCTCGTTCGTCAGGCGACAGCCGGCGACGCAAAGTTCGCGGCTCTCGCCGCTTCGTCATTTGGTCAGCTGCGCTGTCAACCCGGCCTGGTCCCACATATCCCACAGTTCCGCGATCTGACCGTTCTCGATGCGGAAGATGGTGATCCCCATCATGGTGACGTGCCTGTTGGTCGGCGGCATGCCGAAGAGATTGCCGGTATGCGTTGCGGTCGCCGACCAGCGTACGACAACCTTGGCGCCCTCGACCACCTTGTCTTCAGCTGTATAATGGATGTCGGGAAACGCCTCCAACAGCCCCTTGATGAAACCGACGCCGACGTCCCGGTTGGGGATCGTATCGGAATTCACATGGCCGACATAAGTCGGCGCCATCGCGTCGTTCCACAGACTGGTATCGTGATCGTTGTAGACCTTATAGAACTTGTCTACCGCAGCCATCAGATCGGACATGTTTCGTCTCCCTTCATCGATCTCCGCATCGGGACTATCCCGACGCGGCCTTCGCTGATCGGTCCCGCAAATTGGCGTGTGCCCATTCAACGACTTCTAGGCGCTCGCCCGAGCGCCCTGGACCATTCTCGTTCTCATCGCTTTCAGTCGATTGACGCTGACGAAAATGAGGACGGCGCTCGTGAGGAATACAAAAAACGTGTGAAGCCCCCACGAAGGCGAACTCGACCACCGCAAACCCACCAAAACCGCATAAATCGCAGCCAAGGCATAGTAAACGGCCGACATTGCCGCCAGAAATCGAACGTCCCCGACGTGTTCTGGACGTTCCGTGGAATGCGCGAGGCGGAGGCGAAGCACGTGCCAGCCCATCGCCCCCGTATGAAAAACCCCCAAAGATATGATGTAATAAACATAACTGGGCGGATGGCCCGCTAAGAACGCAAAGTTCATAATCACGTATAGAATCATAAAGCGCCCAACATCTAGAAAGAATAGACTAATGTGCTCGGTATACGGAAATCGTTCTATCAAAAAGTTGTAAGCCAGCCAACTGAACACGACAAAAAATAGCGTCGTAGTAAAACAGTATACGACCAACCATGCGTCCCCCCCGACATTTTGGAACTCAGGTCCAGTTGTGAATTTCAGAAGATCTGCCAATGTGCCGGTAGTACGCACCAGCATCGATGAAAAGAAAAAGGTAATGAAAACGGGGAGTTTTTGCAGGTATCTGGACGTTGCGTCTGGCGACATGGCTCCCTCGATCCCCTTCTCACGCCGGTGAGGTCAGCTACAAACCACTCGACGTCGGCTAGGCGCCAACTCCTCGAGCCGACCTCCTTCGCATGTCGAACTCGCCCCCGCGCCCGAGCGCCCAAAGGCGCTCCCGACCATGGGTTCGCGGCAAACACTGTTCCTGATCCGCGACGGCCAGTCCAATCACCGGCCGCCCCATCGTTGGTGCGGAGCGCGAGCCCGGTCCATGAACCGGAGCGCATCGACTTCCGCTGCTGCCGCGGATTCGCGGCAACTCAGGGGTGACGCAGCTGCTCGATCAACCCCAAATCGTCCCAATCCGCCCAGGCCTGGGTGATTTTGTCCCCAACGACATGGTACATCACCAGGCCTTTCCAGGTGGCGCGTTTTCCCGTGGCCGGGATTCCGGCGAAGACCCCCGTGTGGGTGCCCGGCGCTTCGAACCGGACGACGACCTTGTCTCCTTCGGCGACGACTTCGACCATACTCAAGGCAAGATCGGGAAACGCTCCATACAGCATGTCCATCTGGGTATGCAGGCCCGCCTCGCCCCTGATTGCTTCCGGTATGGCCGATCGCTCGATATAGAAACCGGGCGCCGTGAAGTGGGAAAACTTACTGAAATCGCGCTTGACGAGAATCGCGTCGACATAGCCGGCGACGATCTGCTTGTTTTCGGCAACGGTACCCATATCTGTTCTCCTTGCGAACCTAGACACCAATCAGAACAATGAACCCCTGGCGGCGATGCGCCACAGTCTTTTCCGATCCGACGTTGCCCTCGAACTAGGTTGTCGAGGGACCCCGCGGACGTGGTGCGTGTATCCGACTCTCACGGTTCGTATACGAGCTTGACGCCGCCGATCTGCCGCATCAGACCCATGACGTCGTTTTCCACGACGGCTTTGAGCAACTTGCCTTCCGGCGTGAACCAAAAGAACGTGATCCCCTCGATGGACACATCCTTGTTGCTGCCGGGGACATGGCGCCAGGTACCGACATGCTTGGAAGTCATCGTCCACCAAGCAGCGCCTTTGGACTCGTTCGCCACGACATCGTTCGGAACATATATCAAATTCTCGAACACTGTGCGGTTGTAAGCGACGAGCTTCTTGAAGCTCTCGATACTATCGGTGTGCATGAAGGCCAATATGAACGCGAAATTCGGATCGATCAATTCGTCGATCGCATCCATATCCCCCTTGCTCCAGATCTCCGTGCAAAATCTACGTACAGTTTCCGTGTTCGCTTCACTCGTTGCCATCGGCCGAGCTCCTTTCGAGATCAGGCGGTTGAACTAGGTATCAGATATTCGATTGGCGTTCGATGAGCGCCCTGACAATGTCCAACCTCTCGCGCTTGCGCCGCCACATCCAGCCCAGCGCCACAAGCTTCGAATCCCGTCGCGCGTTTGCTGGCCTTGCGGAACCTACTCCTTGTACCCCTGCGAAATCTCGACGATGTGGCCGCTAGGATCGCGCAGCCAAGCGGTCCGCCAACCCGGTATGAAAGCGTCGAAGTCGAGCGGCCCGAGACTGACTTTGGCGTCGCTGCCCATTGCGGCGAGCGTCGCGTCGACGTCTTCCACCTGAAACGCGAAATGTCGAACGGTTCCAATCGTCGCCGGCCCGTCATGGCTCGCGGCTTCCCCCATCGTGTCCGCAGGAAAAAGTTCGAGACGCATGTCCTCGCGACGGATGTACACGATCTCTTTCCCTTCGCCGATCGGCAGCCTGCGGGAGACCGCAAAACCAAAATGCGCGCGATAGAAAGCGATCATTTCCTCGACATTCACGCAGTTCAGCGCGACATGAGAGAATTGCATTCCTGTCTCCGATCTCCCTCGTAGGCCTGCCTCATCCATTCGTCATCCCTGGGAGCTCACGATGACGCGCGCCCCAATCTCCGCTGCCACGAGCGTCGGCACGTGGCTGTTGCCTGTCGTCGCGCGCGGAATAATCGAGGCGTCGCACACCCGGATCCCCTCGAGACCATGAACGCGAAGATCGGCGTCGACCACGCTGTCCACCACGTCAGTTCCCATCGAGCAGGCGCCGACGGGATGCCACAGCGTCGAGGTTGCGCCGCGAATATAGTCCTCGACTTTGACTCCGCCCGGCGCCAGTTCGTCGCCCGCCAGCCCGGACAGCGCCTTGCTGCGGGCCATCGCACGAATCAGTTCCACGCTTTTCTCGAGAACAGTCACATCGCCGGGCTCGCTCAGATAGTTCGGATCGATCGCGATGCTCTTATCGGACCGAAGCGAAACGGTCCCGCGGCTCTTCGGCTGGATGAGGATCGGCAGAAAGATCATCACTGGGCCGCCGAGCGGCGGCAGCAGGCGCTGCAGAGGCCTGGGCGCAGCCGGCGTGAAATTGAGTTGAAGATCCGGCGCGCCCTTTTCACCCTGACCATTGAGGTCCCTGAACAGGACGTTTCCGGTCAAAATCTCCGGCTCCGGGACCGGTTTGTTCAGTCGATAGATGACCGGCAGTTGCAGATGGTCCATCAAATTCGAGCCGAGCGCCGGAAGATCCGCAACAACGCTCACGCCGGCCGCGGCGAGATCCGCCGCGGGGCCGACCCCTGATTTCAGCAGCAACCCCGGGGTTTGCAAGGCGCCAGCGCTCAGAATGACGTCCTTGTCGAACTCGACCGACACACGGACGCCTTTGGCGTCCACGGCCTCTACCGCGACGGCCCGGGTCCCTCTGAATATCACCCTCTCGACGCTGCAACCCCCCATGACCGTCAGCAAGCGAGACTCGAGCACGGGCTCCAGATAGGCGTTGAAGGCGCTATGGCGTTTGCCATCGACTCCGATGTTGAATTGCAGCGGGCCGGCCCCATCGTTCTGCTCGGGCCCATTGTAGTCGAAATCATCGCCCTTGAATCCGAGTTCCTTCGCCGCGAGTTGGAACTCGGGAGAATAGGAAGCAGGGTCCGGACAATTGCGGACCGACATCAGCCCGCTCTGGAAACGGCCGGGCGCCGGACCGTCCAGATAGTTCTCGAGCGAGGCGAAAGCGGTCTCTATATCGGCGTCGGTCCAACGCCCGCGGCTGCGTTCCGTCAGACGCGAGTAGTCGGATTTGTTGCACCGCACGTACATCATCGCGTTGATTGCGGAGCTGCCGCCGATCGTCTTTCCCTGATTGATTGTAATCTGACGACCGAACATTCCCTGCTGCGCAACAGTTTGCAGCCCCCAGTCCATGCGGCTGCCCCAAATATTGACGAAACCGCCGATCTCGTCGATATTCGACGAGCGTCTGCGAACCTCGCCGGCCTCGATCAGACACACCGTTTTGCCTTTATCCACGAGCCTTCGCGCCAACACACAACCGGCCGCGCCACCGCCGACGATCACATACTCGAACATTGACGCTCTCCCCGACTTTCGGCCGACTCCATCGCCCGACCGGGCCGATTTCCATTCAGCTGAGCGAGCCGTCGGGATACGAAACCATCCCGGCGAAATGGATCATGATTCGCCCGTCGCGGAGCACCCAACTGTCGGCGAACCGCATTTTCGCCGTCGCGTCGCCGACCGACATTTCTATCCCTTCGGTAATCATCAGAAGGGAAAACCCGCCGGCGTGTCCAGTCGTCGACCCGTCGAACTCGCCCCAAAACCCGACTTCGTCTTTTAGGCCCTCGATGCCCAGAATGCCGTTGAAGTGCTCGCGCAACTCGGCACGCCCCCGAAAAATCTTCGGAACCTTTTCGAAGCTCGAGATCAACACCGCATCCTCGGTGTATTGCGCGAGCAGGCCCTCGATATCCTTGTCGAGGATCATCTGAATATGCGCTTTGTACATATCCCCGAGCCGGGTCGCAGGAACGTTTTCGAGCATCCAAATGCCTCCCTAAAGCGTCGCCGAACCGGGCAGATACTCCAGGCGATCCACCGTGTACCTTGTAATCACTGGTCTCTCGAGAGAAGCGAACGATACCGTCCAAGTCTGATACGCAAGCAGCTTAATGCGCTGACTTTGGGCCGCCGGCGGCGCCCACCGGCTCGCCTCCCAACGTACGAGGACGGCGAACACCGCGCTGTCGGCCGACTCTTCCTGAATGGCGACGCTTTGCACCGCATGCGCCTCGTCGAAGAAGATGCGAATGACGCCCTCGTACCAACCCAGGAATCCGTCGAGCCCGGTGACCGTGGCCTCGGGAAACACCATCTCCAGGCCTTCGTGCGCCAGCATCGGGCGCACTTTCTCGTAACCCGCGTGGACGTCGAGCGCCAGATACCATTCGCGCGCCAACGTCTGCACAGCCTCAAGTCTCGTTCCCATAGCTCGCGCTCCCTTGGCCTCAACGCTGGTTGATCAACTCGATTAACTTCGCCGCAAACAGATGCGCGTGACCGCCGCTCCTACCCGTGACCAGGTCGCCGTCCACAACGACATCTTCGTTGGTGTAAACGGCTCCGTAAGCGACCGCGTCACCATAGAGATTGTTGTGGCACACGAGTTTACGACCCTTGACGACCTCGACGATCGGCGCCACCAGCCACAGCCCGTGACAAATTATGCCCTTGATGACGTCATGATTGTCGAACGCGCGTTTCAGAAACGCCGCCGCCGGAGGAATGTCGCCAGGCGTGTCCACGTAACGCAGTCGATCGGAAACGATGCCAGACGGCACGATCACGGCCGCGTAGCCCGCGATCTCAGCGTCGCTCAGGCCCTCGAAAGATTTACTGACGACGAATGGAGCCTTCAGTTCGTGACCCTGGAACGCGATCGATGGCTGACCCCACAGCCGTGACAAGTAATCGACCACAACTCCCGCCTCCTTGAAACGGTAGTCGTAGTACCAGATCTCGTGCTCGTAGAAGTCGCTCTCCATGAGAATTGCGATCTTCTTTCCCGTTCCACGCATTCGGGCCCCCTGTCGATGCAGTCAACCAGCCACGGCTACTGACCGCATTTCAGCGCGATCAAACTGGAATGCGGGCGCCGATCCAGCCTCAGATCGATGAGAAAGGGGCCAGGCTCCGCCAACGCTCTCGTTACCGCCTCCGATATCTCGTTCGCCGACGTCACCACGGCGGACGGAACCGACAAGGCCTTCGCCATCTGTTCGAAATGCAAGAGCGGGCTCCCCAAGTCGAAACAGGTCGGCGGAACACCCTGCTCGACCCCGAGCGTTTTCCAATACTCGGCGATATTCAATTCCAGTAGATGGTAAACGCCGTTGTTGCAAACGATATATTTGATCGGCAACTTGTGACGCGCTGCGCTCCAGAGGCTCTGAATCGTATACATGGCGCCGCCGTCCCCGCTCACGCTCACTACTGTCCTGTCCGGATGCGCAATCTGCACTCCGATCGCGCTCGCCAGCCCCATGCCGAGGGACCCGCCACGAGTCTGAATGAGCGTTTCCCCGCCAGCATCCGCGAAATAGCGCACGAGCGGAGGCGAATTCGTGAGCCCTTCATCGACCAGGATCGGACGATCTGCGCGCGCGAAAAGCTCCTTGGCGAGCGCCGCCATCGTCGCCTCGGGCTTGGCGGCGTCGGTTTCGAAGTTCGCGCGTTCTGCGTGTCGATCGGCGGCGATCTTCGTCGCAAGTCTATCGCGACGCTCGGAGAACAGCTTCGCCTGATCCGGTGAGCAGGTCGATTCGATTACGTCGGCGATGGCCGCCAGCGCCCGCGCGGGATCGGCGACAACGCCAATGTCGACGCGATGGTTCTTGGCGATCGCTCCCGCGTCCAGATCGACGTGAACGATTTTCGCCGCGGGATCATAGATGTCGCCGAGCTCCGGGAACACTTCCGGCACCATATAGGTGCCGGCGATCAGCAGGGCGTCCGGAGCGGAAGTGATCGCCTTGCTGGAGTAGCCGAACATATGCCCTGTTTGGCCGCTGTACAGCGGATGCGAAAGCGGCACGTTGGATTCGCCTGCGTCCACCCCGTAAATGTCGGCGCCGATCAATTCGGCGAGACGGGTCACGGCCGATCCCGCGCCTCGTGAATAGTGAATGCCGTCGCCGATGAACAGACGCGGTTGTCTGGACGCCATGAGCACGGCGGCCGCGGCAGCTACGACGTCCGTCGGCGCGGCTGTATCTGTTCGCAAAACGAGAGACGGGTGAACCGCCTCCTCTGCAGGCATGTCGAGTATGTCGGCGGGAAGGCAGACGTATACCGGCCCCATGGGGGGAGTCATCGCGACCTTGATCGCTCGTCGCAACACTCGCAATAGCGAGGACGGGTGCTGCACCATCGTCGACATCTTGGTGACCGGCGCCGCCATCGCAACGAGATCGGCGTACATTTGCGATTGCATCGGCTGATATTTTATCCCGGCGTCGCCCCCGATGACCACGAGAGGGCTGCGGCCGCGATTGGCCTGATACATGGCGCCCAGGGCGTTTCCCAGCCCCGGAGAACTATGGATCTGCACCAGCGCGGGCCTTTTGCCAGCGCGCGCGTAACCATCGCCAGCAAATACGGCGACGGTCTCCTGCAGCGTCAGCACATAGCGCATGGCCGGATAGGAGTCGAGCGCGTTCAAGAACCCTTGCTCGACGGTTCCGGGATTGCCGAACATCACGTCGATTCCATCGGCGAGAAATTGCTCGATGATGGCATGACGGCCCTGGCGCTGGGGTTGGAGAGTCGTCATCGGCGAGTCACCACCCGTACCGAGTGAGTCCGTTATCGAGCGCGTTGACGAACTGGTCGCCAAACTCGTGCGAGCATTGCAGCGACCGTGCAGTAATGAACGGATAATCGACGATCACGCTGGTGAAAGCGCCGAAGTTGCCGTGATAACCGCCTTCTTCCCCCACCGAATCGCGCAGTAAGTATTCCAGCGTGTAGGGAGGGGGGCCCATGTTGAGATCCGTCCCCATGAAGCCCGTGCCGTCGTGGTAGTCGTACTCGACGCAGTGGCCGGTGACGTGCTTGCCTTTGATGATGCTCTTTCTCAACGTGATGTCTCGTGCGAAGGGAAGGACCGCGACGCCGTAACAGATGGCGGCGATAGGGGCGTTGCGAGCGTAGAACCCCAGCACGAGATCGTGAACTCGCTGGTTGTTCGCCATGTCGATGATCGGACCGCTGCCGCCGACGAGCAGGACGGCGTCGTAGGTCGAGCAGAATTTCTCCTGCGCCTCTTTTCTCGCCGCGCAGTAATGCTCGAAGGCGCGGAGAAAGTTGCCTGCGGAATAATAGGGCCGCTCTGGAAATTCGGCCGACAAATTCATCGGCGTCTTGGTTTTTCCCGTCTTCTCGAATTCCTCCACGAGCGCCGCGTCGGAAGCCGTCGTCACGCAAACGCCGAGCGGCGGGTCGACGTATGTCACGTCCACTGACGGCGGCAGCACGGGCGACGGGCGCCCCTTAGGCGTCATCAGATCGACCGTATAACCCGCCGCCTCGAGCTTGCGCAACGGCCCGACGAGCTCGATGCCCCAGTAGCCGAATTCCGACATGACGGCCACAATTCTCTTTTGCCTTGCCATTTCCAGCCCCTACACGGTGTGCACAAGAGTTGAACCGAGGACGAAAAACGATCTCGAGCGGCCCCACTCGGGGCCAGACGATGTCATTGAGCCGCCGGCGCGCTGGCATCCACGGACGGTTGCGGCGCGGCCATCCACACGCCGACGAGTATGACTACACTGTGGGCGTTCACGAGATATTGGCTCCGTTCGACTGCGACGGCCAATCCCTTGTCGACGTCGCCTTCGGTGACGATGTCGTTCGGCGAGGGCAAAGACGTGTCGATAACGCGCTTCCAGGCAATCCCCTCTATTTGGGGGACTTCGAACGCCGCGAGCCAGTCGTCCATGTTCATCATCACATGAACATCCGGGTGCATTTCGTCACCGCCGACCGTGACCGCCATCATCCTCGTGGACGGATCGCCCCAAGCGGGCTTGTTGATTTGCGTGCCATGCCAGCCGATATCCGGCACTCCCCGAGTGTTCTTCTCGCCCGTGAAGAACTCGCCCCGACGGAGACGCGGGTGATGTCTGCGTATCGAAACCGCCTGTTGGAAGAATCGCAACACATCTGCATGTTTTTCAGCCAACGTCCAGTCGAGCCAACTCAGCTCGTTGTCCTGGCCATAAGCGTTGTTGTTACCGCCTTGGGTGCGACGGAACTCGTCGCCCGCGCAAAACATCGGAATGCCCTGCGAAAGTAACATCAAACTCAGGAAATTCTTTATCTGCTGGCTGCGGAACTTTTCGATGCGGGAATCGTCGGTCGGGCCCTCCGCGCCGCAGTTCCAGCTATTGTTGTCGTTGGCGCCGTCGTTGTTGCCCTCGCCGTTCGCCCAATTGTGTTTCTCATTGTAACTCACGAGGTCATTGAGCGTGAACCCGTCATGGCAGGTGACGAAGTTGACGCTGTTGATCGGCAGGTGGCCGCTGGACTGATAGATGTCCGAGCTGCCGCTGATCCGCGACGCGATGGCGGCGATCATGCCCGGCCGGCCGCGCACGAAATTGCGAACATCGTCTCGAAACCGCCCGTTCCATTCGGCCCATCGATAGCCCGGAAAGTAACCGATCTGGTAGGCGCCCGCTGCGTCCCAGGCTTCGGCGATGATCTTGGTGTTGGCAAGGCAATCACTCAACTCGATCGCCCACACCACTGGCGGATGCGCTACCGGCCTGCCGCTTTCGTCGCGCGTCAGGATCGAGCCCTCATCGAACCGGAAGCCGTCGACGTGCATCTCGCCCACCCAGAACTCCAGGCACTCTACGATCATCTTGGCGACAACGGGGTGATTGCAATTCAATGTATTGCCGCAACCCGAAAAGTCCATGTAATATTGGCGGTTGTCCGGGACGAGATAATAATAGACCGAGTTGTCGATCAACCGAAAGCACATCGAGGGGCCCAGGTGGTTGCCCTCGTCCGTGTGGTTGAACACCACATCGAGAATGACCTCGATCCCGGCGCGGTGCAGCGCCTTGACCATGTCCCGAAAGTCTTTCAGGTGCGAGCCCGTGCCAGGGGACTGGCAATAGCTCCCCTCGGGAGCAAAGAACCCGATGGTGCTGTACCCCCAGAAGTTGCGAAGTTCCCGACCGTCCGGGCTCTTGCCCGACGGCGAGGCAGCATCGAAGGAGAATATCGGCAGCAGTTCGATAGCGTTCACGCCGAGATTCTGGAGATACGGAATTTTGGCGACAATGCCGGCAAAAGTTCCGGGACTTTCGACCCCTGAAGTCGGGGAACGTGTGAAGCCGCCGACATGAGTCTCATAAATTATGAGATCCTTTATCGGAATGTTCAGCGGCTCATCGCCCTCCCAATCGTAGTCGCTCGCGTCGATGACGACGCTACGCATCGCCTTTTCCACGTTGTCGCCCGGAAGGCACGCGGCCCCGCGATTCCACAAGGCGGCAGAGTGACCCCGCGCATAGGGGTCGATTGCAACTTTCTGTTTATCGAAGCGGTGACCGCCGGCAAGATTGCCTGGACCATCCACTCGATAGGCGTAAAGCGCCCCAGGCTTGAGGCCTTCGACGAAGACGTGCCAGAATCCAAAGGTCTTATGCACTCTCGGATCGAGCTTGATGGTCTGAAATGGCTGCTTCGCGTATTCCCCATCGAACAACAATAGCTCCAGGCCCGTCGCGTTCTGCGAGAACAGCGAAAAGTTCACACCGTCCGCCCGCACCGTCGGCCCAAGCGGATGAGGGCGGCCTTCGGAATGGGTATATCTCGCTCTTGCGCCCGCCGGCGTCGCCGTCGAGATCCCCGGCTCGTTAGCATCGGAAACTTTCAGCACGACCAACTACTCCGATATCGAGTTCGGGACGGCGCACTCGGCGTCACTGTTTGTTGTCAACCTGGTCACACATCACCGGACCGGCGCCAAAAGGCGCAACGAACAGGTCGTTGCCTTCATGACGCAATGCCTCCCAACTCTCGACGCCTTGCCCGGGGATGCGATCAGCCGAGCAGCGTCGTCGGGACATCGATGTCGGCGTCAGTCGACGAACGACATTTCCTCGCTGATTTCATCCCCAGTCAGCAAATCGCGCACCGTCTGACTGGCGCCTCTGATGGTGATCTTCTCGTCCAACTTGAGCTTCTGGCCGAGGAAGGCCAGGTAACGCCCGCCTTCCGGCGACATCTTCGTGAGCTTGCTCATGTCGATGAGCACCGAGTCCGGATTGGCGCCCAGCACGGCGTCGCCGACTTGGCGCAAGTCCACGAGGGCCCGCGTGTCCAGTTCCCCTTCCAAGGTCATGGTCGCCGAATTGTCAGCGAAGCGGACGGTCGCCGAGAAGTTCTCCACGCCGCTCGTCGGAGCGAGTCGCACCCGCACCTTTACAGCCGTCTCACCGGCTGGAAGCGTAACGGTCAGCGCATTCGCGTCGAACTCTCCGTATGGCTTGCCGTCTATTTCGACCTCTAGAATGCTCACTGAGCCGGGTGGCAACAAGTCGGGCGCAACCCGCAAAATGTTGTCCGGGAACCCGCCCGGTTGCGGTTTGAAGAAGAAATCCATCGGCAATTTGTTGACGAGAAGATTCCCATACACCGCAGCCAGGTAGCACAATTCGAAGGAATGATAGCCGCTCATCGAGTGGCTGCCCTTTTCCCGCTCGGTGCCCATGAGATAAGGCACCCCGTTGGCAAGGACGTTGAAGTATATGCCGCCGCTGTCCTGATCGAGGAACCACGAGTTGTAGAACGAGGCGCTCTCGCGGGCGTATTTGAGATATTCCGGATTTTTCGTGACGCCGCTCATGATCAAATAGGCAAGAATCGCCTGTTCCTGCTGCCACCATGCTTTGCGGTCGTGCCAGGCGAAGCGGTGGACGGTCTCTCCTGGCGCCAACTCTCGCTCCACGACGTCGTACCAACCGGCTCGTTGGCTGTCCATGCCGTGGGACGGCATGAGCTTGGCGATCTTCTCCGCCATCGCGTCGTAACGCTCATCCGGCTTGATCGAGGAGATGCGGGTCAAATTCCAGGCAATCTTGAGATTGTGGCCAACCACGGCGCGGTTCTGCTGCCAGCCCCATGTGCGGTCGGGGCTCCAGTCCTCATGGAATTTTTCTTGCACGAACGGACTGTGGTCGTAGTCCGGAAAATGCTCGACAATCATGTCGGCGCAGTACGTCAACATGTCGGCGTCCTGCTTCGCCCCCGTCGCCAGATAAAGGTTGATGAGATACGCCGGGGCGTGGTCCCCGACCGAATTCCAATTCTTGCGCGCGCGGTCGAACGTCAACGATTGCGCACGCGGATTGAAGGTGATTGGATCGACGTGGCTGAAGTAGCCGCCGAGCTTGGGGTCGTCGTAAAACCGGGCGAACATCGCCTGCGTTCGCCGGGCGTCCGACAAGATGCGCGGGTCGCCGGTTATGCGGTATGTCTGCACGGGGCCCGCGAGGGCATAAATTTGCTCGTACGCCGGTATGGCGTCCCAGTCGTCGCCGAACCTCGACGCCAGCACTTTGCGGACCTTGTTACCTTTCACGTCCAGAGCGTGATACCAATAACAGACGTCATTCGAGGCATCGGTCGCTCTCAAATGGTCGCGCAGATAGTTTGTGCCCGCCTCGGCCGCCTCGAGATAACGGTCGTCGCCCGTCATCAGATAGGCGGACGCAAATCCGTACACGAGGCGGGAGATCGTGTCGGTCTCCTGCCGATAATCCTTGCCACGCGTTCCGTCGATAGCAAGTTCCGTGCGGTAATCGCGATAATCGATGTTTCCGTCAGGAAACTGCGCTCTCAGATAGAAGTCGCCGAGCTGGCGGGCTTGCTTGATCCACCAATCCTGCTCTTCGAAGCGGAATTGAGTTTCGGAGCGGCCGGCAAACACCAAGTGCTTCGCTTCGAACGGCTTACCGGGCTCGGGGTAGTGAATGCCGTATGAGAATACATACCTGCCTTGGACCAGCATGTCCGCGACTTGTCCGGTGCAGTCAATATAGGGTTCACCGAGGTTGCGAACCATCTCGCACGCCGTATTGCTCGTCAATTTTATGGCGAACTGCCGGTCGTCGGTCGTGCGCACCGTGAATATACGCTTCTCGAAATCGAATTCTTCGACGTAACCCGAAATCAAATCCGAGAATGAGAATGACACATCCATGTTGGCGGCTCTCCTATTTGGTCAAAACAAACGAGCCCCGGCAACGCCGCCGGACGTATGGTTCGCGCGCCTCGACGCGGGTCGCGGACAACCCGCGGACAGTCCTTACAAACTGACCCGCACCAACCGCGGTGTGGTTCAGGCCGAATTTCCGCGCTTGGCCCCGTGCAGCGACAAGAATAAACGGGCCCGACGCTCGCTACGACTTGTACAGGGATCGCGAGACGGAGGTGTGCGTACTGCCGGAAGCGTCAAATTGCTACTCCCATCCAAGAATGCGCGACGTCTCGCCCGCTTTAGCAGGCGAACATCGTTCCCTTCGTACGACTGCATTACTTGTAACACGCCCGGATGGCAGCTGCAACCGCATTGTACGGCAGGACCCGAAAAAGTCAACAGCGATTCACCTATATCGTTTCAAGAGGCGCCGAGATAACTCCGCGGGTCTTTGGAGCGTCTTGCATAAGGTGCGCGGGCGCGGGGAGTTATTTTCGGCGCCTCGAGCGGCGGGCGCGAGGGTGGCGCAGGAGCGGTTGTAAATCCTGCGAAGCGGACGATTTGATCGATGGCGAGGGCGACGACGCCGAACCGGAGGAGGCATTTGACCTCGTTGGCGTCGCGCACGCATAGGAACCTGGTGGATCGAACCTGACATTCGAGTGCCGAGGGGGAGTCCCGGAGACCTTGCAATATACGAGTCTGCGCAACGCGCGCGGGAAAATCCTTCTCCGCTTCGTTGGCTGATATTCGTCGGCTCGAGGTCCTGGTTCAAGACCGCGATGCGCCCCAGAAGCAGCTTTGGCGGGCCGAGATCGTGCTGTTGACCGCCGATGGCGTCGGCGCGAACGCGATCATGCGACGAACCGGCAAGTCCGAGGCCCGCGTGTCGCGGTGGCGGGAACGCTTTTTCGACGAAGGGTTCGACGGGTTGCCTCGCGACAAGGCGCGGCCCGCGCGCATCAAACCGCTGGGCGCCGGGGCGGCCGGGCGCGTCGTCGCTTTGGCGCTCGGGTAGGCGCCCGGAGAAACGCCACGTTGGACCGGAGCCTCGATGGCGAAGGCGGCGGAGCTCGGCGTCAGTTCGGTTCAACGCATTTGGCGCGCTCACGGATTGCAGCTGCATCGGGCGCCCCCGTTCGAGCTGTCCAAAGACCCGCGCTTCGTCGACGAATTGCGCGACGTCGTCGGGCTCTACGTCGATCCGCCCGCCCACGCTATCGTCTTGTCGGTCGACGAGAACAGCCAAATTCAGGCGCTCGACCGCACGCAGCCCGGACTGCCGATGAAGAAGGGCCGCGCGGGAACCATGACGCACGACTATGCGCGACATGGCGCGACGACGCTGTTCGCCGCGGTGAACGTCCTCGACGGCGCGGTGATCGGCCCCGGCATGCAGCGCCACGCCGCCAGGAATTCATCCGCTTCGTCAATGTCATCGAGAAACAGGTTCCGGCGCGAAGGACGATCCGCGTCATCGTCGACAACTACGCGGCCCGCAAACATCCCAACGTTCGCCGACGGCTCGAACGTCATCCGTGATGGACGTTCCCCCTCACGCCGAAGTCGGCCTCCTGGCTCGACGCCGTCGAGGGCTTCTTCGCTGCCCTCACAAAGCGAAGGCTCGAGCGCGGCGTTTTTCGCTCCGTCGCCGACCTGCAAGGCGCTATCAAACGCGGCCTCGAGGAACACAATCAGCAGTCAAATCCCTTCACATCGACTGCCGATCCCGAGAAAATCATCGCCGCGGTCAGACGTCGGCGACAAGTGTCGGATTCGATCCGCTAGCGGCGAATTCGTCCTTCAGTCGGGCGTTGACGCGTTCGGCCATTATGTGGCAATCATAAATCGCGTCGTACGGATTGCGCATGTCGGTGAACTTCCGATGCTCCATGGAGTGCGCCCATTCGACCTCGACGTCGCCTCGGGCGCGGGAATTGGCGTCGATGATCGTGGCATGGCCGGGCTGCTTGCTGTGGCCGTGGAGGGCGATGGATGGTGCGCGGCGTCCATCAGATCGTCGCGCTCGGGGAAGCGGCCGCCGGTCATCAACATCATGGGAATGGCGACTCGACTGTGATGGACGGAGGCCGAGGTCGGCGCTCGAGCGACCGGGATTTGACTGATTTCGAGGCCGAGATGCGGGCTTCCGGGTTCTGGCTCGACGAGCGCGGCCAGCCGAAGCGATCCTTGTTTTGCGAAAGCCCCGAGCTCGGGATTGCCATTTGACCTTTGGCCCGCTCGGTCTGCGGCCAACGAAGTGAGAGGAGCAGTCAGTCGTGGCGAACTCGTGGTGGAGGGGCTCTGCCGCTCGGCAAGAGCGGCTCATGACGCCGTTGGCGATCGCAATAGTGTTGGTCCTGCTTACTGGGTTGCCGATCGCCACTTGGCTCGATCTACGAGCGCTTTCCGAACAGTCCTTGCTGCAGCAGGGCACTGATTTGGGCCGCGCCGTGAACGCGGTCCGCAATTACTATGCCAATGATGTCGTGCAGCGAGTGCTCGATGCCGATGGGCGCTCGATCTCCGTAACGAACGACTACATGATGCATCCTGGCGCCATTCCGATTCCGGCTACATTCTCGATCGAGTTGGGAGCGCTGATCGGCTCGGCAGGCGGAGGGCTCGGGTATCGATTCGTGTCGGATTTTCCGTTTAAAGGGCGAGCGTCGCATAACCTCGACACGTTCGAACTCAAAGCGCTCGACACGTTCCGCCATTCCGATGAAACCTCTCTCGTCCAGGTTAGCGGATCGATCTTCGACAGAACGGTTCGCTTGGCGACTCCGGTAATCATGTCGAGCCCGTGTGTAAGTTGTCATAACACCGATCCAAATAGCCCAAAGCGGGACTGGAAGGTCGGCGATGTCAGAGGCATTCAGTCCCTGACCGTTCATCAATTGATCGAATCTAATATTTTTGCCTTCAAATATCTGCTTACTTATTTCGCCTTGGCGGTGGTTCTCGGAGGGGTGTTCATTGCGATGCAACACCGTTTAGGAAATATGATCCAGGGATTGAATAAAGACCTGACAACAGCAAATGAATTCCTGGCGGGAATCTCGAGAAAGATCTCCAAATATTTGTCGCCACAAGTGTATAAGGGCATATTTAGCGGAGAGAAGGACACAACAATTACAACAGAGCGTAAGAAGCTGACAATTTTCTTTTCTGATATTAAAGACTTTACCGCAACGACCGAGAGAATGCAGGCTGAAGATCTTACAGCGCTGTTGAACGAATATCTGACTGAGATGTCGAACATTGCGCTGAAATATGGCGGCACGGTCGACAAGTTCATCGGCGATGCGATTTTGGTGTTTTTTGGCGATCCCGAGACCAAGGGAGTTGAGGAAGATGCGCGCGCCTGCTTGCGGATGGCGGTCGAGATGCAAAGACGGCTTGTCCAGCTCGACCCCGTTTGGCGCCGCCGGGGAATCGAGGTCCCCTTCCGGGCCAGAATGGGCATAAATACCGGATACTGCAACGTAGGCAACTTCGGCAGCGCCGACCGTATGGATTACACCATCATCGGCGCCGAAGCGAACCTTGCGGCGCGTCTGCAGACCGCAAGCGAACCCGGAAAGATCGTGCTCAGTTATGAAACTTACGCCCTCGTCAGCGATATGGTGCGCGCCCGTCCGCTCGAGGCGATGGCCATGAAGGGGATAAGCCGTAAGATTCTTCCCTACATGATTGACGAAGTCGATGGCGAAACCCCCGCCGCTGCAAAAGTCATCAATGAGCGCCGGGCCGGTGTGTCGGTTTTTCTCGATGTGGAGGCGATGGACAAAGGCAGCGTCGACGCGACGAGGCTCATCCTCAACAAAGCCTTGGACGCATTGGCAGGCCTGACGTGAACCTTCGGGTCGAAGCCAAGGCGGGATCGAGACCATCGGGTGAAAACGGCGCCAGCGGGGCAGATCGCGGTAGGGACGCTGATTGCTGCGCGCCCCCCGCACAGAACCGTATGGGCCGGATTCCCACATGCGGCTCCCATCTCGGGTGTTTGACGGCGAAGCGACGCTCGGGCCACGGACGGAGGATTTTGGGCGAGGGCAGCGCGCGCGAGGGCTTCGATCCTCGACCAGGTGGTGATACGTGAATAAGATGGTGTTTCCGCAGCTAAAGGCATACAGGGGTCGCGGACGAAGAACTTCTCGCGGTATTGGGCCCGTTATCAGGATAGGTACGTCACCAACGATCCAGCGCGCGTTTTCCATTCCTTCCGCCACAGCTTCGATGATGCGCTGCGGCAAGCGGGCGTTCGGAAGGAATATATCAAGGCGCCGGTCGGGCACGCGAGAGAGCGCGAAGAGGAAAATGACGTCACGGACAAATATCGCGACCCGGACAAAATCAAGCTTCTCAGAGCGCAGATCCAAAAGGTCGAGTATCCCGGCATCGTGTTCGAGAGGCTCGATGCGTTCTTGCTGTTATGGATTTGCCCCTTCGCCTTGTCAGGGACCTCAGGACCGCCCTCTCCTTGAACGTTGGCTCGATATCGCCACGATCGAGACGCCGAAGGCCGTGCGCTGTTGGATCACGGGGGCGGCGACGCGGGTTGGGTTGCATGTCGGCGTCGACGTCGAAGTTCGACGCCGAAAGACATCTATATCAGACGTAATCGAGAACGCGCATTAAGTCGTCTCAATCACGAGACGAAGGACGTTGGGCCGAAGCCGCCGCCGCCATGCGCACGGTCGCGCATCGTCGAGCGACCCTGTTCGAACGGCAATATTTTGCCGACAGTCTGTTGCGCGCCCATGAGGCGGTTTCTGGCCTCGCCAGCGTCGGCGGTCATGCGATCTGGAAAGCCGAGGGCGCCGAGGCCGCGTTCGATTTCATCACCGAGATCCGCCATCGTTCCAAGCCTTCTGGATCGCTTTCTCGCGCCAAACGCGGTTTCAGGGGCGGCGGCGTCGATGCATGGAACCGCGCCCGTCGAGCGACGACTGGAGGCGATGTGGAACCAATGGATGGGTCCACTCGACACGCTGCTCGATAGGCGGTTGGAACTCCCGCACGGCGCTCCCTTGACCTTCGCGCCCGCCGGGGAATTGCTGGCGCTTCCGCTCCACGGGGCTCGCCGGCGCAACGGCGCGGACCGGCGATATTTCCTGGAAGACTGGGAGGTGGCTTACGCGCGGAGTCTGGCGGCGTAGGCAGTTTGTCGCCTGCGCGCCGCGGAGACCCCCGCGCGGCGGGGCGCGCGCCTGCTGAGCGTCTCCGGGACGCCCCGGCGCGATCCCATGCGCGAGGCTTTGGCGCAAACGTCCGTGGACGCCTTCGAGCCGCCCGAAAGCGGCCGCTCCCGTATTCTCGCCGCGATGCCGGGCGCCAACTATCTCAGCTTCTTCTGTCATGGAATTTGGTCGTCCGCGGATCCCGACAAATCCGCGCTGCTGTTGCCGGACACGGGATGGCGCGACTACGACGAGGTTCGTTTGACGGTCGCCGACTTCAGGCATTTGGATTTGCGCGCGTCGCGTCTGGCCACGCTCCGGTCCTGCGAGAGCGCCTTAGCGGGATTGTGCCGCCCAGCCCAAGCCTTGGGCTTTCCCACGGCTCTGATCGACGCCGGAGTTCCGGCGGTGTTGGCGGCGTTGTGGGTAGTCGACGAAGCGGCGACGGTGCGCTTGGGGGAGTTGATGAGCGAGGCGGGAATTGGGAAAATCGGCAACTCGGTCAGCGCCGCACGGGTTATGGCGTCGTCTGGCGTGGTTGTCATGGGCCGCATTACGCCAAATAATCTTCGAGATGACATGGGAATATGATCAGCGGCTGCCCCATGGGGTATAGGGCGCCTTGGTGAAGGCGACGCCCATGGCACGGAGCCGCTCCTTGCTTCGGATTGTCAGGTCGGTGACCATGGCGAATTGCTCGCGGCTTTCTGTCACGTAGGCCTTGAGCTTGTAGTGCGTGGCCCACGGCGTTTCCGTCACCGCGATCTTCACCGGTGTTTCCGGTTTCCGGTAGAGGCTGGCTTCGGCGATTTCGGTCAGAGCCTGCAACACGGCGCCTCCATCGTGGTCGGCATGCAGATATACGTTCGCGACGCAGAGCAGGCTCTGCTTGCCGCCGCTGGCGTTGTGGACGCTGGCGGACCAAAGTTTTGCATGCGGAATAATGACCTCGGTATCATCGGCTGTCACGATATGCACGGCGCGCGTCCCGATGGCCGTCACCTCGCCATAGGCGCCGTCGATCTCGATCCAATCCCCGGGTTGGTATGTGTGCTCGAGGATTGTCACGACGCCCGCGACCAGACAGCTCACATAATCCTTGAGTGCGAAGGCGAGCGCCAACGCAACCGTTGCGACCAAAGCGAAGATATCCTCGAACGTCGGTTCGACCAGGATCGGAACAATAATCGCGATGCCGATGAGCCCGATCAGCAGCCGGACGATGGGTGTCGTCCGCAGGATCACCAACCGCAAGTGCGAGGGCGCACTCTCCGCGGCGCGGCGCACGATCCAGCGCGTCAGCAGGACGAGCAGACGGCCGCCGACCAGAACCGCGAGGATGATAAGGATATGGCTCCAGGTCAGTTCCCGCAGGAACCCGAGGTGAGGCCCGGCTCCATTCATGGCAAGTCTCCATTCCCGTTGGCCGGCCCGGCCTCTCGAGGACGGCAATACCAGATGCGAGAAAATGGGTCAGCCGTGCGCCGATGCCTCAGCCGTCGACTCTCCGACGCGGCACACTACGCCATTTATTGCTCAAAATCCCGCGCCAATTAAGCTTCAAAATGGCAATGAGTTTGCTAACCAAAGATCGATAGGAAAGCCGCGGCTTTCCCGGCAAAGTCCCTCCAACCTGCCATCAAGTTAGTTGGAGGGTCCCTCGTGGCGGGTCGTTCTTTGGCTGAATTCGAGGGTATCGCCGCGTTGAACGTCGAGTGCAATTTCATTTTCACGTGATCCGCGGCGCCCCGGATCGCTGCCATCGCCGCTTAGAACGAACGAGTTCTACGATTATTGCCAATAGATTAGCGCCGAATGGCTCTTATCTATCTAAACTTAGGACTCTCCAGAACACGTCGAGCGCCGCGCCGCCGATCTTGCCATTTGCCAGCGCCTCGACGAGCGCCGGCTCGTCGACCACCGAGCCGCGCGAGACATTGACGAACAGGCCTTCCGGCCCGAGCGCGTCGAGCACGGCCTTGTTCACAATGCCGTGGGTCGCCTCGTCGCCGGAAACCGCGGCGACCAGACTGTCGCTTGCCTTGGCACGCGACAAGGGATCGGCGAAATACGCGTGATCCATGTTCGCCGCCCGCGCGATGCCGCTACAGGCGACCTCGACTTCGAAGCCGAGGATACCCACCGTCTTGCCCCTGAGGCTGGAGCCGAGCGGCAACGCTTCGGTCCGCGCCCAGGCGCCCGAACGCACATGCGCGTCGCCGGCTACGACCTTGCGCAGGTGCGCGAGGATCAGCGCGAACGCGAAGTCGGCCCCGTCTTCGGTCGGCACGTCGGGTGTGTTGGTCACCCTGGCGCCGCGCTGCTTCGCCCGCTCGATATCGATCGCGTCATAGCCGACGCCACAGCAGGCGACGATCTCGAGCTTCGGGCAGCGGTCGATCAAAGCCGCCGAGGCGCCGAGCTCGCCGCGCGTCGCGATGGCGCTGACGTCGGGGGCGGTCTCGGCGAGGAAAGCCTCGCGGTCCGCGGCGAGCCAGAGCTTGCGCAGGTCGTAGGCCGCCTCTGCCATCGGCGCCATGTCCCATTCGGGATAGAGGCGCCGGTCATCAACACGACGGGTTTGGACATGAGGCTCACCCTCCCCGAGCTCGGCGCCGGGCATGTCACCGGTAACATACGCATTGCGCAAGAGGGCAGGTTTCGGCGATCCGCCCTTGACGAATGGGGGGTTGTTATCGATAACGCACTGGAAGCGGACGGGAGGGTCAGATGTCCGAATTCGTCGCCGGCCTGTTCGGCCTGAAGGGCGCCGTGGCGCTGGTGACCGGGTCCTCGGCGGGCATCGGGCTGGCGCTCGCTCGCGGCCTCGCTTCCGCCGGCGCGCGGGTGGTGGTCAACGGCCGCACGCCGGCGACGGTCGAAGCCGCGGCGGCTTCGCTCGGCGGCTTCGCCGCGCCGTTCGACGTCACCGACAGCGCGGCTGTCGGCCCCGCGATCGAGCGCATCGAGCGCGAATTCGGCCCGATCGACATTCTCATCAACAACGCCGGCATCCAGCGTCGCGGCCCGCTCGAGGATTTTCCGGAAGAGACCTGGCGCCAGCTGATGCGCGCCAATGTCGACAGCGTGTTCTTGGTCGGCCAGGCCGTGGCTCGGAAGATGATTGCGCGCAAGCGCGGCCGCATCATCAACATCGGCTCGGTGCAGTGCGAGCTGGCGCGGCCCAACATCGCCCCCTACACCGCCTCCAAGGGCGCGGTGAAGATGCTGACCAAGGGCATGGCGACCGACTGGGGCAAAAACGGCCTCAGGGTCAACGCCATCGCTCCCGGCTACTTCCGCACCGAGCTCAACAAGGCGCTGGTCGAGGACGAAAAATTCTCGGCCTGGCTCACCGCGCGCACGCCGATGGGCCGCTGGGGCGACGTCGAAGAACTGGTCGGCGCCGCGATCTTCCTCGCTTCCCACGCCTCGAGCTTCGTCAACGGACACATCCTCTATGTCGACGGCGGCATCACAGCCTGCCTCTGAAACCCTCGCGCTGGTGGTGATGGGCGTCAGCGGCTCGGGCAAGACCACGGTCGGGCGCACGCTCGCGGCGGCGCTGCGCATGGAATTCGTCGATGGCGACGATCTGCACAGCCCCGAAGCGCGCGCGAAAATGGGCGCCGGCGTCGCGCTCACCGACGACGACCGCTGGCCCTGGCTCGACCGCGTCGGCGCGCGGCTCGCGCTCGGGCGCGTGGTCATCGCCTGCTCGGCGTTGAGGCGCGCCTACCGCGATCGGCTGCGCGCGGCGGCCGGCCCGGCGCTGAAGTTCATCTATCTCGAGGCCGACCGCGAAGCGATGCGCCGGCGCGTCGCCAGGCGGCGCGGCCACTATATGCCGGCCTCGCTGGTCGACAGCCAGTTCGCGGCGCTGGAGCCGCCCGACGGCGAGGCCGACGTGATCGCGGTCGCCGCCGCCGGCGACCTGAAGACCGTGATCCCCGAGCTCGCCCAGCGCCTCAATTCTCCTGGAGGCTGACGCCAGACGGACCCCGCCGCCGATTGCGTCGCCGCGCTCGCCGGCGGGCGCGCGGATTCGCGCATCCTTCTGGAATTCGGCGCCAAGATGGGGCGGCGCGACAATTCGCCGACCGGCCGGCTCGACAACATGCTCGAGGACCGGAGGGCGTACAGGCGCTGGCGCGGCCGGCGACGGTCGCGCTGCCGGCGACCGCGATCGTCGCCGACCACACGACCACGAAATGAGGCGAAGTCCCGCCGCTCGCCCGCTACAGGAGCGGGCAGCGGGCGTCCCGCCATGGTTTCGCTGAGCGCATGTCGAATCCCCCCGCGGGCGGCGCGGCGAGCCCCGGCAACGAACAATCGGCCCCGCCAAAACCTACGTCAGCGCGATCGCGGAAACCAACCGCCCGTAATCGGGCTCGTTGCGATGGGTCGTTCGCCGGAAGCTGAAGAATCTCTCTGCATCGGCATAGGTATCGAGGCCGGAATCTTCGAAATTTACGAGGCCAGCGCGGGACGCGCGCTCGGCGATGTAGCCGTGCAGGTCGAACATGTGGCGAGTTTCGTTGGCGCTCGGCGCGAAGAACCGCCGCGAGCCAGAATCCTGGGTCGCGAAGGCGGCAAAGAATTCCGGCCCGACTTCGTAGGAAGCCTGCGCGATACAAGGCCCGAGCCCGGCGCGAATGTTTTGGCGACAGGCGCCGAGCGCGAGCATCGCCTCGACCGTCGCCTCGATGACGCCATCGAGCGCGCCGCGCCAGCCGGCGTGCGCGGCGCCGATCACGCGGGCCTCGGCGTCCGCGAACAGGATCATGCCGCAATCGGCGCCGGTCACGCCGAGCGCGAGCCCGGGCGCGGCGGTGACGATGCCGTCGCAGCGTGGCCGCGCCTCTGACGCCCAAGGCTCGGAAACCGTCACGACGTCGCGCGAATGCACCTGGAACGGCGCCAGCAGCCGTTCGCGTTCGACGCCGAGCGTGGCGGCCATCCGCGCGCGGTTCTCCGCTACCGCCTCTATTCTGTCGCGCGAGCCGACGCCGCCGTTGAGCGAGGCGTAGACGCCTTCGGACACGCCGCCGTCGCGAGTGAAAAACGCATGCGCGACGCCGGGAAGGTCGAGCGTCGCGAGCCGCAGCGGCCGCGGGCTCATATCGGCTCGAAACCCGGCGGCGACGGCAACAGCCGATTGGCGATCGCCATCACCTTGAACAAAGCGCCCATTTCGCCTTCGTTGTTGCCGACCAGCCGTTGGCGCGCCGATGCGAATTCGTCCGCGCGATTGGGCGAGCGCTCGGTGAGCGCCTGGGTGCGCGCATCGATGCCGAGCGCGGTGAGGAAGTCGCCCTGGTCGATCGGCCCGTAGACCGCGGCGCCGGCGGCGCGGGCGCTGCGCGCCATCGCGGCGAAATCGACATGGGCGGTCAGATCGGCTTCGCCGGGATTGTCGAGCGGCGAGACGAAGCGATGGCCGCTCAGCGCCTGCAGGGTGTCGCCGATCCCGGTGAAGCTGTGTCCATAATCGACGATCAGCGCAACGCCGCCCGTTTGGCCGAGCCGTGCCCCGAGCTGGAACATGAGGCGGTGACTCGCGGGGTTCACCTCGAGAATGTCGCCTTCGTGTCCCGGGGCCTGGAGGTAGGGCTCGTATTCCGGCGAGACGCCGAAGGCGAGCTCTCCGGCGGCGTCGAGGCGCACGATGCGCTCGCGCCAGCGTCCGTTGCCGAACACGTATTGCCGCGCCGGCAATGCGTCGAGAAACTCGTTGGCGATGATGATCGCCGGGCCGGGCGGGGCCTCGGCGAAGGTCGGCTGCCAGGCGACGGGGGCGCCGCTCGTCTCCAGCGTCTCGTACTGGATTTGCGCGAGCTTCGGGCTCGTTTCGATGAGCGTGACGTCGAGTGCGTCGCGGAATTCGGGCATCAGCCGCGCCGCGCGCAGGGCGTCGCTCATCAGCGTGCCGCGTCCGGGCCCGAGCTCGATGAGCCTGACCGGATTGGGGCTGCCCATCTGGGTCCACACCTCGGCCGACCACAGGCCAATCAGCTCGCCGAACATTTGCGAGATTTCCGGCGCGGTGGTGAAGTCGCCCGCGGCGCCGAACGGGTCGCGATTCATGTAGTAGCCGTGCTCGGGATGAGTGAGCGCCAGCTCCATGTAGCGCTCCACCGATATCGGCCCCTCGGCGGCGATCATGTCCTTGATCTCGTCGCCGAGCGCGCTCATCGTTTCGCTCCCCGTCTGCGGGCGCTGTAAATCATCAGCGCGACGCCGATGACGATCATCGGCGCCGAAAGGACCATGCCCATAGTCAGTCCGTGACCGAGATCCTCGAGCTTGGGATCGGGATCGCGGAAGAATTCGCTGAACGTGCGCGCCAGCGCATAGAGCACGCCGAACGCGCCTGCAATACGGCCCGGATACCGGAGCGCGCCGAGACGCGCGGCGACGATGAGAATCACGAAGGTCGCGGCGCCCTCGAGCCCCGCCTCGTAAAGCTGGCTCGGGTGGCGCGGCTGGCCGTCGGAACCGGGAAAGATCATCGCCCAGGGGACGTCGGTCGGGCGGCCCCACAGCTCGGGCTTGATGAAATTGGCGATCCGGCCGAGGAACAGGCCGATCGGCGCGGTGAGCGAGGCGAGATCGTAGACGGTGAGCGCCGGCGTGCGATAGCGCCGCGCGAACAGAAAGATGCCGACCGCCGCGCCGATCAGGCCGCCATGGAACGCCATGCCGCCCTTCCACACTTCGACGATCTCGAGCGGGTGGGCGAAATAATAGCTGGGATCGTAGAACAGCACGTTGCCGAGCCGGCCGCCGATGACGACGCCGAGCGCGCAATAGACGAGCAGGTCGTCGATGCTGTCGGCGGTCGGCCGCGGCGCGCCGTTCCAGTAGCGATCGCTGGCGACGATGCGGCGGATCAGCGCCCAGCCGGCGACGAGGCCGGCGATATAGGCGAGCGCGTACCAACGAATCGCCAGCGGTCCCCAATGCACGAGGACCGGATCGATGATCGGGTAGGGCAGTACGAACAGCGGCATCTGGCTGGTTGTGAAGCCAAGCCCCTGATTCCGTCAAGTGAGACGGCCCTCCGAGCCCCGCCAATCCGGGGGACAAAACGAATTCGTGCTCAGATCTCGGGCGCGAGCCGGTGTCTGGCGAGCGCTTCGTAGATCGGCCGCCCGGCCTCGGCGATCGGTTTCAGCGCGTCGTCGAGATCGGCCAATCCCGGCTCCGGGCGCGGCGCCGCGAATCCCGTGGAACGCTCGACGGCGTCATACCAGGCGGGCGCCCAGACGCCATCGCTCGCGCGCCGTCCGCGGGCCCAAGCGAGCATCGCGCGGTCGAACGCAATGCCGCAGGCGCGACAGAGAGCTTTCAGCATGCCTTCGGGGTCGTCCAGCACGTCGCGGCCGTCGATCACCGGCGGGGCCGCCCCCAGCCGATCGGCGGCGCGCTGGAACAGCTCGAGCTGCGCCGGCAGGCCGATCTCGTCGAGCGTGAACTTTTCGCGCCGCTTGGCGGCGTAGGATGCGAGCACCGCCTCCGGGGCGCGGATCAGGAACGCGTCGACGCAGGCGTCCGTCCACTCCCGGCCGAAGGTGGGCAGCATGTGGTGCGTCATGTGCTTCTGGTAGAAGATCGGCTTGCCCTGAGGGACAGGGCCGAGCAGTCCGGCGACGACCTCGCGCCAATTCGTCGGCTGCGAGGCGATCACTTCGGCGCGCATCGGATGGTCGAGGCCGGTCGCGGCGAGATAGGCGGCGTAGAACGGCTCGTCGACGACGGCGCAGTCGGCTCGATTCTCGAACGCGCGCATCATCGCCGTCGAGATGTTGCGCGGCCCGGACCACATGGCGATGCGGATCGGGGTCATGTCCGCCCCCGCGCCTCTTCCGCCTCCAGGGCGTTGTAGAGCGCCCTCAGCCGGCGGGTCATCGGCCCGGAGGCGTCGTCGCCGCTCGGCGCTTCGCCGCGCGGCGCGGAGCCGATCGGGCGACCGTCGACTTTGACGACGGGGGTGAGGCCGGCGAACGTGCCGGTGCAGAACGCTTCTTCCGCGGCGTAGACGTCGAACAGCGAAAAGTCCTTTTCGTAAGCCGGGACTCCCGCCCGTCGCGCGGCGCGCAACACCGCGTCGCGGGTGATGCCGCCGAGCGCGAAGCCGCCGGCCGAGGTCCACAGTTCGCCGTGGCGAACGACGAAAAAATGCGTCGAGTTGCAGGTGGCGACGAAGCCGCGGTCGTCGAGCATCAGCGCTTCGTCGGCGCCCGCCTCCATCGCCTGGATGCAGGCGAGGATGCAATTGAGCTTGGAGTGGGAGTTGAGCTTCTGGTCCTGCTCGGCCGGGCCGGTGCGCCGGACGTGGACGGTGAACAGCGAAAGCCCGCGCGCCAGCATTTCCGGCCGGGGCAACTTCCACTCGGGGATAATGACGATCGTCGCTGCGCCGACGGTCAGGCGCGGATCCTGGTAGGGCGAGCGCTTCACGCCGCGCGTCACCATCAGGCGGATGTGCACGCCGTCGCGCATGTCGTTGGCCTCGACGACGTCGAACAGGCGCGCCGCAAGCGCCTCACGGGTCAAGCCGACGTCGATACGCAGCATCTTGGCGCCGTCCCGCAGGCGGTCGA
>JBKQKS010000358.1:0-3253 GCA_052147395.1 Roseiarcus sp.
CGATCTCGTCGTCGAGGCGGCGACGGAAAACGAAGAGGTCAAGCGCAAGATCTTCTCGACGCTGCGCGCGTTCCTCAAGCCCGAAACGATCGTCGCCTCGAACACCTCGTCGATTTCGATCACCCGGCTGGCGTCGATCACCGCTTTTCCCGAGCGGTTCATCGGCATCCACTTCATGAATCCGGTGCCGCGCATGCAGCTGGTCGAGCTGATCCGCGGCATCGCCACCAATGACCAGACGTTCGAATTGGCGAAGGCGTTCGTCGGCAGCCTCGGCAAGACGGCGACGATGTCCGAGGATTTCCCCGCCTTCATCGTCAACCGCATCCTGCTGCCGATGATCAACGAAGCCGTCTATACGCTCTACGAGGGCGTGGGCTCGGTGGAATCGATCGACACCGCGATGCGGCTCGGCGCCAATCATCCGATGGGGCCGCTGCAGCTCGCCGATTTCATCGGCCTCGACACCTGCCTCTCGGTGATGCAGGTGCTGCACGAGGGGCTCGCCGATTCCAAGTACCGCCCCTGTCCGCTGCTGGTCAAGTACGTGGAAGCCGGCTGGCTCGGCCGCAAGACGCAGCGCGGCTTCTATGATTATCGCGGCGACCATCCGGTGCCGACGCGGTGAGGGGGCCGTAATCTGCCGGCCTCTCTTGAAAGGCAACCTTGTAGCCGGGGTCGCCGACCCATAGGCGCTAGGTTAGCGACGGCTCGAGCCGTCGTCATTGCGAGCGAAGCGCGGCAATCCAGGGGCGCAGGCTGTATCCTTGCCGCTGTTCTAAATGTATACCCGAACTTACCAGGAAAGGACTGTGCCCGCGGCCCTGGATTGCCGCGCTTCGCTCGCAATGACGGTGCGGGCCTCGGCACAAAGCCTTATCCTAGCGCCCATGGGGCGCCGACCCCGAGAGCCGCGGTCAACGCCCGCGGCTACAAGTCGCTGCCTTTGCCCCCTCTCCGCGAGCGGGGAGAGGAGATCGTCCGGCTGTCGAACTCGGCTACCTCATTCCGCCGCCGCGGCGACGGGGGTTTGCGAATAGTTGAGGATCGGGGCGAGCCAGCGTTCGACCTCGGCGACCGACATGGCTTTGCGCGCGGCGTAATCCTCGACCTGATCGCGCTCTATCTTTGCGACGCCGAAATAATGCGCCTGCGGATGGGAGAAATAGAGCCCCGACACCGAGGACGCCGGCCACATCGCAAAACTCTCGGTGAGCGTCACCCCGGTCAGCGTCTCTGCGTCGAGCAGGCGGAACAGCGTCGCCTTCTCGGTGTGGTCGGGCTGGGCGGGATAACCGGGCGCCGGGCGGATGCCGCGATATTTCTCCTGGATCAGTAGGTCGAGCGTCAGCCGCTCGTCGGCGGCGTAGCCCCAGAACTCCCGGCGCACGCGGGCGTGCAAGAACTCGGCGAGCGCCTCCGCGAAACGGTCGGCCAGCGCCTTGACCAGGATCGACGAATAATCGTCGTTGGCGCGCTCGAAGCGGCGTGCGATTTCGTCCTCGGCGCCGGCGGTGACGACGAAGGCGCCGAGATAGTCGGCCGGCCCCGTATCGGGCGCAACGAAATCGCTGAGCGCGAGATTGGGCCTGCCGTCGCGCTTCGATAACTGCTGGCGCAACGTGTAGAACGTCGCCAGGCGACGAACCCGCGCCTCGTCCTGGTAGAGACGGATGTCGTCGCCAACAGTCTCCGCCGGCCAGAAGCCGACGACCGCCTTGGGCGCGAACCATTTTTCCTCGATGATGCGCGCGAGCATCGCCTGGGCGTCAGCGAACAGCTGGCGTGCGGCCTCGCCCTGCTTCGGGTCGTCGAGGATCGCGGGATAGCGCCCTTTCAGCTCCCAGGTCTGGAAAAACGGCGTCCAGTCGATATAGCCCGCGAGCTCGCCGAGGTCCTCGATCTCGATCGCGCGCGCGCCGAAGTAGGTCGGCCGCGGCGGCGTATAGGAGGCCCAGTCGAGCTTCAGCGCGTTCGCCCGCGCGCGGGCGAGCGGGAAGCGGGTTTTGTCCGCCTCGGCGCGCTCGTGCGCCGCGACGACGGCGCGATATTCGGCGTCGATCGCTGCGGCATAGGACTTATGCGTCTGCGGCGACAGCAATTGGCCGACCACGCCGACGGCGCGGCTCGCATCGTTGACGTGCAGGGCGACGTTGCGTCGATAGCGCGGACGGATTTTTATCGCCGTGTGCACCCGGCTGGTGGTGGCGCCGCCGATCAGCAGCGGGATGTCGAACCCGTCGCGCTCCATCTCGGCGGCGACGTGAGCCATCTCCTCGAGCGAGGGTGTGATGAGGCCGGAAAGCCCGATGATGTCGGCCTTTTCCGCGCGCGCCACGGCGAGAATCTTCGAGGCGGGAGTCATCACCCCGAGATCGATGATCTGGTAATTGTTGCAGGCGAGCACGACGCCGACGATGTTCTTGCCGATGTCGTGGACGTCGCCCTTGACGGTGGCGAGCACGATCTTGCCGGCGCTGCGCCGCTCGCTGCCTTTCTCCATCTCCATGTAGGGCAGCAATCGCGCCACCGCCTGCTTCATCACCCGCGCCGACTTCACCACCTGCGGCAGAAACATCTTGCCGGCGCCGAACAGGTCGCCGACCACGTTCATGCCGTCCATCAGCGGGCCCTCGATGACGCTGAGCGGCCGGCCGAGTTTTTCGCGCGCTTCGTCGGTATCGGCGTCGACGAAGTCGGTGACGCCGTTGACGAGCGCATGAGCGAGACGCTGCTCCACCGGCTGTTCGCGCCATGCGAGGTCCTGGACTTTCGCCTCGCGCGGTCCGCCGCGGAACTTTTGCGCGGCTTCGAGCATGCGTTCGCTCGCATCCGGGCGCCGGTTCAGGGTCACGTCCTCGCAGGCCTCGCGCAATTCGGGGTCGATCGATTCGTAAACCGCGAGCTGGCCGGCGTTGACGATGCCCATATCCATGCCGGCGCGGATGGCGTGGTAGAGAAACACGGCGTGCATCGCCTCGCGCACCGGCTCGTTGCCGCGGAACGAGAACGACAGGTTGGACACGCCGCCGGAAATATGGGCGTGCGGCAGGCTGGCGCGGATCTGGCGCGTCGCCTCGATGAAAGCAACGCCGTAGCCGTTGTGCTCCTCGATGCCGGTCGCGACCGCGAAAATGTTGGGGTCGAAGATGATGTCCTCGGGCGGAACGCCCGCTTGTTCGGTCAGCAGCTTGTACGCGCGGGTGCAGATCGCGACCTTGCGCTCATAAGTGTCGGCCTGGCCCTGTTCGTC
>JBKQKS010000359.1:0-6801 GCA_052147395.1 Roseiarcus sp.
AAGCACTACGGCGACGCACAAATACAAGCGGCGCCAGGGCGTGAGCGCGTCCGAGGGTTTTCAACGCGCAAGGCTGCTCGACCGATTCAGATGTTCTCGGGCGTCCCTAAGTCCGACAGGCTGCTAGTCGTGCGGAACCGCGAGGGAAGGCCGATGCGGTTCCCGACCCCGTGTTCGGCGTGGCGGCAAGAGCGTAGGGCGCGATGGCGGCGACACGCGAGCTGCAGAATTTCTGCAGCACGGGCCGTGGGCTCATTTTCCCTTCGGACGCGTGACGCCTGCGCGCGCGCTTCATCCGAGCCCCTCCGGTTGGCGTCGCCGAAGCCTTTACGTTTCGGGATTTGGGAACGGCGCTAATCGCGCATGTTCGCTGTGCAACATCGCCGCGAGCCTCGCGAGACTCAATGGCCCCGGGCCCGAATTTTGCCGTCGTCGAGCGACGCGACACGTCGCTCGGCGCCAGCCTCGACGAAAACGACCTGCGCGCGCGCGTTGCCAAACACGCGGTCTCGGGCCGAACGCCGCGCGAAAGGGGACTCCCCCGAACGCCACGCTCGGCCTCGAGATAGCTGCGCCAGCCTCGCGATCTCGTTCCTCGGCCTCCCCGAAAATCAGTTCCCCGGCCCCGAAATGCCGCATCCCGCAAGCTTCAGAGCATCGCCCGAAAATTTGTCCGGTCACGAGCGCGGGCGTAAAGCGGGATGGCGACACAGATGAACCCGGCGGCGAAACGAGTATTCCGCCGCCGTTCGAGGCCCTCAGGCGATGGCCGCCACGCCGCCGGTCGTCGTCACCGTCTGCAACGTCGTCACGCCCGCCAGGAACACGCCGTGGCTGAGATCGGCGCTGGAGGAAAGCCAGTCGCCGCCGCCGACGAAGGTCTGTTCCAGCGTCGCGCCGTTGAGATTGATCGACAACAGATCGTGGGCGGCATTGAAGCTGGAGATCGTTTCGACGCCGCTCGACGCGCCGAGCGCATAGTCGACGGTCGTCGCTCCAGAGCCCAGCGCGATCGCGTCGTAGCCGCTCGACCCGAGGGCGAGGCCGGTCGCCGAACCGACGCCGGAGCCGGTCGATTTGAACCCGGTCACGGAGGCGGAGTCCGAGTCGCCGCCCATGTTGATCGTCGCCGCGGCTTTCAGCCCGGTCAATGTCAAGGCGTCGGCGCCGGATGTGCCGCTGACGGTGAGCGAGGTCAGCTTGCTGTCCGCAATGAGACCGGAGAGACCGGAATCGACATGCGCCACGGTGTCCGAGAACGAGAACGATTTGACCTGCGACATCGACTGCAGCCCTGCGGCCGCCATTACCGAGGCGCCGCTGACGGTGGTCGCCGTGCCGGCGTTATCGGCGGTGACCGTATCGCCGTCGGCGAGCAGCGTACTTAGTCCGACCTCGAAGGTCGTATCCCAGCTCTGCCCGCTGGCGACGCCCCAGGGGTTGCGGATCTCGAGCAGGCCGGTCGTCGCATCGTAGCCGTAGACCGACATGCAGTGATCGGCCACCAGAGTCGTCTTTCCCGAAGAATCTTTTGCGCTCGTGTATGAACTCAGGACCACGTCGCTGCCCACCAGCAAGTCGGCGGCAAGGGTCGAAAGCGCCGAGGTCGTGCTGACGCCGGAGGTCCCGGCGCCCGAGGTGAACGACTGATTGTAGACTTCCTTGTACCAGCTCGAGCCGATCGAGTAGAAGTCGGTGATCGCCGACGCGCCGGTGATCTCTTCCAGCGCGAACTCCGGGGCGCCGCCGTTGCCGATGCTGGAGAACGAATTCGCGTCGCCGTAGCCGCCGCCGCATGTGACGCCGCTCGCCTGCGCTTGCGCATAGGCCTGTTCGACGAGGCTCGCCCACAGGTTTGCATCGTGATTGAAGACAGCGCCGCCGTCAGCGAGCTGATTGTCGACGGTCACGTAGGTCGCGACGCCGTTGACGTAGAAGCGCACGCCGTAGGTATTGTTGCCGTTGTTGGTGATCATCGATTCGATCAGCGCGGCGTCCTGATTGGCGACCTCCGCGAGCGAACCGAGCAGATAGCAGTCGCCGAGATCGCCCTGGTTGATGTCGGCCATCGTCGGGCCGCTCGAACCATAGAGCGGCGCGCTCACCGCCGAATAGGAAATCGTGAATGGTTTGGAGCCGGACATGCTGACTGTGTCCTGCGGCAGATCGGTCCCCTGGAACCACTTGCCGATCAGTTCGTCGAGCTTGGTCACGCTATAGCCTACCGCGAGGTTGCCGAGCGCGACCGACGAGGCGCCGCCGCCGGTCCAATACGCGTTGGCGGCATTGCCGTCGACGAACGCGTTGACGATGTATTGCAGATAGCTCGAGGCGCCCATCGACCCCGTATTGCTCGCGATCGTCTTCAGATCGGCGAGCTGGCCGGTCGACAGCGTTGCATGGGCCGACGAGAGTTCCGACGCGAGGTCCGTGAGCGCTTTCGTCATTTCGGCCTCGGTCAGCGCGCCGGAGCTGGCGAACGTCGTGAAGTCCGCGCGTAGCGCGGCGTCGGAGAGCCCGGTTATCCACGACGGCGCCGGCGATGCCGAAAGGACGGCGCCTGTGGGCAGGGGGGCGGCGAATACGGGTCCGAACGACATACCGAACGAAGAACTGGAATCGGAGTCGAAGTCGGAATTCAGAGTGGATTTCCAAGCCATGACGATCCTCGGGGTTCAGCTCGCGCCAACCCTTTCCCGGGCGGCGGCGTCGCTTTCAGGCGTGACGGCGCGGCGAAAAACGGCTCTGCGAACTCGCGGGAAACACGTCATGTATTGTGCTCGCGTCAGAGATGTTGCATTCCGCCACTACGGCCTGTGGGAGTGCGAGAGCTCGAACTTGCGCGTACACTGCGCCCGAAAGCTGCCCGCGTTGATGCGGGCCCTTTTTGGCGCGACAGGTCCCAAAGGACCGGCAAGAAGATCGGACGAATTTTCTCCAATCGTCCAAACCATGGCCCTGAGGTAAAGACCGCGGCGACGCTCACGATCACATTCGCGGTAAGGCGACGCCGCAAAATAACTGAATCAAACTCGAGAAGGCTGCACGGAGCGGAAGGAATAGCCAGAAGGGACCAACGCCCTAGGTCGTCTTGCCCGGGCTCGTCCCGGGCATCCACGTCGTTGTGCAATGCAATCGACTTGCCTGCTTTATCCCACCGTTCGTGCATGAATACATGGAAGTTCTGCAAAGCAAGGTTGCGCGGCGCCACATGGATGGCCGGGACGAGCCCGGCCATGACGGAAAGGGCGCCCCGCCCCTTCCCTGGCTGATTGACGCCCCGGGCTGAGCGACCCTCTCTTGCAGCCCTTATTGTTCGGTGTCGCCTTATCTCATCTCTCATCCTGACTTTCGAGCTCATAGTTTTAGCTCGACAGGTTGAGCGCGGGAGCCGCAGCGGGGCCAAATTTCCGGGGAGGACGAGAGCGTCAGGGGCCAAGGAAAGCAATTCACGCCGTCAATGGCGGGGAATCCGTCGGCTGCGCCGGAGGCGATGGCGTGGGCCGATTCGAGTGTTCTGGCGCGGCTGTTGCGCGCAGAGATCGAGGAGCAGTGGGCGAGAACCAGAAGCTGAAAGTGACGGTCGCCGAGCGCCGACCCGGGAGCGAGCAATTGAAGGAGGAAATCCGTCGACTAAAGCGCTTGCTGCCGCGCGCGTCGACCGACCCTTTGCCGATCGAGAAGACGAGCGACCGGTCGGAAACGCTGGCCGCGCCGACGGCGGGGCCGGGCGCGCGCCCTCTTCGACGAGGACGCGGCGTATCGAAGCTGAAGGTCGTCCGCGAGGCGCCGCGGATCGTCCCGCCGGGGGCGCTTCGTGAGGGGGATGAAGACATCGTCCCGCATGACGTCCTGTTCGGCCCGTTCGCGACCCGGTTTCGACGCGAACGCGAGGAGGCTGGACGGACGGACTGTCATGGCGGACACCCCTGAATACGTGATCGGCCCTACGGCCAGACATGCATCGTCCGGCTCGGATGTGAAAGTCTCACAGAAGATGGGGACCTGCGACGGATGGTGGCGCTTTCGAGCTGCGTCGGCGTCGCGCCTTCCGAGCGACAGGCCGTGCGGCTCATATCTGACAGGTCGGAAACTTTCGCGCCGGCGGCCGGCCAGGGTGCGAAACGGGGCTTCCCGGCCGGCCTTGCGGCGCGTTGGCCAGGGTCGGCCCGTTTGGACGAAGTCGCCGGCCGCATGTCGCCGCTATCCGCCGCCCTATTTCCCTCCCGCGGTCGCCGGGATCTTTCCTCGCCGTTGACGGAGGCCGGCGGCGCACCCGGCGGTGACCCCGGCGTAACCTTGGGAAAACTTGCGGCGTTTCCGAGGCGAGCGTACAGAATGTGGCGGCGCATGCCGCCACGGACGACCTAACGGGTCTCCGGCTCCACGTCCGTCACGTCCGACGAGCCGGCGGAATCGCAGCGCCGGCGCGAACGATGGAGTGTTGACTTTCTATTAACATTGCGCCATGGTGGCGTTGCGCATTTCCGGATGTGCCGTTTGCGGTTGCCGTTGGGGGCAATTGCCGGTTGGAGTTGTTCGGTAACCAGGAGACTGCGGATGTTTAAGAAGATTTTGCTTGCCGGCGCCGCCCTGGCGCTGACGATGTCGGTGGCTACAGCAACCACGTATTCCACAGGCGATCAGACTTTGGGTCCTACGTCGAACTTGACGTACACTAAAGTATTCACCAATGTGATCGGTGGGACGTATGATTTGTTTTTCAAGTGGCGCGCGCTGTCATTGCCTGACGCCTCGAATACCGGGCAAACAGTGAGCTTCGCGCTGCTTGGTAGCGGCTCAAACAACATAATATGGGCGGATTCGGCAGCCTATTCTTCCCAGACAGACGGGGGAGGCCACGTTTTTGAAGGGGTGTTCACTTTGAGTGGCGGGTTGTACAGCATCGACCTCGGCGTCGATTCTGGCCTCTTGGCGAAAGGTGTGAACGCCACCTTGAAGTCGACTCCGGTCCCCGGTCCGATTGCAGGGGCGGGATTGCCGGTGCTTGCGTTGTTGGCTGGCGTCTTCGCTTTTCGCCGTTTCAACGCTCTGAGCCGCGGCTGAACGCCGCGCGCCGCTCGGAGGACGAGGCGCAACGGGCGCGCGGGGTGCGGTCAAGGCGTCCCTGCGCAGGAAGCTGTGAGAACGGAGGTGTATTGCGCGCGTGAAGATCCGGACCTTGGTTGTCCGGTGGGCCGAACCCGCAGGGAGGGTTGGGTCGACGGCAGGGGCCGTAAGAAGGGAAATCGCGCGACGAGGGTTGGAGCCGCAGTCTGGCGAGCGTTCTTGGGCCGAGCGAGCGGATGCCTGCGCCGGGGCGCGTTATATCGCCGTGGGCAAAAAAATCCCGATTGACTCTTCGTTTCAAGTGCGCGATGTTATCTCCTGTTAACCCTAGCGCGGCACTGGTCGCTGCGGGTTTTTCGGGGAGGCGGCGCATGTTTAAGAGTCTGTTGATCGGGGGCGCTTTCGTCGCTGGGGTTGGTGCCTGGGGGCCGGCGTATGCCGACTTTGATACGGGCGTTTTGGCTAGCATCACGGACCTCACGGACACATATCAGGTTCTTTCGTCAGGTGGGGCGGCTACTGAGGTATTTACATTTGCGTCGCTGGGTTTGGGAAGTTTGTATGGCGGGCCTCAGAGCCTTGAGCTCAAATTCAAGTTGAGTCCTGTGGGCGACCCGGGTGATGTAGTTTCGAGTGAATCCTATTCCTATCCTAAATACAAGAACGGTGACACGTATGTGTCGATTTTTCCCTCGCTGGCGGCAGGAAATTACAATCTTACAATAACCGCCGGATCGGACGTGGTTGCAAATTCTGTCGAATATAAGCTAACGGGCAATGTGAGCGCGGTTCCAGGCCCGATTGCGGGCGCCGGTCTTCCTGCTCTCTTGGGTTTGCTCGGATTCGGCGCCTGGGCGCGGCGCAAGAGGGTTGCCTGATAGTCCGGCCAGAGGTAGCGAACTGAGGGTGCCTGAATTGGCGCCCTTGTCGTTTTTGCAGAACGCTGAACCCTGTGCTCTGGCGACCGTGCAGGGAGGAAAGGCGGCTGTCCCAAATCGAAGATGATTTGCGCGCGGGGGGCCGCAGCCGATGCCGGTTTCATTGAGATAATAGACCGTACAATTCACTCCCGCGGCAATTTGCCGCAGAACTGACCCGGCCCAGAAACGCCGAATCCGCTGAGTTATGCGCCGATTCCAGCGTCGAGGCGGTGACGTCTTTCGATCTCGAACCGGCCAGCGGCTGCTTACACGCCGGCTGACTCAGGCGTGCTTTCGCGGATCACGATGATAACGGGTCGCGGCCGCGCTGCCGAGCATCATTTGGGACCGCGCTCGCCATCGGTCGGACAAGCCCGCCATCGAAGGCGCCGCGGCGGCACCCGCAGCTTCGCGCCATCTCCCAGTTCGACCCGTCGTCCGCTTTTGCCGCCGACCGAAGGCCCCGGTCCTGACGAACTCCCGGAACGGCTCAGGCTTCCGCTCGAAAGTTCGACGCGATCGCGGTTGTGATCGATGCCGTCGAGCCGGGCGCCGCCGAGGAGGAGGAGGCGCCGATCGCTCGCGCGGCAGTCCACCCCGAACAGGCCGGCAAAGATCGCCCACACCGTGGGTACGCCAATGCCCCGAGAATCTCGACGACATTGCGGGCCTGCCCCGCTGACGAGCGGGCCGGGGCCCCAATCGTCGACGATAAAACGCCGGCGACAGTCCCTGCGGCTGCATCTCGCGCGTTCCGAGATCTACCTCGTGCCTTGTGGCCGGCCCCTCGGCAAGGAGCTGGAGGCGATGC
>JBKQKS010000360.1:0-12820 GCA_052147395.1 Roseiarcus sp.
CGATCACCATGGTGTCCGGCGACTGGCCCCAATGGGCGAGCCCCTCGTAGCGCACGCGCTCCGCCGGCCAGATTTCGGCGCGAAATCTCTTGTAGCCGTCGAGCAGAACGTCCATGGCGAGGTCTCCCTCTCATGCCTAGCGCGGCTCATGCTGCAGCGCAATATGACTTGCGAAGGCGGGCGCGCCACGTATCCTCGGCAAAGCTTCAGCGGGGATCATCGCATGGCCATTACGGTTCAGCTACTCGAGAATGGGAAAGTAGACATTCCGAAAGCATTGCTCGAAAGACTGGGCTGGAGTCCGGGCACGCGGGTGATGGTCGAGGATACCCCCGAAGGCGTGCTGATCACGACGGCGCCGAAAGAGAAGAACACGACGAGCGCCGCCACGGTGGAGGCGGGCAACTCGGATTGTGGCGAGCGGCGCCAATGAAGCCCGCCTCCGCCCCTTCTGCGCTCAAAGTTCAGGCCGCGCTCGGTCCGCGCTTCACCGTGCTCGAATTCGACGCCGGCACGCGCACCGCGGCGGATGCCGCGGCGGCCATCGGCTGCACGGTCGCCGAGATCGCCAAGTCCCTGCTGTTCCGCACCAAGGACACGAATCTTCCGGTGCTCGTCGTCGCCTCCGGCGTCAACCGGGTCGACGAGAACAAAGTCGCCGCGCTGATCGGCGAGAAGATTCTCAGGGCCGACGCCGATTTCGTGCGCGAAAATACCGGCTTCGCCATCGGTGGCGTGCCGCCCGTTGGCCACGTGACGGCGCCGACCACGCTGATCGACGAGGACCTGATGCAGTTCGAGACCATCTGGGCGGCGGCGGGGACGCCGAACGCGGTGTTCCGACTGACGCCGGCGGAATTGGTCGAAATCACGGAAGGAAGGATAGCAAGCGTCAACCAGCAATAAGGGCACGAAGATGATCGATTTGGAAATAGCCAATCTGTGGCAAAGGATTGCCAAGTTAGATATCGGAGAGGTCTTTGAGCGACCCGATGCCCCTATTCGCGGTCGATTCGATTTCGATCGTTATGCACAACCCGGTTACGTCGGGCGGAACTACGTGAGGGGTGGCGTGCTGCTCATCGGCCAAAATCCGGGAAACGGCTCGAATTCGATGCAGGCGGAGGGCGACAATTGTCAGGAACTCGCACTCGCCAAGTTCCGCACCGCGAGTGCAGAGCAACTGTCTAAAGCGATGGTCGAGTTGATGCAGCGACTTGAGCAGGGCGTGATGCCGACTTGGAGTATTGTCCGCAATGTGGTTTCTCCTCTCCTCACCGCGTTGGATTTGCGGCTAGATCAGGTCGCGTATACGAATTTGGTGAAGTTTCGGACGTCGGATCTAAAGGTACGGCTGCCTGAAGTCAGGAAATCGCAACAACACACTTTGCTCCAGATCGGGCTTCTTGAGCCGAGACTCATTATCCGTTTGGGCAAGACTGCATTTGGCGCCTTCAAAATCCGCTACGCGGGTCAGACGGCATCCGACTTTGTGACACGTGTCAGGGGTGATCGGTATTTGCCGCCAGCGGGATATGACGATATTGCGCGCATCGCACTGAGGTGGAAACAATTGGAGTTGGGAGATTGACTGGCCATTGGCGGCCACCCTTGCCATCCGCCCGCCTTTCGCGTTTGAGCCCGCCCCGTCGGAACCGCCCCGCCGTCAGGGCCGCCGTGGCGGTTCTTTTCGCTCGCAAGCGCTGCGAAATCACCTGACCCGGCAAGGTCGTTTACGCCCGGTCGGGCAAGCGCCATCGCCGGCTAGCGCCGCGCCATCCAATTGCTTTCGATCCAGCCGTGCGGGCCGAATTTGCTCGAAGCTTCCGCGCAGGCCGCTTGGCGGCCGAGCGAAAGCGCTCGCCCGGTCGCGCTCTCGGCTTTGCGGTAGAGAAAGCCGGGCGGGTTGAAATTCCGTTCGCGCAATCCGTATCGAGCCAGCGCCGCCCCCGTCTTGCCGCGGTCGAGACGCCAATCGGGGCAGGCGCGCTCGAGACCCCGCGCGTCGACATAGTGGTCGATGACGTCGAGCATCGTCTCGACCTGGCCGAGCCCCTGGCCGCGGCCGAAATCCGGCGCCAATGCGCTTGCCAGAAGCGCGACAATGGCGGCGGCTCTTCCCACTCGCATCGTTTCCAAAGCCTCGTCCTCCGCTGCAGCGTTCGGCCAGGACGCGCACGGCTTCATGGCGGCGTCGTGGCGGGCGCTCTCTTGCGCTCGGCAGAGGTTTCGCGTATGAGCCCGCCCCGTCAGAACCGCCCGGCCGTTGGGGCTGCCGTGGCGGTTCTTTTCGCTCGTTCCGACGCGAACGGGCCGACAGGCCCGCGAAATCCAAGAGGGCGGCAAGCCCTAGGAGAGCCAAATGCCCAAGCTGAAGACCAAATCCGGCGCCAAGAAGCGCTTCAAAATCACCGGGACCGGCAAGGTCATGTACGCCCAGTCGGGCAAGCGCCACGGCATGATCAAGCGCACGACGAAGCAGATCCGCAATCTGCGCGGCACGGCGGTGCTGTTCAAGTCCGACGGCGACAACGTCAAGAAATTCTACCTGCCGAACGGCTGAACCCCCTTTTCCCGGAGATTCCCCGATGTCACGCGTGAAACGCGGCGTAACGGCGCACGCCAAGCACAAGAAGACCCTCGACAACGCCAAGGGCTATTTCGGCCGCCGCAAGAACACCATCCGCGCCGCCAAGGCGGCGGTCGACAAGGCGATGCAATACGCCTATCGCGACCGCAAGAACCGCAAGCGCGAGTTCCGCGCGCTGTGGATCCAGCGCATCAACGCGGCGGTGCGCGAGTATGGCCTGACCTATTCCCGCTTCATCGCCGGCCTCGCCGGCGCCGGCATCGAGGTCGACCGCAAGGTGCTGTCCGATCTCGCGATCACCGAGCCGGCGGCGTTCGCGGCGATCGTCGAAAAGGCCAAGGGCCATCTGCCGGCGGCGGCCTGAACCGTAAGTCCCCTCTCCCGCTCTCGCGGGAGAGGGTTGGGGTGAGGGCGCTCGAGCGCCGCGCCCCGTCCGAAGACCCTCATCCGGCGCTTCGCGCCACCTTCTCCCGCCAAGCGGGAGAAGGGAAGGCGGCGCCTTTAGAGCCCGCCGATGTCCGATCTCTCCTCCCTCCGCTTCGAAACCCTCGCCGCCGTCGCCGCGGCCTCCGACGAGGCCGCCCTCGAAGCGGTGCGCGTAAACGCGCTCGGCAAGAAGGGCTCTATTTCGGCGCGGCTCGCGACCCTCGGCAAAATGGCGCCCGACGAGCGCAAGGCGGCCGGCGCCGCGATCAACGCCCTCAAGGACGAAGTGACGGAAGCCTTGGGCGCGCGCCGTTCGGTGCTGAAAGCGGCGGCGCTGGAGGCGCGGCTGAAGGCCGAGGCCCTCGACGTGACGTTGCCCGTGCGTCCGGCAGGACTCGAGACTGGGCGCATCCATCCGATCAGCCAGGTGATGGACGAGGTGACGGCGATTTTCGCCGACATGGGCTTCTCGATCGCCGAAGGGCCGGACATCGAGAGCGACGACTACAACTTCACCAAGCTCAATTTTCCGCCCGACCATCCCGCGCGCGACATGCACGACACGTTCTTCTTCGCCCCCGACGACAAGGGCGAGCGCAAGCTGTTGCGCACCCACACCAGCCCGGTGCAGGTGCGCACGATGCTGGCGCAAAAGCCGCCGATCCGCGTCATCTGTCCGGGGCGCACCTATCGCACCGACTTCGACCAGACACACACCCCGATGTTCCATCAGGTCGAGGGCCTCGTCATCGACGACAGCGCCCATCTCGGCCATCTCAAATGGGTGCTCGAAGAATTCTGCAAGGCGTTCTTCGAAGTGCCCAACGTCGCCATGCGCTTCCGGCCGAGCTTCTTCCCGTTCACCTCGCCGTCGATGGAGGTCGACATCCAGTGCCGGCGTTCGGGCGGCGAAATCCGCTTCGGCGAGGGCGAGGACTGGCTGGAAATTCTCGGCTGCGGCATCGTTCACGCCAACGTGCTGAGGAATTGCGGCATCGACCCCGACAGATATCAGGGCTTTGCCTGGGGCATGGGCCTCGACCGCATCGCCATGCTCAAATACGGCCTGCCCGACCTGCGCGACCTGTTCGACGCCGATCTGCGCTGGATCCGGCACTACGGTTTCCGCCCTCTGGATTGGCCGACGCTGGCGGGGGGCCTCAGCGGGTGAGGCGCGGTTTCCATGCCAGGGGTGCGCCTTGGGCCGTTATGTGGTACGAAACTCGAGTTCTTCCGAGGTCGGCGATGTCCCAGGCGAGCAGAGACCAACAGGCCGAAGCGGCGATCACCTCGGCGGTCCTCGCCCTCATCGGGGCGGAGGCGATCGAGCGGGTCAATGTGGATACGCGTGAGGATTACCAGGGCGGGCCCGAACTGTCAGCCACCGTCTACATGAAAGCCGGGCAAGAGCGGATCACGGGCACTCGATTGCTGGACACCATCGTGGCGGCGGTGCATGCGTTGCGGGAGATCGACGACGAACGCATTCCTTACGTGACGTTCCTTGCGCCGGAGGACGAGTACGCGGAGGACACGCGGCCGGCCGCGTGACGCTTTCGCATGTGGTCTCTCGTCGAACATCAACTCGAGAATGCTCGGGCGCTGGCGCGCATCGACAAGCGCCGTCCGCGTCAGGCTTCGTTGCGCCGCGCCGTCTCGACCGCGTACTACGCTATTTTCCAGGCGCTCTGTGCGACTTGTGCCAATAAGTTGGTTGGCGCGAGCAAACCCTGGGATGTCTATACTCCGGTGTTTCGCGCGCTGCAACACAGTTCGACGAAACAGGCGTTTCTGCAGCGCTCTGTTGTTGCGACCGTCGAATTGCAGCAGTTCGGCATTGCCTTCAGCGAATTGCAAGCGGCGCGCGAATGGGCGGACTATAATCCCGAACCGAGACCAAACTACAAGGAAGGCCGAAACGATGCGCCTTTCACGCGCGACGAGGCGCTTCGGTTGATCGAACTGGCCGAAGACGCCATCCGAATTCTGTATCAGCTCGACGACGAAACCCGTCTCAAACTCGCGACCCGCCTCGTGACCAAATCCCGCAAATGATCGTAGGCCCATGAAAGTCGCCCTCTCCTGGCTCGAGGACCACCTCGGCGCCAAGGCCTCGCTCGCCGAGATCGTGGAGACGCCGACGGGGGATCGAGCGACGGATCGGCGACCTCGGAACCGTCGCGCGGGAAAAATCGAGGCCGAATTTACCATTGTCCAATTTGGCCAGACTAGCTAATCTAGGCCCGGAGAGGCTCCATGAAGACGATAACCGCCGCCGCCGCCAAGAATGCGTTCGGCAAGTTTCTGGATATGGCCCGTCGCGAGCCGGTGCTGGTCACCAAGAACGACCGGCCGGTGGGCGTCTTCCTGTCGATGGAAGACATTGAAGATACGATCTGGGGCGAGCGCGCCCGCAAGGCGCATGAGGAAGGCTACCTGAGCGCCGACGAGAGCGAAATGCTGCTCGACGATATCCTGAATGCTCAGGATTGAGCTCTCGAAACAGGCTGCGGATTTTCTGCGGGCGGCGCAAGCCAAGCCGGCCCGGCAGATCGCAGAGAAGCTTAAGCAACTCGCCGCGGACCCGTCCGCCTTGCCCTCGGAGGTCTTGAAAGGCTATGCACCGCTGCGCCGGGTCAAGTCGGGCGAGTTTCGCATCATATTCCGCGTGGATTCGGACACGGTGCGGGTCAGTCTGATCGGCAAGCGCAACGACGACGACATCTACAAGGCGCTCGAGCGCACCTGGAAAAAATAGCGCAAGGGCGCATTGCCGTTCGATGGACCGATGAAACTCGCCCTCTCCTCGCTCGAAGACCGCCTCGGCGCCAAGGCCGCGCTCGCCGCGATCGTGGAGATGCTCGCGGGCATCGCATGCTTGGATACGACCCGTGCGACCTGTTCGACGACGAATATGGCTTCCAGCCGTTCGATGGACCGACGCTGGCAGCGGGCTCGAGCGGTTTGAACCGCTCGGGTTTTCACTGAGCCGAATTCGGCTTAGAACGCCGACGCGAATTGGCGCTAGGGACGGTCATGCTCAGTGAACGCGAAATCGAGCAAGTTGCGGATGGCGTCTTGAAGCAGGCGCTGCAAGGCTACGGCTACGAATATGTCGTCGTGCGTAGCGGCGTGAACTTCGACGACGAGCCCGCGCTGTTCATCGACGCCGTGCTCGACGAGGGAATTCCACCATTGCCCGGGGATGTTCTGAGCCATGCCGCTGCGGCTGTGCGCCGCGCGCTGCTCGGGCGCGACGAGGAGCGCTTTCCCTATCTGAGTATGTTTCATCCCGACGACACCTATGCCGACGAAGACTCGAAGCAGGCGCGGCTAGCCCAAGTTCGGCGGGCGCATGGGTGACGATCTGCTGCCCGTGGCCGCGGACCTTGCGGGCCGCGCCCGTACCGGCGCGCCAAAGCAGGCTTTTCTGCGTCGCGCCGCCTCGCCGCCCAATTCATCATCAAACGGCGCTGAAGCCTCGGCGCGCACGGAACCGCCCATGAAACTCACCCTCTGCTGGCTCAAAGACCACCTCGACACCAAGGCCTCGTTGACTGAGATCGTTGAGACGCTCACCCGCATCGGCCTCGAGGTCGAGGGCGTGGAGGACCCCGGCGCCCGCCTCGCGGGGTTCGTCGTCGCCCGCGTGATCGAGGCCAGACAGCATCCCAATGCCGACCGGCTGAGAGTCTGCGAGGTCGACGCTGGCGGGGCCCCGGTCACCGTCGTGTGTGGAGCGCCTAACGCGCGCACCGGCATGAAGAGCGTCTTTTCGCCGGTCGGAACCTGGATTCCCGGCAAGAAGATCACCCTGCAGAAGGGCGTCATCCGCGGCGTCGAGTCGAATGGCATGCTGTGCTCGGCCGCCGAGCTCGAGATCTCCGACGACCACGACGGCATCATCGAATTGCCCGAAAATGCCCCGGTCGGCGCTGCTTACGCGGCCTATGCCGGCCTCGACGATCCCGTCATCGACATCAATCTGACGCCGAACCGTCCGGACGCGACCGGCGTCGAAGGCATCGCGCGCGATCTCGCGGCGGCGGGGCGCGGGACGCTGAAGAGCCGGCCGATCAAGCCGGTCGGTGGGTCCTACGATTGCCCGGTGAACGTGACCCTGGAAGCCGGGCCGAAGCTCGCGCCGGCTTTCGCGTTGCGCATGGTGCGCGGGGTGACGAACGGCCCGTCGCCGGAATGGATGCAGAAGCGCCTGCGCGCGATCGGGCTCAGGCCGATCAACGCGCTCGTCGACATCACCAACTATCTCACCTTCGACCGCGGCCGCCCGCTGCACGTGTTCGACGCCGGCAAGGTGAGGGGCGATCTCGTGGTGCGCGGCGCCAGGGCGGGCGAGAGCGTGCTCGCGCTCGACGGCCGAACCTACGCGCTCGACGACACCAACGTCGTCATCGCCGACGACAACGGCGTCGAGTCGATCGCTGGTGTGATGGGCGGCGAGCCTTCGGGCTGCGACGAGCACACCCGCGACGTGCTGATCGAAAGCGCGCTGTGGGACCCGGCCAATATCGCGCAGACCGGACGCAAGCTCGGCATCGTCACCGACGCGCGCTATCGCTTCGAGCGCGGCGTCGACCCGGATTTCTGCGTGCCCGGCGCCGAGCTCGCGACCCATCTGGTGATGGAGTTCTGCGGCGGCGAGCCGTCGAAGCTCATCGTCGCCGGCGATCCGGCGAAGCCGCGGAGCCAAGTGAAGTTCCCCTATAGCGAGGTGAAACGCCTCGCCGGCGTCGACATCCCCCAGGCCGAAGGCGAGGCGATCCTCGCCCGCCTCGGCTTCGAGGCGCTGGACGGCGTGGTCAGCGCGCCCAACTGGCGGCCCGACATCGACGGCAAGGCCGACATCGTCGGTGAAATCGTGCGCATCGCCGGGCTCGAGCGGGTGCCGATGCAGCCGCTGCCGCGGCTCGACTCGGGCGTCCCGACGCCGGTGCTGACGCTGTTGCAGAAGCGCACGCGCGCCGCCAAGCGCGCGCTCGCCAGTCTCGGGCTCGACGAGGCCGTCACCTGGTCGTTCATCTCGAAGCCGCAGGCGGAACTGTTCGGCGGCGGGCAGCCGGCGCTGGCGCTCGCCAATCCGATCGCCGCCGATCTCTCCGACATGCGCCCGAGCCTGATCCCCGGCCTCGCGGCGGCGGCCGAGCGCAACGCGCGGCGCGGCTTTGGCGACGTCGCGCTATTCGAAGTGGGGCAGGTGTTTTTCGGCGACGGCGAGAACGACCAGGGCATGGCCGCGGCGGCGCTCCGGCGCGGCCGGGCCAAGCGCGACGGCGCCGGCCGTCATTGGAGCGGCGGCGGCGCGGTCGACGTTTACGACGCCAAGGGCGACGCGCTGGCGCTTTTCGATGCGCTCGGCGTCAATCTGTCGGCCGTGCAGATCGTTCCCGGCGGGCCAAAATTCCTGCATCCCGGCCGTTCGGCGACGCTGCAATTCGGGCCGAAGCTGAAGGCCGGCTGGTTTGGCGAGCTGCACCCGGCGGCGCTGGAGACGCTCGACGTGGAAGGGCCGGTGGTCGCCTTCGAGATCGTGCTCGAAGTAATCCCGGCGCCCAAGGCCAAGGCCACCAAAGCCAAGCCGAAGCTCGAACGCTCGGAGTTCATGCCGCTCGAGCGCGATTTCGCGTTCCTGGTCGCCGAGGAGACGCGGGCGGCGGATATCTTGAAAGCCGCGCTTGCCGCCGATCGCGCGCTGGTCGCCGCGGCAGAAGTGTTCGACGTCTATCGCGGCGCCGGCGTGCCCGAGGGCTGGAAGTCGGTCGCCGTGTCAGTGAGCTTGCAGCCGCGGGAGCGCACGCTCACCGACGCGGAGATCGAGGCGACGGTCGCCAAGATCGTCGCCAACGTCGCCGAGAAGACCGGCGCGACGCTCAGAGGTTGAGATGCGGATCGTCGTTCTCTTGCTCGCGCTAGTCCTCGCCGCCGACGTTGCGCGCGCCGAGGACTACCCGGAATGCGCGCAATACAACAACGATTTCGCCTATAACGCCTGCCTCGCCCGGCACGGCCCCAAGGGCTATCTGGGTCGGCCGGCGCACGAGGTCGACCTCGGGCGGCCGTCGCACGAGGGCCACGCCGTCGTTCCCAGGCGGAGCGGGCGCATGCACCTCGAACTTCCAGTCGGCCCGCTCGACTGACCCGCACGTCTGCGAAGCGCCCGCGTCAGGCGGCATCGCGCTCGTCGGGCGCGAGCTTCAAGGTCACGTAGAAGGCGAGCTCGGCTTTGCGGCGGGCGCGCGGCGTGTTCCAGCCGATCGAGATGAGGTGGTCGTAGACGCAGAGGCCGCGGACGCGGCAGGCGGCGCGCCTCCATTGTATGGCGGCCCCGAGCCTGCGCGCGATCGCGCAGGCGCCGGCGAGCGCGATGACGGCAGCGCAAATTTCGGCGACGCCCATGACCCCCTCCAGGCGTGGACAAGCGAAAGCCGCCCCTCGGCGTTCGTTGGGTATTCATTACAACATGTGCTGCTGGTTTTCAACAGGAAGTGCGGCGGATTCGGGACTTGTTAACCACATCGTCGGTTCGCCGGCGATTTCGGGACGAAAATTGATTCGCAGTTGGGTTGGTAGTAGGATTTTTACAAAGACAGGCAGGTGTGCGTTTCGCGGCCGGAGGGGGGAATTGACCTCGGCGGAGTTCAGCGACCAGCGGGCGGTCGTGCTGTTGAAACAAGAGCTCATGGCCGCCGTCGAGCGCGCCTACGCCCTCGCCTGGGCGATCGCCCGGCTGGAGGGACGCGCCGCCATGCCGCCCGCGAGCGGTCAGGTGCGGGATACCATCATTACAACACTCGATCAGATCGATGTAGGATCGAGGCCAGCGTCGATCGAGCCCCCCGAACGCGGCGTGCGGTCGCCGGCGCCGGGAAACGGCGCCTCTCGGGCGCCCACGCCGCAAGAGCTGATCCTCGAAACCCTAGGCGCCGGCGAAGCCAGCGTGCGCGACCTGCAGATCGTGCTCGAGGACCACGGCCTCGAAGTCTCTCCCGGCAACCTCTCGGTCATCCTGTCGCGCATGTTCCAGGCCCGCATGATCGACCGCACCGGCCGCGGGCTCTACACGGTGGCGAAGGGGGGATAGGGGCGTGAGAACACGGCGAGGCGGCGCGCCTCGCGGTTCCCGCCGCGTTCTCTGCGGCGTATCACAGCGCACGGCGACGAGCACGATTCGGTGGCCCTTGTAGCGTCTCCCCGACCAGGCGCCCTGAGTGGCCTCCCGATGCAACCATTTATGGCGAGCTCGCTTTGGTCAGAACAGATGCTTCAGGTTCCGCCGGCCGTCGACGACGCGCACGACCTCAACTTCGTCGACGGGGCCGTCATCGGTGGCGGGATGCGTCTCGTACAGGACGAGATAAGACCCTTCGACGAGCATACGTGCGGTCGGGCGAATATCGGGGCGTCGCGGCCCAAGCCTGGGATGCTGAGTCAGGCGCTCGATTCGCGCGCCGATGGCGCGGACCATACGCGTCGCGGCGGTTGGATCATCGGCGGCGATCGTCAACCAGATGTCTTCGAGGTCACGCTCTGCTGCGGGCGATCGGAGGACCCGCGTCACTTCGCGCCCGCTTCCATGAGCCGCGCCTTCGCTGCGGCAACAGTGCGCTCGACATCGAAAGGCTCCGCGAGGCCGCTCGCCTTGCCCTCATCCCACATTTGCCGGAGGCGCTTGATGTCTTCGTGGCGCAGCTCCCGCTTGAACTGCCAATCGCGGATAGCTTCCCGGACGATCTCGCTCGTGGTCGCGTACTCGCCCGCTTCAACGGCCGCCTTGAGAGCGGCAAGTTGCTCGCCGGTCAATGCGATGCTCACTTTGTGGATGTCGGGCATGACACATTTCCATTCCTGTTGGCGTAAATATTACTACTAAGTAGCAAAGATGTCCACCTCTCCGTCATCCTGTCGCGCATGTTCCAGACGCGCATGATCGACCGCACCGGCCGCGGGCTCTATACGGTGGCGAGGGGGGGATGAACCTTTGGGCTAGGGGTCAAAACCCAACCTTTGCCGTGCATCCGAGAGCGTCGCAAATGGGCGGAGAGCGGGCGTTGTATGCGCTGTCCAAATAGGGTATACGGTGACACTTACTTCATTCTCCAATTGTCTCACTCCGGCGCCGCCATAGCGCAGACAGAGTGTGAATGGGGGAATTAAATAAGTGTCACCGAATACACACGAATACACACCGTAATGCCCCGTAATGCCCGTAATGCAGACCGAAATACAATAGCGCCTACACGGCGGCGTTGGTCGCTCAGCGCAGGCCGTACTTATCTCTATTCCATTCCCTTTTCCTCTTCTGGTCGACGCACATCCTGGGTTTCGCCTCCCTGACGTCTCGACGCCATCCTCTCCGAAAAGAAACGCTCTTCGCGCCTGATCCCATCGACGATTCTGGCGACGGCGTTGTAATTGTGAAAGCGGGCAAAGAGGCTCAATGAGCCGCGCTCGCGCAATCCTATCAAAGCCTCAGTCCAATATGCGATCAAAGCGCGCCTCACGCCGTCGAGCCCAAGCACCTTCTCCGCTTCGGCAAAATCACAAACGAAATGCAGCGACGTGGCCCTCGGGAGGGCCGATGCATAGTGAGCCGGTTCCATCCCTCCCCCATGATCCTCAAACCATTGGCGGGTTTGCTGGAAGTCATTTATCAATCGATCGACGACAAGCATATGGACGGGGTGCGCGTTGTGAGCGTGAGGCAGTGCGCTAAAGGCCACTTCGTGGTTTCCAATATTGAGGGTAAAGAACCTGCCTCCTCCCGTCGACGGATAAAGCGCGAAGGTCCAGGCGCCCTGAATGTTCAGCCAAGCCGGCAGCCCGGAAAAGGTGAACAGCTTGCTTATATAGAGCGAAAACTCCCGATCGCCCGTGAGCCGATCGACGGTTTCACGTTTTGTCAGCAGATCGGGATCAATTGTTTCCAGCGCGCGCCGAGCCTCTACAGCGGCGACCGCAAACAACTCGTCTGCGCCCGTGTCTATACGGGCGCGGCGGTCCTGAAAGTGGCGGTGCAAATTGGTCTCGACCGCTTGGCAGTCTTGGACCTGTCGAAAGTCGGAGACATCCCAGGGGCCGGAGTCCGCGTAATTGTTCGAAAGATTGATTTCCTTGAGACGCAAGAAGGGATGCTTCTCGGTCTTGCCGATCTTCACGTATTCGCTGTTCGCGGAAACGAGAACGTAAACGTAACCATCCGCCATTCATACAACCTATTCATAGCACGGAAACCGACACATGTAACCATGATCATGTTCAGAGGCAAGGAGCTCTAACATGCCGCAACAACCCAACCCGTCACCGCGAGATTGCACCAGCCGCGGGCCCTACGCGGTGGCGAAGGCGGGGTAGCGCACGACGTCGCCTCAGGAGGCTATGAGTCGATTTTCGCCCCGAAAACGAATGTCTGGCGCCAGATATCGAACTCGGGCGTTGGCCTTTCGGGACGCGGCCCAAGCTCATGTTCGCGCTTGTTCCTTCCGGGCCAGCGCCCGCCGCACGACTTCCGGCTCGCGCGCGATTACGCAGAGATAGGCCCGCGCCGCCGCGTCCGGCTCGAAGCGCCCCTGCTCCCAGTCGCGCAGCGTTCCGACCGGGATATGGTAGCGCGCGGCGAATTCTTCTTGGCTGAGGCCCAACGCCCGACGAACGATTTTCGCGCGAGGCACGGGACGCGACTTCGCCAATCGCTCGTCCGTCAGCGGCTCAGCGTCGGGATCGGCGAGCGCCGCGGCCTCGGCGTCTTCGTCGCTCATGGTCCTGACCCGCTGCCAATCCGTGGCGTCC
>JBKQKS010000361.1:0-14771 GCA_052147395.1 Roseiarcus sp.
AGCGCCAAAGTGTTCTCGCAGATGTCGGAAGAGGAGAATGGCCACCGCCGCCGCCTCATCGACCTCTACGTGTCGAAATTCGGCGAACACATCCTGCTGATCCGCCGCCAGGACATCAAGGGCTACATCCAGCGCCGCCCGTTCTGGCACATCAAGCCGCTGCCCCTCGACCGCATCCGCGCCCAGACGCACGAGATGGAGCAGGATGCGATGCGCTTCTACCGGGTCGCGCGCGACCGCTCGACCGACGCCGGCATCCGCAAGCTCCTCGGTGATCTCGCCTCGGCGGAGGCCAAGCACGACCGCGAGGCGTCCACGCTCGAGCACGAGTTCCTCACCGACCAGGCGCGCAGCGGCGAAGACGAGCACCAGCGACGCCGCTTCATTCTCCAGATCATTCAGCCCGGCCTCGTCGGCCTGATGGATGGCTCGGTGTCGACGCTGGCGCCGGTGTTCGCCGCCGCCTTCGCCACCCGCGAGCCTTGGAACGCGTTCCTCGTCGGCCTCGCCGCCTCGATCGGCGCCGGCATCTCGATGGGCTTCGCCGAGGCGCTGGCCGACGACGGCAAGCTCTCGGGGCGCGGCGCGCCGCTGCTGCGCGGCGCCGTCTGCGGGTTGATGACGATGGGCGGCGGCATCGGACACACGCTGCCCTATCTGATTCCGGATTTCTTCACCGCAACGGCGATCGCCTGCGTCGTCGTGGTCATCGAGCTCGCGGCGATCGCCTACATCCAGTGGCGCTACATGGACACGCCGCCGCTCTCGGCCGCCGCCAAGGTGATGCTCGGCGGTGGGCTGGTGCTGGCGGCGGGCGTTCTCATCGGCTCGAGCTGAGCGGCTGGCGCTGCGGGCGCCCGCGTCCTATCGTGGCGCCGTGGCGAGGGGCGGAGACGATTCGATGAAGAAGCCGAAACCCAAGCGCAGGAACAAAGCTCCGAGCAGGCGCGCCGGCATTCCCGACCTGAGCCCGGAGCAGCTCGAGCAACTGAGCCAGATTCTCGCCAGCGCGCTCAGCGGGGCCGATCCGTTCGACGACGACGACGACGACGAGAGCGACGCCGCCGGGATGTTCGCGGATTATCTCGACTCCCTGCGCTCGGGGGACATCGACGACGACGAGAAGGAGGGGCGGCTCGGGGAGCTGCTCGGTCGGCTGACGCTGCTGGCCATGGAGGTCAACAACGAAGAAGCCGGAGCGCAGGAAAAATGGAACGAAGTTCGCGACCGGCTCGACGATGCGCTCGACGGCGCGGGGTTTGCGCCCGTCGACCTGTTGATGACCTCGAAGCTCATCGCCGAGGCCGGCTTTGCGGTTCCGGACCGGCTCAAACAGGCCCTCGCGGACGAGCTGGCGAAAGGGCCGCAACCCGCATTGCCGAACTCCGACGGCGACGGACCTCTGTCGCTCGGCGAACTCGCCGCGGCGAGCGAGCACGATCCGTTCGCAATGCACCAGCAGCTCAGCGCGATGTATGCGGGCCTGCCGGACGAATGGGCGATCAACCTCATCCGGGCGTACATCGAGGGCGCCGACAATCTCGGCCGGCAGGCGCTCGCCGGCTTCGTGCTGCACCCCGACGCCGCGATGGCCGCCGCCGCCGCGGAGGCGCTGGCGGCGGCCGTCGCCAAGTCGCCGGCGGAGAGCCTGCTGCTCGAGCGCGTCGTGCGCATTCGGCCCTGGCTGCCAGCGGAGCGTCAACCGGCGGTCGACGCGCTGATCAAGGCGATGCGGCAGAACGCCCGGCCGCCGGAGAAGGCGCAGGCGCCGAAAGTGACGAAACTCGCGCTCAGCGCCTGCGATGGGGCCGGCGGCCATACCGTGTCGGCGTTGGCGAAGTCGGGCCGAACGTTCGCCATGATCAGCGTGCTGATGAAGCCGAAAGGCGTCATCGACGCGGTCGCGGCGCTCGACCTCGGCCGGCCCGAGGCCGACAGCCTCTACAAGGAGGCCATGGGGCATTCGCTCTCCGAGGAAGCCGACGCCGCCGGGGCCGCGCGCATGCTGACGCTGTCGCTCGCCGACAATTTGGCGAGCGGGACGCCGCCGCCGTACCGGCTGGTTCAGTTCGTCGAGACACTCGGGCTCGGGCCGCTGCCGCCGCGGCCGGCGCCGACTTCGGAGATCATCGACGAGCTGCTCTTCGGGCTCGCCCCCGATCTCACCGACGAGGCTGCGGTGGAGCGCGCTGAACGCGAGGTGTCAGGGCTGGCGTTTCCCGAGTCCTGGTTCGAGAGCGGCGTCGCCGTCGACGAGGTGCTCAGGCCGCGCCGGCGTTTCGCCGAGCGCGTCAGGGCGCTCGTGCAGCATCATCTGCCGCGCCGCCGCGAGTTCTGGGCGCGCCAATGCGCGCTGTCGGCGCTCGCGCTCAGCGGACCGGGCGGCGAGGCGCCGCCCGCGCTGAGCGTCGAATTTGCGCTGGTCGGGCGCGATCTGATGTCGGTGAAGCCGATCGAGAAGCTGCCGATCATCAGAGCGATCGCCGAGCAGAGCGCCCGCGCCTACGCGGCGCATCGGGGCGGCTGAGGCGACGCCGAACAATAAGTGCTGCAAGAGAGGGTCGCTCACCCCGGGGCGTCGATCAGCCAGGGAAGGGGCGGCGCCCTTTCCGTCATGGCCGTGCTCGTCACGGCCATCCACGTGGCGCCGCGTAACTTTGTTTTGCAGAATTTCCATGTATTCTTGCACGAACGGTGGGATAAAGCAGGCAGGTCGATTGGATTGCACATCGACGTGGATGCCCGGGACGACCCCCGGGCCAAGCCCGGGGGCGGGCATGACGACCTAGGGCGGTGGTCCCTTCTGGCCACTCCTTCGGCGCCGTGCAGCCTTCACGAGTTTAATTCAGTAATTTTGCCGCATTGCCTGACGGCGCTTGCGAGGGAAACGGTACTCCGGTCGCGCGAAAGCCGCGGGAAAAGGGATTTGGCAAGATCTATGGACAGGAAAGGAAAGCCAAGCTTCGGGAAGACGAGTTGCGTGTCGAGTTCGATCACGCGCTTCGAGTGCGAGGGGCGAAGTTAACGGAAAAATTGGAAACTCGATTGTCACGTAGAGGTGAGATCAGCGACGCGACCGGCGGGGAACAGCCATGAATGTACTGGATTTTCCATGGGCTCAGAACCTCCACGCCATTGGGTCTACGCTGGCCGGCGGGGCGCTAGGGGTATTTATCGGCAACTCGATCAGCCGGCATCAGTCGCACGTCGATGCGGAGCAGCGCCTGGTGCGGGCGAAGGCTCTGCTCGAAAAGCATTTTGCCGCCCTGGAAGCGCTCGACGACGACGACACGCCTTCCGAGGCGCTGGAATTGGCGGTGCGTTTTTCGAAGTTTATTCAGGATGCTAGGACGCCTCTAGCTCTCGAGTTGATCCTCGCGAAGGATCCGAGCGCCCTCCGCACGGAGCGGGCGACCAGTGCGAAGCGTGGCCAGCGTCTCGAGGCGTTCGACAGAAGGCCTGATCTCGAAGAGGCGATGAGTGTCGCGATTTTCGCCGGAATACGCGCATTTGTAGCCAGGTGGCCCAAGTGCGGGCCCGTCTTCGAGGACATACTCTTGGAAATCGGGGCTTCGCCTGTCAGGGAAGCCGAGAAGGTCATCAGCGTCGCCAATAGGGCAATGTCCGATTCCGCGCCAACCTCAGCGGCCTTCGCGCATTAGCCGCCTGACATCTGATTTCGGCATTGCGGGAATTGCGGTGACGCTTTTGGACTGCGCCCCCGGAGGCTACGCCCCGAGCAACGGCGCGCCGCCGCGCGCGAGGACGGCGCGCACGCGCTCCACGAGCTCGGCCTCGGGCGCCGTCACCTGGGCGCGCTGGCGCATCTCGAGATAGTCGGCGCGGTCCTTGTTGGCCTTGGCGAGCTCGGCGCCGAGCGCGAGATCGCGGATCACCACCTGCGGCCCCCCTGCGGCGTCGCGCTCGTTGGAGCCCTGGATCACGGCGCACAGCGAGCCGCGCTTGTCGGCGTATTTGAGCTGCGCGTTGAGACCAGCGGCGCCGAGATAGAGTTCTGAGGCGATTTTTTCCGCACGCAATTGCGCAACGAGGCGCTGATAATCCGCCATGTGGTCGCGGTCGAGCACGACGACGACGACCGGGCCGGACTTCGCCGCCTCGGCGACGATCGGGCTTCCTATCGCCCTGAGCGCCGCGAGCAGGCGCGACACGCCGATTGAGAAGCCGACCGCGGGCACGGGCTCGGCGCGGAACCGCGCGACCAGACCGTCGTAGCGTCCGCCGCCGCCGACCGACCCGAAGCGCACCGGGCGCCCCGCCTCGTCCTTCACCTCGAAGGTCAGTTCGGCCTCGAACACCGGGCCGGTGTAATATTCGAGGCCGCGGACGACGGAAGGGTCGATGAGGATGCGGTCCTCGCCATAGCCGGCGGCGCGGGCGAGCGCGGCGATCTCGGCGAGCTCCTTCAGGCCCGCCTCGCCGGTCGCGGAGCCGGCGACCGCTGCGCCGAGCGCCGCCAGGGTCGCCGCATGATTCTGGGCCCGCGCGGCCGTGTACGCGAGCACGCGCTCGATCGCCGCCGCCGCGAGCGCCGCACCCTTGGTGAAATCGCCGCTCTCGTCCTTGCGGCCCTCGCCGAGCAGCGCGCGGACCCCGGCGATTCCGAGCCGGTCGAGCTTGTCGATGGCGCGCAGCACCACGAGCCGGCGCGCCGCATTCTCCGCCCCGCCGAGGCCGATCGCCTCCATGACGCCGTCGAGCACCTTGCGGTTGTTGACCTTGATCACATAATCACCGCGCGCGATCCCCAGCGCCTCCAGGCAGTCGGCGGCCATCATGCAGATTTCCGCGTCCGCCGCGGTCGAGGCCGCGCCGACGGTGTCGGCGTCGAACTGCATGAACTGGCGGAACCGGCCGGGGCCCGGCTTTTCGTTGCGGAACACCCAGCCGGCGCGATAGCTGCGATAGGGTTTGGGAAGCTTGTCGTAATTCTCGGCGACGTAGCGGGCGAGCGGCGCGGTGAGGTCGTAACGCAGGCTCAGCCATTGCTGGTCGTCGTCCTGAAACGAGAACACGCCCTCGTTGGGGCGATCCTGGTCGGGCAGGAACTTGCCGAGCGCCTCGGTGAACTCGACGAACGGCGTCTCCCCGGCCTCGAAGCCATAGAGCGCATAGACGGCACGGATTTTCGCCATCATCGCCTCGGCGCCGGCGATGTCGAGCGCGTCGCGGTCGACGAAGCCGCGCGGCAGTGCGGCGCGGACCCGGGCGATGGGATCGGAAGCGGACATGGAAAAACCTCGGCAACAGCGGCGCCTCACTTGCCCGACCGCTCCGCGAGGGTCAAGCGCGCGGGCTCAACCGAGGAAATCGAGCAGGTTCGGCGCGAGATAGCCGAGCGCGGCGAAGGCGGCGCCGATGACGCCGAGCGCCGCCGAGCCCCAGGCGAGCCAGGCGATGCCGGTGATGATCGAGGCGGAAGCGAGCACGATCGCGATCTGCAAGGCGCCGCTGGCATATTCGAAATGTTCGAGCTTCTTGTTGGAGAGCTCCTGGCGCTCGCTCGCCTTGTTCGCGCGTTCGAGGATCGCGTCCATGCTGTCCTCGGGCTTCTTTGGGTCTTTTTCGAGCTGCGCCACGGTCGCCTTCCAGGCGGCGATCTGCCGCTCGTCGGCCGCTTTGGTGTTCTCGTCGGCGACGCCCGCGGCGGTCGCTTCCAGGCTCTCGGCCGCCGTCTCGATGACGGTCGAGCGGATGCGCTTGGCCTGATAGAAATTGTACAGGTCGGAAGACTGGATGTTGAGCTCGGTCGCCCGGTGCTCGGCGTTTTTGGCGCCGGATTCGGCGAGCGCCAGGAACAGCGCCAGCACGGCGATCAGCACCGCGACACGCTTGTCTTCGGCTTCCGTCGCCTCTTCCAACTGGTGTTCGTCCGACATTTCGCCCCCTCGCAGAATCGCGCGTCCGCGCCCGCCGGGGCGCAAACTGCCTCACCCGGTAAACTTTGCAACGCGCCGGGGTCACTCGTCGCCGGCGCCTTGATCGGCGCCGACCAGCGCCGAGGCGTCGCGGCGCGCGTGGACGCCGGCGGCAGGCGACGGAGGCGCGTCGTCGACGTTGCGCAGCCTGAGGATGTCGCGGCCGAGCTTGGCGATCGCCGCGCGCAGCTGCGCGTCGGCCTGCGTGCTCTGAGCGCCGGAGTCGGCGCCGTCGAGCCGGGCGCGAAGCGCCTCGTTCTCGCGTTGGCGATCGATGCGCGCCTTGCGTTCCGCGGCAAGCGCGCCCTCGGCCGCCGACTGCGAGGTCGCGAGCGCCTGCAGCTGGCGGCGGAGCTCCGACTCGGTGGCCTTCGACTGCGTTTCCAGCGCCGCGAGCTTGCCTGAGGCGTGGGCGCGCACGGCTTCGGCGGCGGCGAGCGCGGCCTCGCGCTCGGCGAGAATGCGCAGCTGGCGCGCCGTTTCCAGCGTCAGGTTTTCCCGCTGCGCCTCGCTGCGCCGCAGGCGTTCGAGCAGCTCGTCGACGCGATCGCTCGCCGAGCCGGCCGAGGCGCCATATTTGCCACGCCAGTCGGCGAGCTCGATCTCCATGGTTTCGACCCGCGTCCTCAGCGAGGCGATGACGATGCGATCGCGCTCGACCGACGTCTCGAGCTCGGCGCTCCGCGATTGGGCGCGCTCGTCGGCGGCCGTCGCGCGGTTGCGCTGGGCGGTCAGATCGTAGATCGCAATCTCGCGGGCCGAAATTTCGGCCCGCAGCTCGCTGTCGCTCGCCAACAGCGCGTCGATGCGCTCGGCCTGCGCGTTCACATCGGCGAGGCGCGCGTGGGCGAGGTCGTCGAGTTCGACCACGCGCTTGCTGTGGCGGCCGAGGTCGGCCTTGGCGACGGCGCGGTCCCATTGCGCCGCGGCGACCCGCCGTTCCAGGCGCACGGTCTCGACCGCGTGCTGGCCGCGCAAGGCGTCGCGCTCGGCGCGCGCCTGCGTCTCCGAGAGCGGCGCCTGCAGCCTCGCTCGCGCATTGGCGAGCCGCATGGCGCGCATGGATACCGCCGGCAGCGCCAGGATCGCCAGCAGCGCGGCGCAAAGGAATCCGATGGCAAAGTAGAGCGCAGATTCGACCACGGCGTCAGCAACCGATCCGGAATGAGCGCGCGCGCTCGTCGAAGCCAAGCGTTAGCGCATATCCCGACCCGAGGGAACGGGCCCCCGAAGCGCTCAGAATGGATTCCAGGTCGCGAGGGGCGTGAATTTGAGATAGCCGATCGCGACTCCGAGCCGCGCGCCGACCCCGGTGCGGATCGGCACGACGACGATGTTGTCCGAGGTGAGCGCGGTGAAGCCGACGCCGCCGACCGCATAGGCCGAGCCGTCGACGCCGCCGAAACGGCGATAGATCGCGTCGACCGCGGGCAGGTTGTAGACCAACATCATCGTACGGTCGCCGTCGGCGCCGGCGTCGAAGCCGAGCGACGGCCCTTGCCAATAAACCCTCTCGTCGCCGGCGTTGCGGGTGTAGAGCTTGCCTTCGCCGTAGCGCAGGCCGCCGACCAGCGCGCCCGACGCCTCCTGGCCGAGGATGTAGCCGTTGGGCAGGCCCCAGCGGCGCCCCGCCTCCTGAACGGCCTCGGCGAGACCGCGCGACAGCGCGCCGAAGAACTGGTGACCGCTCTCGATGATCTCGTCGATCCCGTAAGGCGGCGGCTGGTCGGCGCGCGCCGTGGACGCGATCATCTGCACGGCGAACGCCGCGCCGCCGCCGATCAGGGTTCGACGCGTGACATGCGACATCGCCGTTGCTCCTCCAGCCGCGCCGGCCGTCGCCGGCGGAAGATTGCGACCGTTCTCCGCGATATGGACCTCCTCGAGGCCGCCGATCCCGGAACCGCGCCAACTCTATCGCGCGACAATCTCGATTTATCGTTAACGCCAGCGCGCCGCCGCCGCGCCGTCGCCCCAGGCGATGAAGGCGCCGTTGCGCAGCCTGGCGTCGAACTTGCCATAGAGGAACGGAGAGCCGTCGGCGGCGAGCACGACGCCGCCGGCGGCGCGCAGCACGGCGTCGCCCGCCGCCGTGTCCCATTCCATCGTCGGCCCGAAGCGCGGATAGACGTCGGCCTCGCCCTCGGCGACGACGCAGAATTTGAGCGACGAGCCGGCGGAACGCGAGCCGCCGAGCGGGATACGCTCGAGGAACGCCGCCGTCGCAGGGTCGCAATGCGAGCGGCTCGCCAGCGCAGTGAGCTTTTCCGGCGCGGGCCGCGTCGAAATGCGCCGCCAGCGGGTGGCGTCGGGGAAGTCGGCGCCCGACGGCGCCTCGGCCGTCCACGCCGCTTCGCCGCCGAACCACAGGTTTCCGAGCGCGGGGGCATAGACGGCCCCGGCGACGGGGACGCCGTCGCGGATGAGCGCGATATTGACGGTGAACTCGCCGTTGCGGGCGATGAACTCGCGCGTGCCGTCGAGCGGATCGACGAGAAAGAACTCGCGCGCCGCGACGATCGCGGCGCCGGCGGCGACCGCTTCTTCGGCGACCACTGAAACATGAGGCGCGAACTCGGCGAGCGCGGCGTGGATCAGGGCTTCGGCGCGCTCATCGGCTTCTGTCACCGGGCTGCCGTCCGACTTCGCCCGCGCTTCCGCGCTGGCGGCATAGACCTCGAGGATCGGGGGACCCGCCGAGAACGCGATGCGCGCGAGCGCGGCGGCGATCTCGTCACGCGAAGCGCGAGCGAAATCGGCAACGGGAAAAGTATTCTTCATGAGCGAGCCTCTGCTGGCGGTCCGGCCCCATAGCGCAAATGCCGGGGCTTGCCAAAGCATCGGGGGCGTCGGTCGCGGCGGCGGCGCAAATCCGCTACCATCCCGCCAGCCGATTCGCGCCGCATGAGCGTGGGCGGCTCGAAACGGGGCCCTTGAAAGCCATGAAGACGATCTCTCTCGATCCGATGGATCTTGCCGCGCTGCTGTGCTCGCGCGTCTGTCACGACATCATCTCGCCGGTCGGCGCGATCATGAACGGGCTCGAGGTGTTGGAGGACGAGAAGGAGTCCGGCATGCGCGACGTCGCGATCGAGCTCATCAAGAAGAGCGCGAAGGGCGCCTCGGCGCGCCTGCAGTTCTGCCGGCTCGCCTATGGCGCGGCGGGCTCCGCGGGCGCGGCGATCGACACGGGCGACGCCGAGGCGGTGGCGCGCGGCCTGCTGGCGACGGAGAAGGTCACGCTCGAGTGGAACGGCGCTGCGCGGTTGCTGCCCAAGAATCTCGTCAAGCTGCTGCTCAACCTCGCCCAGATCGCCGCCAACGCCATTCCCCGCGGCGGCGTGCTCACCGTCGAGATTTCGGGCGAGGGCGACGCGGCGTCGGTGCGGGTCACCGCGCGCGGCGCCAACGCCAAGATGCCGCACGGCTATCTCGATTTGATTGCAGGCAAATCCGACAGCGGCAAGGTCGACGCGCGTGGCGTGCAGCCCTATTACGCGGGGCTCGTCGCGCGCCAATGCGGCCTCGATGTAGAAGTCGCCAGCCAACCCGATGCGCTCGCATTCGTCACGCGGCGCGCGGCGGCGGCGAGCGCGGCTTAACGACCATTTGACCGTGAACTTACGTCGAGCTTACGGCGCCCGTGGCGGTTGCAGAATTTATTAACGGGCGCGGCGCACAGTGTGTTGTAATACACGGCGCCCGTGACATGTTAGGTGATTCGCTGGCGGCGCCGAGCCTTGGAGGCCCTGATGAAGGAAGTGCTGGTAGTCGACGATTCGCCCGTCGTCCGCAAGATCGCCCGCCGTATCCTCGAAGGTATGAAATATCACGCCACCGAGGCGGCCGATGGCCGCCAGGCGTTGTCGGCCTGCTCGTTCCAGATGCCCGACGCGATCTTCGTCGACGCCAACATGCCTGTGCTCGACGGCTTCGAGTTTTTGCGCGCGCTCCGTCGCATGCCGGGGGGCGATCGGCCGAAGATCGTCTACTGCACCATCGACTACGACGTTGCGCAAATCGCGCGCGCCATGCACGCTGGCGCCGACGACTTCATGCTCAAGCCGTTCGACCGCGAGGCGATGGAAGCGAAGTTCGAGAGCATCGATACGCGCTGAAGGCCGCGCCGCCCCACCGCACTCCCCTCGTCCTGAGGTGGCGCGAAGCGCCTTCGCACTTCCCTCGTCCTGAGGTGGCGCGAAGCGCCCTCGAAGGACGGGCCGTGAGACACTGACGGTCGTGCAAGCCGCCGCGGCAAAATAAGTGCGCCAACCGCCCTTACCGTCATTGCGAGTGAAGCGAAGCAATCCAGGGCGGCCGGGCTGCGGCCCCTGGATGGCTTCGTCGCCGCGCACAGGGGAAACGCGAAGCGTTTCCCCTGCCTCGCAATGACGGGGCGCCGGATTGAGAGGCCGCGGCTGCCGGGGTCGCCGCTCGACGAGTTCGGGATCACCGCCTGCCCTCGACCACGCGGCCTTTCCGGAGAGATGAGCGGCAAGACTCCACGGTCCCTTCGAGACCGCGAGCCGCGGACTATCTGCGGCTCGCGTTCCCTCGGGTCAGCATGCTTCTCAAACCGGCGCGGCCAGCTCCCAGCGCGCCGGCGAGCGCCACAGCCGCGAGCGCAACAGCTCGCGCTCGAACACGAACTCCTTGGGAATGCGGTCGAAGAAGCGGTCGAACAGCTCCTCGTGGAGATGCGCCTCCTCGGCGCCCGCATCGCGGCCCACCGCCATGAGGTCCTGGAACGTGTCGCGATCATAATCGAGACCGCGCCAGTCGATGTCCTCGTAGCGCGGCATCCAGCCGATCGGGCTTTCCACGCCATAGCCGCGCCCGCGCACGCGGTCGACGACCCATCTCAGCACGCGCATGTTCTGCCCGAAGCCGGGCCACAGGAACTTGCCGTCGTCGTCGCGGCGGAACCAGTTGACGCGGAAGATGCGCGGCGGGTTGGCGACCTGCCGGCCGACGTCCAGCCAGTGGTTGAAGTAGTCGGCCATGTTGTAGCCGCAGAACGGCAGCATCGCCATCGGGTCGCGCCGGGTCGCGGTGATGCCGATCGCCGCCGCCGTGGCCTCGGAACCCATCGTCGCGGCGAGATAGACGCCGTGGCTCCAGTTGAACGCCTGGAAGACGAGCGGCATGTTCTTGCGCATGCGGCCGCCGAACAGGAAGGCGCTGATCGGCACGCCGGCCGGGTTCTCCCAATCGGGATCGATCGACGGGCATTGCGAGGCCGGCGCGGTGAAGCGCGAATTCGGATGCGCCGCCGGACGGCCGCATCCGGGCTCCCAGTCCTTGCCGGTCCAGTCGATGAGATGGGCGGGCGGCTTGTCCGTCATGCCCTCCCACCAGATGTCGCCGTCATCGGTCAGCGCCGTGTTGGTGAAGATCGTGTTCCGGGTGCAGCTCGCCATCGCATTGGGGTTCGACGCCTCGTTCGTCCCCGGCGCGACGCCGAAGAACCCGGATTCGGGGTTGATCGCGCGCAGTTGCCCCTGCGCGTCCTTCTTGATCCAGGCGATGTCGTCGCCGACGGTCGTCACTTTCCAGCCGGCGAAGTCTGTCGGCGGCACCAGCATGGCGAGGTTGGTCTTGCCGCAGGCGCTCGGGAACGCGGCGCCCAGATAGGTCTTCTCGCCGGTCGGCGAGTGGATGCCCATGATCAGCATGTGCTCGGCGAGCCAGCCTTCGTCGCGCGCCATCACCGAGGCGATGCGCAGTGCGAGGCACTTCTTGCCGAGCAGGGCGTTGCCGCCATAGCCCGAACCATAGGACCAGATCTCGTAGCTCTCCGGGAAGTGCACGATATACTTGCGGCTGATGTCGCCCTCGCAGGGCCAGGGGACGTCCTTCTGCCCGGGGGACAGCGGCGCGCCGACCGAATGCATGCAGGGAATGAACATCCCGTCGCCGAGCACGTCGAGCACGGCGCGCCCCATGCGCGTCATGATCCGCATATTGGTGACGACATAGGGACTGTCGGTGATCTGCACGCCGATCTTGGCGATCGGCGAGCCCAGCGGCCCCATGCTGAACGGAATCACATACATGGTGCGGCCGCGCATGCAGCCGTCATACATATTGTGTAGGGTGGCGCGCATTTCCGCGGGCGGCGCCCAATTGTTGGTGGGGCCGGCGTCGACCTTGTTGGTCGAGCAGATGAAGGTTCTCTCCTCGACGCGCGCCACGTCGGAAGGATGCGAGCGCGCGAGATAGGAGTTTGGGCGTTTGTCCGGATTGAGCCGGATGAACGTGCCGGACTCGACCATCTCGGCGCACAGCCGGTCGTTCTCCTCGACCGTGCCGTCCACCCAGTGGACGCTGTTGGGCTTGCAGAGCTGCTGCATTTGGCCGACCCAGGCCAACAGGTGCTCGTTGGTCACTCCGACAGGAGCGTTGGTCTCAACTTCCATATCCATCTCCCTCCAAAGGCGCGCCGATCGTTCCCGGACCCACGCGGAAACATCCACCCCCCGGTCGCCGACGAGCCCCGCAGGCGCCCGCAATTCTCCGCCCCCCGCGAACCCGCACGCCCAAGCGACGCCGCGGCGAGGCGACTAGCTGCGAGCCCCGACGACAATTCCTCCCGTCGAAGGCCCTTCTAGCCGATCGAAAGCCGATCACATAGCGCCTACAAGCAATGCGACAGATCAAGCCATCCGAAGGTATGATTCATTCCGGCCGAGCCGATGCGCCCGCGGCCATCATTCCGACGCGATCGCCTCGACCGCCTGTTTCAGCAGGGCCAGGTCCTGCGGCCGCGACAGGCGATGGTCGCCGTCGCGAACGAGAGTCAGCGTGACGGGGTCGCAGGGCATGTGCTCGACGAGCTTCAGCGCATGGGCGTAGGGCACGTCGGGGTCCTTCATGCCTTGCAGGATGCGCACCGGCGCATGGCTGCGGATCTCGCCGCCGAACATGAGATGCCGCCGTCCGTCCTCGATCAACGTCCGCGTGTAGACGTAAGGCTCGGTCGAGTAAGGCGACGGCCGCCGCCATTCGCCCTCCGTTTCGATCGCGCGCTTCGCCGCCTGCGGCAGATTCGCCCACAGCAGCGTTTCGGTGAAGTCGATCGCCGGCGCGACGAGCACGAACCCCTTCAGCCGCGCCGTCTCGCCCCGTCCGGCGAACTCGCGCGCGATCAAAAGCGCGAGATAGCCCCCCATCGAGGAGCCGACGACCACCTGCGGACCGTCCGTCTTCGCCAGGATCATCTCCCGCGCCTCTTGCAGCCAGCGCGACACGGTTGCGTCGGCGAACGCGCCCTCGGAGCGGCCGTGGCCGGAATAGTCGAAGCGCAGGAACGCGCGCCCTTGCTCGGCGGCGAGTTCGTCGAGCGCACTCGCCTTGGTCGACGCCATGTCGGACATGAAGCCGCCGAGCCAGACGATCCCGGCCGCGCCGGACCGCGTCGCCGGGCGCTGCAGAAAAGCGATGCGCCGGCCGTCGGCGCCGACGTTGAGAAATTGCAGTTCCCGCGCGTTCAAGGTTCAATCGCTCCCATGATTCGCTCGATCTTATGCGATCGGCGCCGCAGCGCCATCCGCGTCGACCCGGGAGGTCCCCGATGAACGCGCCCGGCTTCGCGCCCTTCGGCCACGGGCAAAAGAACCTCGCCGGCCGCACCGTGCTGCAGATCATTCCCCGGCTCGACGCCGGGGGCGCCGAGCGCACGACGATCGACATCGCCGAGGCGCTGGTCGAGGCTGGCGCGCGCGCGCTCGTCGCCAGCGAGGGCGGACGGATGGCGAACGAATTGCAGGCCGTCGGCGGCGTGCTGATCCCGTTTCCCGCCGCGAGCAAGAACCCGCTCGCGATGTTCTTCAACATGCGCAAGCTCGCCCGCTTCGTCATCGGCGAGCGGGTCGACCTGGTGCATGCGCGCTCGCGCGCGCCGGCCTGGGTCGCGCTCGGCGCCAGCCGCATCGCCGAACGGCCGTTCGTCACCACTTACCACGGGGCCTATGGCGGCGGGTCGTTGCTCAAATTGCGCTACAACTCGGTGATGGCGCGCGGCGATGTCGTCATCGCCAATTCCCAGTTCACCGCCGGCCTCGTCGAGCGCCTCTACCCGCAGGCGCGCGAACGGCTGAGAGTGATCCCCCGCGGCACGGACACGCGCACGTTCTCGCCCGCCGCGGTCGATCGCGGACGGGTGGCGAAACTGCGCGAAGCCTGGCGCGTCGCGCCGCACGAGCGCGTCATTCTCGTCGCCGCGCGGCTCACCGCCTGGAAGGGCCACCGGGTGCTCATCGAGGCCGCGGCGCGGCTGAAGGAGAAGGGCCTCGCGGACGTGCGCTACATTTTCGCCGGCGACCCGCAGGGGCGCGATGGCTACGCGAAGGAGCTCGATCAGCTCATCGCCGGGCGCGGGCTCATAGGGCTCGTGTCGCGCGTCGGCCATTGCGACGACATGCCGGCGGCGTTCACCGCCGCGAGCGTGGTTGCCGTGCCCTCGACCGCGCCGGAAGCTTTCGGACGCGTCGCGGTGGAGGCCCAGGCGATGGGCGCGGTGGTCGTCGTCACCGACATCGGCGCCGTGCCGGAGACGGTGCTGGCGCCGCCCGAGGCGGCGGAAGAGGAGCGCACCGGCTGGCGCATTCCCCCGGACGACCCGGATGCGCTGGCGGCGGCGCTCGACAATGCGCTCCAACTCGGCGCCAGCGCCCGCGAGGCGATCGCACGGCGGGCGCGCATCCATGTCGAGACGCATTTTTCGCTCCGGCAGATGAAGGACAAGACGCTCGCCGCCTATTTGTCCCTGCTGCCGGGCTGATGTAGCCGGGGGCGCCGACCCCGGCTCTTGCCGCCAGCCGGGGTCGGCGC
>JBKQKS010000362.1:0-11200 GCA_052147395.1 Roseiarcus sp.
GGGACGCGCGGCCGTTCCCGACCTTCCCGCTGATGAACGAGGTATGGGGCGACGCGGCGAACTGGCAGGCCGGCAATTGGTTTTCGCCCTGGGGCCGCGCCGCGCTGCCGCCGGTGGCGCCGTCGCCGGACCCGTCGCCGGGAATTTACCCGACCTTTCCGGCCCTTTCGACTCTTAGCTGGAGCGTCTATGTGCGCCCGCAGTTCGAAACCGGCCTCGCCGCCCACGTCTTGGGCCGCGAATCGCGTGTGCAGAAGCGCGCCTATTCGCAATACGAATTCGAGTTTACCTACGAGCTGCTGCGCGCCGCGCCGACTTACGCCGAGCTGCAGCAGATCGCCGGCTTCTACAACGAGCAACGCGGCCGTGACGCGTTGTTTTGGGTCGACGTGCCGATTTGGTCGGCGCTCGCCGGGCAGGCGCTCGGGACCGGCGACGGCGAGACCACTTCGTTTCCGCTAGTGCGCACGTTTGAGAGCTACCGCGAGCCGGTGCTGGCGACGAGCGGCGTCGGCGCCGTCTATCTCGCGGGCATCGCGCAAGGCACGGGCTGGAGCGTGACCAGCGGCTATGCTCCGGAGATAGAGTTTGCCACCGCGCCCGCCGAGGGCGTTGTGGTTAGCGCCGACTTCGGCGCGCTCTATCTCTGTCGGTTCAGCGAAGACGTCGCCGACTTCGAAAACTTCATGGCGCTGTTTTGGGAGTTTCAAACATGCAAGTTGCAGACGGTGAGGCCCTGACGCTCGGCGACCGGATCGGCGAGTTCGAGCTGTTCGAAATTGTCTCCCGCGCGCGCACGCTCATCTATCGCTTCCGCTCCAAGACCGCGAGTTTCGGCCTCGAATGGCCGCGCCGCGCGGAACCGGCGACCCGCGCCGGTTTCGCCTTCGTCGCGGCTGCGCGATGACCAACCTCGTATTTCCCACGCTCGCCGGGCAGGGCTGGAGCGTCCACAAGAAGCCGACCTGGTCGACCATCGTCGCTAGCCACGTCTCCGGCCGCGAGGTGCGCGATCAGCTATGGATGAACCCAATCTGGGAATTCGAACTCACCTTCAATGGCCTCGACGGCACGTCGAACGGAGCTTATGGCGGCCTCGGCGCGCAATCGATGCAGGCCCTCATGGGCTTCTTTCTGCAATGCGGCGGCCAGGCGCAGAGCTTCATCTACTATGACTCGACCGATTACCAGGTGACGGCGCAGAATTTCGGCACGGGCGACGGTTCAACAACTTCGTTTCAGCTCACGCGCTCGCTCGGCGGTTTTTCGGAATGGATCGTCGCGCCGGTAACCGAGAGCTCGAAGAGTCTCTATTTCCAGGGTTTTACTGTCACGGCGACCGCGCCGCTGATTTACGAGGCCGGCTCGCTGGTTTCGTCATCCAATTATTCGCTCGACAACGGGCTCGTCACCTTCACGACCGCGCCGGCCTCGGGCGCGGCACTGACCTGGGCCGGTTATTTCGGCTTTGCCTGCCGGTTCGACGCCGACACGCTCGACTTCGAACAGCCCATGACGAACCTGTGGAAGGTGGAAAGCGTCAAGTTCAGATCGCTGAGGGCGCAATGAAAACCGCCTCGACAACGCTCATCAACTACCTCAACTCGGTGCGCGGCATGATCGACGCGCCGCTGGCGTTCGCCGATTGCTATGCGTTCACGCTTGCAACCGGCACGGCGCTGACCTGGACCAACGCCGACTATCCCGTCACCTTCGACGGCGTGACCTATTCCGATACCGGCCCGCTGGTCATGGGCCTCAAGTCGAAACAAAGCGTCGGGCTCGAGGTCGACAAGCAGCAGCTCACGATCGCCGCGCGTCCGACCGACCTCATCGCCGGCGCGCCGGTGCTGGAGTCGATCCGCGGCGGCGCTTTCGACGGCGCGACGATTCTGCGCTACCGGGTGTTTTTGACCGCCGCGGGCGGAACAGTGATCGACGGCGTGTTGTTGTTTCAGGGCCGCGTGTCGACGGTCGACAGCGTCGGGCGAACGGCGGCGCAAATCACGGTCGCCAGCGATCTGATCATCCTCGATTACGACATGCCGAAGAATTTCTGGGCGCCGACCTGCCAGCACGTGCTCTACGACAGCGGTTGCGGCGTGATCCGCGGAACCTACGCGGCGAGTTCGACCGCCGGCGCGGGTTCGACGGCGACGCTCATCAATTCGAGCGCCGCGCTCGCGGCGCACCAGGGCGGCTCGCTGGTGTTCACCTCGGGCGCCAACGCCAACGAGCGCGCGACGGTCAAAAGCGTGGTCGTCGGAACATCACTGACGCTGATGTATCCGCTGCCCGAGACGCCCGCGACCGGCGATGCCTTCACCGTCTATGCCGGCTGCGACCATACGATGGGAACGTGTCAGAAGCAGTTCAACAACCTCGCCAACTTCCGCGGGTTTCCCTTCATTACGTCCGCCCTCGTTGCCGCCTGAGGAGCGTCGGCCTCCAGGCCGACGGCTGGCTATAGCGCCGGGAGCCCCGATCATGAAAATTTGCGCGTCAACGACGGTCGGCGTAGATGCCGTCCTTCGGCAGGCTCAGGATGAGGGCCGTCGTCGCGTCGTCGCCGCTGCCCGCGCGTGGCGCGGCACGCCCTGGCGCCACATGGCAGATATCAAAGGCGTCGGCGTCGATTGCGCGATGTTGTTGGTCCGCGTCTATGTCGACACCAGCGCCATCGCGCCGTTCGATCCGCGCCCCTATGTCCAGGATTGGATGCTGCACCGCGACGAGGAACGCTTCCTCAGTCACCTCCTCGCCCGCGCGCGCGAGGTTTCGGAGCCTGAACTCGGCGACGTCATGATGTTCAAATTCGGCCGTTGCTTTGCTCACGGGAGCATCGTCTCGGGCCTCGCGCCGCTGCGCATCGTCCATGCTTACGCCCCGGCGCGATGCGTCCTCGAGGAAGAGCCCGAACGCAATCGTGGGCTGTTTGTGAAGCCGCACCGCTATTTCAGTCTATGGAGCGCCTGAGCCATGGGCTTCCTGCGCGATAGCAACCAGAAGCCGGATTACACCGACCTTCAGCTCACCACCTCGACCTGGACTTTGCCAATCCCGATCGTTTGGGGGATGAACAAGATTGCCGGCAACGTCATCGCGTATCAGAACTTCAAGATCAAAAGCAGTGGCGGCGGCAAGGGCGGTCTGTTCGGGGCGGGAGGCGCCACGGGCTACACCGCCGACGTCATCATCGGCATCTGCGAAGGCCCGATCGGCAGCATCGGACAGATCTGGCGCGGCGGCCAAATTTACAACGTCGAACAGCTTTATCTGACCGAATACACCGGCACGGCGATGCAAACGACGTGGCCGTATTGGGAGGCGACCTACCCCAACGAGGCGCTCGCCTACCAATCGACGGCCTATGTCTGTGACGCCAATTTTGGGCTCGACGCGTCGGCGGGCATCGGCCAGATCAGTTTCGAAGTGCTCGGGGTCGACGCCGGCGGCGGCGCCAACGCCGGCGATGCCGACCCGGCGTTCACGATCTTCGATTTCCTCACCAATCCGCAGTATGGCGCGGGCTTCAACCCGGCGTCGATCAACCTGACCACGCTCTATGGCGGCGGCGCGGGCTCGACCGACGCCAGCCTGCAAGCCTATTGCTGGGCGCTCGGCATCGCGATCTCGCCGGCGTTGGTGAGCCCGGAGCCGGCGTCCTCGGCGCTCACGCGCTGGCTGCAAATCACCAATTGCGGCGCGGTGTGGTCGGGAGGCCAGCTCAAATTCATCCCCTTCGGCGACGTTGCGGTCGCCACGGGGAACACCCCTGTCGTCATCAAGATGGCCGTGCCGCAGCCGACAGTGACCGGCGCGACCGTGCCGCTCGTCGTCTATCTGGTGCCGAGCGACCAATTCGTCAGCGACGGCGGCGTCGTCTACACTTTTACGGGAACGGCGCTCGCTTACACCGGGAGCGCGCCGACCGGGGTCGGAACCTACGGCATCAGTCCAACCGGGACCTACATCTTCGATTACCAAGACGCCGGGGCGGCCGTCACGATTAGTTTTACGCGCGCCGTGCTACGAGGATATGCGCCGGACATGACGCCGGCCTATTCTCTCACCGACCTCGATTTCGTCGACGAGAAGGGCAACAAAGACCCGATCACGGTCTCGCGGCTCGATCCGTTCTCGCTGCCCAATATCGTGCGCATCAACTGCCTGTCGCGCCTCAACCAGTACGGCGGGACGATCGTCGAGGCGCGCGACCAATCGCAGATCGAGCTTTATGGCCCGCGCATCAACTCGGCGATCTCCGCGCGGGAAATTCCAGACGACCTGACGGTAGCGCCGATCGTGGCGCAGACGATTTTGCAGCGCGGACTCTACATTCGCCAGCATTTCACCTTCAAGCTGAGCTGGGAATATTGCCTGCTCGACCCGATGGATATCGTCGAGATCACAGACGCCAATCTCGGGCTCGTGAACGCACTGGTGCGCATCATCACGATCGAAGAGGACGACAACGGGACGCTCACGGTTACTGCCGAGGAACTAACCATTGGTGTGTCGACGCCGGCGAACAATCCAGGCCAGGGCGGCGGCGGCGGCACACCCCCGAGCAGCGGCGCGCCGCCGGCGATCAATCCGCCCCTCATTTACGAACCGCCCCCGGCCCTCAGCAATAACAGTTTGGTGCTCTGGATTGGCGCCAGCCCGCAAGGCGGCGGCGGCCTCGGCCCGAGTTGGGGCGGCGCTCGCATCTACATCTCGTTCGACGGCACGACGTACACGCATCTGACAAATGTCTCCAACTCCATCGGTCAGGGCGTGCTGACCGCTAGCTTACCGGCAGAGACGGGCTGGGATGATTCGCACACGCTTTCGGTCGATATGAGCGAGAGCGGCGCCACGCTCGTCGGGACCTCCGGACCGGGGGCGAAGAGCGGCGCCACTTTGTCGCTCATCGATTCCGAACTTCTCGGCTATGTCTATGCGACGCTGACCAGCGGGGACAAGTACAATCTACTCGCTCTGCCGCGCGGTCTCGACGGCACCACCGGCGCGGCGCACGCGATTGGCGCGCAATTCTTCTCGTTGGTATCAGGCCTGCTCTCTTATTCGTATCCGCCGGCTTACATTGGCGTCCAGCTCTATTTCAAATTCCAGAGTTGGAACTGGGCCGGCGAGCTCGAGGACCTGTCGACTTGCGCGGTCTATACCTACACGCCAACCGGAGCCGGGATGATCGGGCCGGTCACCGAGGCGTTGCTGCTCGGGACGAGCATGGACTGGGGCGCGGTTGCCGGCGACCCCGTGGCGCTGTCCGATGATTGGGGAACCGCGTCGTCGCCGACGACCGTAATCGTCGACCTCGGCAACGTGGTCTGAAGCAGACGCGGGACTCGGCTGCTTAACCTCTAGGCGCGGGCCGCCCCGAAAGCTCGTCTCGACTGCGCAGAGACGGCGCGCTTTCCGCTCCGCGAAGGTCGTCTACCGCGCATCCTTCTCATAGCGCATCGTGGCGCCTCCGCCAAGCCGCTCCCGACAAATCCGCGGGAGTCCGGGCGCCTTTGCCGCCTAGAATTTTGCGTGACAACGCTGGAGCCTGAAATTGTCTGATCAAGTAAAACACCGCCGCGACACGCCGGCGAACATAGCCGCCAACACGCCCGCCCAGGGCGAGTTGTGGTTCGACACCACCAACATGATGATCCACATGGGCGACGGCGCGACCGCCGGCGGCTGGCCGCATGCGCTGGCGACCCGCACGCCGGTTTCGGACGCCAACTACACGGCGCTGGCGACCGATCGCCTCATCGCCTACACGGCGATCACCGCGGCGCGCACCGTCACGCTATGCGCCTCGAGCGCCTATCCGCTCGGCGCGGTGCTCACTGTCGTCGACGAGAGCGGCGCCTGTTCGTCGAGCGACACGATCACGGTCGCGGCGGCCGGAACCGACACGGTCGATGGCGCGGCGAACGCGCAGATCGCCGCCGCTTACGGCACGCTGGCGCTCGAAAGCAACGGCGCGGGCAAGTGGACTTTGGTGCAGGGCGTCCCGAACTTGCAGGCCGCTAGCCTCGGCGTCGGAACGCCGCCAAGCTCCGGCAACGCGCTCACCGTCTCAGGGACGGCCGCGCTGTTCACCGGCACGAATTTCAGCCTGACGCTCAACAAGGCGGCATCGACCGACACCGCCTCGATCATCTTCGAAGACGGCTTTTCCGGCCGTGCGCAGATGGGCCTCAACGGCTCCGACAGCTACTCCCTGAAGGTATCCCCGGATGGATCGACCTGGTACACGGGCTTTACTGTCACCAATGCTGTCGGAGTGCTCACTTTTGGTTCCGGCGCCGTCCTCGCGGCTGGGGTCGCTACCCTCCCGCCACTGAGATTCGTGTCCGGCACGCTCGAGACCACAGCCGCAGCGGGCGCGGCGGAATTCGACGGCGCCGCGTTCTATCTGACGGCGCAGGCCGCGAGCCGCCAGGTCGCGGTCGCCGAACAAATCCAGGTGCTCGCGTCGGCCTACACGCTGACTTCGCAGACCGCCGCGCAGCAGCTGCTCAACGCGACGACCAACGGCGCCGTCACGCTGGCGGTCGGGACTTACGAGTTCGAATGCTTCTTTTCGCTGTCGTCGATGTCGGCAACCTCGGGCTCATTCGGCTTCGCCCTCGGCGGCTCGGCGACGTTCACGCAGTCGTGGATGTCGCTCGGACACAAGGCCACCGGCGGAACAGCCGCCTCGCCTGAGATCACGTTCAACACGGCGGCGAACACGGCTATCGTGACGGCCGACACGAATACCTCAGGAGAGGCGCTGATCAAGGGCATCCTGCGCGTGACGGGGGCCGGCACGGTCATTCCGCAGGTGTCGCTCGGCGTCGCCGCCGCGGCCGTGGCCGGCGCCAACTCCTACTTCAAATGCTGGCCGATCGGCTCGGCGACCGTGACGACAGTCGGCGATTGGAGCTAGCTTCTCTATCTGATAATGCCACTCCGGCGGATCGGCCTCACTCGACAGGCCCGGTCCCGCAGACGCGCGCCTAGTCGGGCTTCCTGGCTTTGTTCGCCAGCGCGTCGACATCCGACAGCGTCTCTGGCGGCACGGAGATCGCGACCAAGAGCTCACCGGCGGTCCGCGTCCCGCGCGCCTCGCTGACGAACGGTCTCAGCATAGCATTGGTTGCTTTCGCCATGCACGGCCGTCCGAACATCGCCGACAAGCGCGTTTCACGCTCATCGACGCATTCAACCGACCCGTTCGCAGGAGCGGCGCCGATCATGGCGCACGCGTCCTGCCACTCACGATGAAACGAGGACATACCCATGCTCGCTGGATTCAAGACCTTCGCCTTAGGCTTGGCGCTCGCCGTCCTGCCTCAGATCGTCAGCTACGTTTCGAACTTCGATTTCGTCCATGTGTTCGGCCTCTCACCGAACGCCGCGACATTCATCGGCGTCGTCATGATGGGCCTGCGCGCCGCGACCTCGACTCCGATCTTCAAGGCCTCCTGAAAACGCGCCGCGCCTCGATCGCGCGCGCTGTTCAATTCTTCTCAAAGGTGCAATATGCTCAGAATTGTTTCTACGATGAGCGTGCTCGCCGCCGTCGGCCTAGCGCTCAGCGGCTGTAACGCCAACTTGACGCTCAATTCGACTGCGACGACAGAGATGCGGGACGCACTCGCCGTCGGCTGCCCGGTTCTCGCCGCCGTGAAGTCGTTGAATTTGTCTCTGGATACCTACCAACAGGCGGCCGTCAACACACTCGCGCTCGTCTGCCCTCCGAATCCTCCGCCGACGTCGGCGCTCGTCGCGGTGGAAGACATCATCGCTGCTTACGCCACGCTTCAGCCGCTTCTCAAATGATCGCCGCGGCGTCGAAAGTCGGCGCCGCCAGATCGGCGTTTCGGGTACTCTAGGGAGGCGTCGATGTCCTTTACTGCAAATGAAGCCGCTCCGTTGAGTTTCATTCAATGGGTAATCACCGCATCTGCGACTCTGCTCGCGAGCAGCGTCGCCTTCATCTGGCGATTGATGTCGCGAATGGACAAAATCGAGACGGAACTCGCCACGCGGGCCGATCACTGGGAGGCGAAAGCCTCAGCGGACGAAGCGGCGATGATGCGTCTTACTGATAGGCTCGCGCAAATTCATGACGACCACTTTCGCGTCCGAGAGACGATGAGCGCCCTTCCGACGCGCGCAGATCTGCGTGAGCTGGAAGATCGCGTCATCGAACAACTGGCGAATTTGGCGTCGAGGCTCGATCGCGCGCTGGAATCGTGAGCCCCCTCTCACATTCAATCGGCGGCGATCCGATCAATCAGACTGCGGGGCGGCCGCACAGGGTGGTCGCCGCGCAGCGTGACGATGCGCACGCGCGCCTCGACGAGGCGCGCGCCGGCGCGCAGTATTTCTTGTTCGAACTCGAGCACCGCGCCTTTGGCGCCCACGAATGTCGTGACGATACTCAACTCGTCGTCCATGAGCGCCGGCGCCAGATACTCGATCTCGAGGCCGCGCACGGCGAACACGAGGCCTGCCGTTTGCGCCAACTCGCGATGTCCGAAGCCTCGAGCGCGCAACCATTCGGTTCGGCCGCGTTCCAGGAATCTGAGGTAGGAGGCATGGTAGACGCGACCGGAGAAGTCGGTGTCTTCGTAGTAGACGCGCAATGAGAATTCTCGTCGCATGCCGCGCCGTCTCCACAACCTCACCAGCCTCACGAGCCGCAGCTGCAACTCGATCCGCGAAGGTTAGCATGCGCTTTTGACCAGATCCTAACCCAATGTTATCTGTCTTCCATGCGCGCCATCTTCATGGGAGCTCCGCCCTTCGCAGTTCCGACCCTCGAAACGCTCGTCTCGCTCGGGGCCGAAGTCGCGGCTGTCTATACGAAGGCGCCCAGACCCGGAGGGCGACGCGGACTCGAGATCAGGAAAACCGCGGTGCAAGAGAAGGCGGAGGCGTTGGGACTGCCGGTCCTGACCCCGGTCTCGCTCAGAAACGATGACGCGGCCGGGCGTTTGCGAGCTTTCGCGCCGGACCTCGCGATCGTCGCCGCTTACGGTCTCATTCTGCCGCCGAACGTGCTGGAGATTCCGAAGCTCGGCTGCGTCAATCTGCATGCGTCGCTGCTGCCGCGATGGCGCGGCGCCGCGCCGATCCAACGCGCGATCATGGCGGGGGATGCGGAGACCGGGGTCGGTCTCATGCGCATGGAGGCGGGCCTAGACACGGGGCCTGTCGCACGCGAAGTGCGCACTCTCGTCAATCCCGCGGACACCGCGAGCGAAATGACCGACAGGTTATCGCGAATGGCTGCGGACCTGCTGGCCAGTTGCTGGAGCGAGCTCATCGAAGGCCGTCTGGTTTTTCGCGAACAATCGGCCGACGGCGTGCTCTATGCCAACAAGATCGACAAGACCGAGGCGATCCTCGACTGGAGGCAGGACGCCGCGCGCCTGCGCAACCTGATTCATGGGCTTTCCCCATGGCCGGGCGCCTATTCCGAGATCGGTTCGGCCGGCGCCAGGGAGCGAATCAAATTCCTGCGCGTCGAGGCGGCGTCTGGGCATGGCGCGCCGGGCGAAATCCTCTCCGATGATTTCCTCGTCGCCTGCGGCGAGGGCGCCATTCGCGTTCTCCAGGCCCAGCGCGCTGGCAAGGGCGTCGCGAGCGGCGAGGAACTCATGCGTGGTGGGAGATTCGCCATCGGCGAAGTTTTCGCGTCCGCGGAGGATGCGCGGAGCGCACACCGGGCAGGCGCCTAGCTTTCACGCGCCAGCGCCCGCGCCCCAATGTCGCGGCGGCAGAACCCATCGTCGAAAGCGATCCGGTCTACGGCGGCGTAGGCCCGCTCCCGCGCCTGCCTCACGTCCTTGCCGCGCGCCGTCACGGCGAGCACACGTCCGCCTTCGGCGACGAGCCGCCCGCCGATCCGGCGGGTTCCCGCGTGCAGAATAGTCACGCCGTCAACGGCGCCGGCGCTATCGAGGCCATCGATGGCTCCGCCCCTACGATAGGCGCCGGGATAGCCGCGGGCCGCGACCACCACCGTCAGCGCGGTCTCGGCGAGGACTCTCGGCTCGCGATCGGGCAGACGCCCGCAGGCGGCCCCCCAGAGAAAGTCGAGCAGGTCGTCATCCAGTCGCGCCAACATCGCCTCAGCCTCGGGATCGCCGAAGCGGACGTTGAACTCGATGAGCTTCGGCCCTTCCGCGCCGATCATGAGGCCGGCGAACAGCACGCCGCGAAACGGAGTCCCCCGCGCGGCCATGCCGGCGATCACCGGTCGAACGATTGTCGAGAGCGTCCGCTCGACGATCTCGGGCGTCAGCACCGGCGCCGGCGAATAGGCGCCCATTCCGCCGGTGTTGGGGCCGACGTCGCCGTCGCCGACGCGCTTGTGGTCCTGCGCGCCGCCGAAGACGAGGACCCGCTCGCCATCGCTGAGCGCGAACAACGACGCCTCCTCGCCCACCAGCCGCTCTTCGACGACCACCTCGGCGCCGGCGGCGCCGAACGCGCCGGAGAACATCGCTTCGATCGCCGCCTCCGCCTCATCGAGCGTCTCGGCGACGATGACCCCCTTTCCCGCGGCGAGCCCGTCGGCCTTGATCACGATCGGCGCGCCGCGATCGCGCACGTAGGCCAGCGCCGCCGAACGCTCGGTGAAACGCTGGTAGTCCGCGGTCGGAATGCCGCGTTCGCGACAGAGATCCTTGGTGAACCCCTTGGAACCCTCGAGCCGCGCCGCCGCCCGGCTCGGGCCGAAACAGGCGACGCCTGATTCTGCGAGAGCGTCCGCGACGCCCGCAACCAACGGCGCTTCCGGCCCGACGACGACGAGATCGATCGCCCGAGCCCGGCAGCATTCGACGACTGCGGAAATGTCGCTGGGATCGAGCGCGACGAGATCAGCGACCTCGGCGCAACCCGGATTGCCGGGGGCGACATATAGCCTGGTAAGGCGCGGCGAGTGCGAGATCGCCAGCGCGAGCGCGTGCTCGCGCGCTCCAGAACCCAGGATCAACACATTCATAGCGCTCTCGACTCCTCGCCCCCGCCTGTTGTCGTCGCTCGAGTGGGCAGAGCTTCGACCCGCTTAGGCGACGCCCAGAAACTGGTGAATCGGGTTGTGCGTTCTACTAGCGGAAGCTGTTTATGGGATTCCTGTCGCCGGGGTTGAAGTCTATAGCATATCGATGATCGACGAATCACCCCTTCGAGCCCG
>JBKQKS010000363.1:0-14177 GCA_052147395.1 Roseiarcus sp.
GCGCCATTCTGTTGCCGAGCGACCTCATCCTGAGCTTGTCGGAGGACGACCTCGGTCGGCGCGTGAGCGCCTGATTCTCACACGACTCTTCCAAGCGGAAGGAGCGAGGTCGTCCTTCGACAAGCTCAGGATGAGGGACCTCGCCTACAACGGCGCGCGCGAGATCCTGCCGCTCGCCATGGCCGTCGGCATCGCGGCGATGTGGGCCTTGCGCCTTTCCGTGTGAATACGAACGGACGGGCCTACTCGAACACCGGGGCAATCGGACCGGAAACCCGGTAGAGCTCGTAGGCGCCGACGGGGACGCCGCCGACGCGGCGCAGCAGCCGTCCGATGGGCTCGACGGAGCGGAAACGGCGCGCGAGCTCCTCGGCGAAATCGCGGTCGGCGTCGCCGAACGCGAGGCCGGGCGAAGCGAACACGCTCATGTCCGGCGGCGGCAGGAAGGTCCAGCGCTCGCGGTCCTCGGCCTGGATGACCGGCCGCGCGCCATCGCCATAGACCATCAATGGCGCGGTCGCCGCGTAGTCGCGAACCAGCACGTACGCCGCCCCCTCCGACTCGGCGCGGGCGCAAACCTCGGCCGCGAGCGCGCGCCAGCCGCCGATGCGAGCGAGCGGATCGGCGGCGCCGAAGGCCGGCCAGCCGATCGCCGCGTAGAGATAGAGGGCCGCGAGCACGGCGGCGCCAAGAGCGACGCCCGCGGTCGCCGTCCGCCGCGCCCACAGCGGCGCGCGCACCGCCGCCGCCCCGGCGAGCATCGCGAAAGCCGGGTAGACCGGCGCCGGCCAGTTCGCCTGCACGCGATCGTGCAGCGCATGGACGAGGAAATAGAGGAGCGCCGGCGCCATATAGGCGATGAGCAGGCGCTTCGCTTCGGCCTCCGGGTCGACGGGGCCGCGCTCCCGCCGGGCGAGCCAGCCGCCGGCGGCGACGACGAACAGCGGATTTGCGGCGCCGATCGTGGCGCCGATGTATTCGGGCGCGAACCGCAGCGTCCAGGCCTCCGCCGGCACGCGGCTGAACTGCTTGGCGAAGGTCTCCCAGTCGTGGGTCGCGTTCCACAGCACGAACGGCGCGAACATCGCCGCCGCGCCGAGCGCCGCGACATAGGGGGCGGGCAAGCGCCACCAGCGGCGCAGCGAGGGAACGACGGCAACCGCGAGCGCGACCCCGGCGGCGAGAAAGAACGCGGTGAATTTCGATTCCAGCGCGAGGCCGAGCGCGAGGCCGACGATCGCCCAGCCGGCGGCGCGGCCGCGCCAGACCTCGACGAGGCCGGCGAGCGCGACGATCGCGAACAGCGTGAGCGGCGCGTCGGGGGTCGCCAGGAACGCGCCGGCGGTGAGCGGCGTCGCGAGCCAGACGAGCGCGGCTGAAACGCCGACCCGCGGCGCCGAGAACAGCCGCGCCGCCGCTACGCCGATCAGCGCCGGCGACGCCGCGAAGGCGACGACGTCGAGCGCGCGCACGCCGAGATCGGAGCCGCCGAACAACGCGGTGGATATGCGGATCCACAATGCGACCATCGGCGGATGATCGAGATAGCCCCAGGCCAGATGTTGCGACCACAGATCGTAATAGGCTTCGTCGAAGCTCAGCTCGAGCCGGCAACTGACGACGAGTTGAGCCGCGACCGAGGCGAGCGTGAGCGCGGCAACGAGCGCCATCGAGCGTCGCAACGACATCGTCATCGAGTCACGACCACACCCGCGGCGCCTCGCGGCCACCGAGCGCCCGCATCGCCGCGACGAGACCCGCGCGCAGGCGCGGCGGCGACGGCGAAAGCAGGCGGGCGACGAGGAAGCCGTCGAGCGCGCTCGCCCCCGCTTCCAGCCGCTCCCCAGGCTCGGCGGCGACAGCATCGAGCGCCGTCCTGAGGTCGTCGAGCCGAGCCGCAGCGTCGAGCGCGACCCACAGCAGTGAGGCGACGGCACGCGCCCCCGCGCCGACCGCGGGGCGGTCCAGCCGCTGGCCGGCGTCGGCGATTCTCAGCGCCTCGGCAAAAACGAGCCGGCCGCCGCGGTGCACCCGCCAGTCGTCGCGGAACGACGCCGCAATACGCGTCTCGCCATGAGCGAGCCGGCCGAACACGGTCGCTTCCACGATCATGAGCGCGCCGTCCGCGGCGACGTCGGCCTCGAGCCGGCGCTCGAACTCGGCGCCGTCGAACAGCAGCGTCTCCTGCGGCGCCCAGACGAGCGAAGCGCCCGAGCCGACCTCGAGGCGAACCGAGGTTACGGTTGGCGCGCCGTCGGCGCGATAAATCTTCTCCGCCGCCTGGGTCGTAACCAGCGCGCGGGCGCCGGATGCGACGCCGAAGTGCAGGCGCGCGCGGTCGCCGCCCGCCATGCCGCCGCCCGTGTTGATGACGACGGCCTCGCACTCGGGCCCGCAACGGGGAAACCGCAGCCTGAGGCCGCCGGTCTCGAAGGCGCGCGCGGCTTCGGTGCGCGGGCCGGCGCACGCGAAGGCGGCGCTGACGGCGGCGTCGGCGCGCTGACGGCGCCGCGCGAAGGCGGCGCAGCCGGGTTCCATGGTAGATAAGTCGTTCATGCCTTTCGAGTTCACGCCGCCTCTATAGCGAAATTCGCGTACAGGTGTTGCGCCGAATCCACAGATTTGCGCCGAGGGTGAACATATAAAGAATGAAAGGAGTTGGGCGGATGACTGAGTCGACGGGATTCGGGCCGCGGGACGAAGCGGCCGATGCGGCGCAGTTCTTGAGCCGCATGGGATATGCGTTGCTCGCGCTCGCCGCGCCGGCCGGCGTCGTCCTGCATCAGCTCGCGATTTTCGTCGTGTTCCCGATCGGCGTCGCGCTCATCGCCTTTGCCGCTGTACTCGATCCGCCGGGACACGTCCGGGAACGTCTCGCCACGGCGTTTTCCGAGCCGCCGGTCTATCTCGGCCTCGCCTGGCTCGGCTGGGCGGCGCTGTCGTTGCTATGGACGCCGTTCCCAGCCGCGGGGGCCGGGCGCCTCGCCGAATTGGTGGGTTTCGCATTCGCGACCGCGATCGCGCTGAGTTTTACGCGCGCCAATGCGCGCGCGACCGATCTCTATGTCTTCCCGATCGGCTTGGCGATGACGATCGCCGTCATTCTCTCCGCCGCGGTCGTTTGGCGCCAGGGCGCGGCGGTCGCGTTCAGCCGCATCGACGAAGGCGGGATGGCGCTGGCGGCGCTGCTGTTTCCGGCCATGGGCGGTCTCGCGGCGCGCGCCCGCAACGGCTATGCGCGGCTGCTGATGATCCTGGCGTTGATCTTTGCCTACGGCATCGGCTCCTCGCCGACGACGATCTCGATGTTCGCCGGCTTCGCCGCGTTGTCGTTCGCGTTGGCGGACCTCAGGCGCACCGCGCGCGACCTCGGCTTCATCGCCGCCGGGCTCATCGGTCTCGCCCCGCTCATCGTGGTCATAGCCGCGCCCGTCGCGCGGCTGATGATGAACGCCAAGCTGCCGACCCTGCCCGCGCCATTTCCGGAGCTGGCCTTCGCCTTCCACGTCGTCGAGTTCGACTGGGTCCATCTCATCACCGGCCACGGCATCGCCACCGTCGCCGGCGGCGTCGCCGCCGGCGCGCTGCCGCCGGAGACGCCGCGGACGGCGCTGTTCCAGATCTGGTACGAGTACGGAATCGTCGGCGGCTTCCTCGCGGCGGCGGGGGTCGGCTTGGCGTTCCGCGCCATGAGCCGGTTTCCGCCGCGGCTCGCGCCCTTCTTGATGGCGGCGTTCGTCTGCAATCTCGCGCTCGGCATGACCCGGGTCGATTTCGATGACGCGACGTGGCTCGCCGTGCTCGCGATCGCGGTCATCGCCTCCGACATCGCCGCGCGCAGCCAGTACCGCACGACCCGCCCTGCCGCCGAATTCCTCGCCAGCTTGTGAACGGGCGCAACAGGCGCCGTAAACCCTCGATGTCCGTGGGACTTGCGCTCGCGGCGGCCCGAGACCATATTCGGCGCGAGCGCCGGCCGTCGGTCGCGACGGAGCGGGTGTTCTTTCTCGTGAGGTGATCCATGTCCGACTATGACCGCTTTGCCAATCCCCGCAACGGGGTTGGCGTCGCCCGGTCCGGCGCGGGCGCTATCGACCAGGGTCTGCGCGCGTACATGCTCGGCGTCTACAATCATATGACGCTCGGGCTCGGCGTGACCGGCATCGTGGCTTTCGTCGCCTACAAAGCCGCAGTCGTGGAAGTCGCCGGCCGCATCGTGGGCCTGACCGACTTCGGCTCTGCGATCTACACTTCGGGGTTGCGTTGGGTGGTGATCTTCGCGCCGCTCGCCGTCGTGTTCGCTTTGTCTGCGGGCCGCAACTCGCTTTCGGCGGGCGCCGCCCGCGGCGCGTTCCTGTTGTTCGCGGCGCTGATCGGGCTTTCGATGTCGACGATCTTCGTCGTCTTCACCCACGCTTCGATCTTCGCCGTGTTCTTCGAGACCGCGGCGGCGTTCGGCGCCTTGAGCCTTTACGGCTACACGACCCGGCGTGACCTGTCGGCGATGGGCTCGTTCATGGTCATGGGCCTGTTCGGCATCATCATCGCCAGCGTCGTCAATATCTTCCTGATGAGCTCGGGCCTGCAATGGGCGCTCTCCATCGTCGCCATCCTGGTGTTTTCCGGCCTCACCGCCTGGGATACGCAGGCGATCAAGGAGAGCTACTACGCCGGCGACGGCTACGAGGTCGCGGAGAAGAAGTCGATCTTCGGCGCGCTGCGGCTCTACCTCGACTTCATCAACCTGTTCCAGCAGCTGCTGTTCCTGTTCGGCGACCGCCGCAGCTGAGCCGGGCTGGAAGAAAGATAAAGAGGCGCCCGGTCCGCGGCGAGCGGCCCGGGCGCATTGCGTTTGCAATTTGCGCGGCATCCTGACCCGACGTTCGGGCAAAGGGGGGCTTGGCGCCGTTGTAGGCGAGGTCGCTGACCTCGCTCCTTCCGCTTGGAAGAGTCGTGTGAGAATAAGGCGCTTACGCGACCACCGAGGTCGTCCTTCGACAAGCTCAGCATGAGGGACCTCGGCTCCAGAGTGGCGGCGCTCCCCGCCCTCATCGCCCCTGGCTACAGCTCTTCAAATCGCCTTCGAATGCCGCGGCCTCGAGTCATTGTGCTCGAAATAGACGTCGAACAGGGCGGCGATCGAACGCACGAACGGCCGGCCCTGCTCCGTGACCTCGACGCGGCGCCCGTCCCAATTCGCGAGTCCGTCCTCCACGAAGCTCCCGAGTCCGAAGGCGTCGGCAATCAGCGGCCTGGGGTCGGCGCGATGCGTCTCCGCGACCGCAACGAGATCGACATCGAGATCGCACATCAGCCGCTCGATCACGTCGCGGCGCAGGCTGTCATCGGGCCTCAGCGCGACGCCGCGCAGCGTCGCCAGGCCACCCGACTCGATGGCCTTGCCATAGGCCGCCGCGGTCGGCGCATTCTGCACATAACCCTTCGGCAGCGCGCCGATCGCGCTCGCGCCGAAGCCGAGGAGCGCGGGCGCGTCGTCGGTCGTGTAGCCCTGGAAGCCGCGATGCAGCCGCCGCGCCGCCGCCGCCTCGGCCATCGCATCGCCCAGCTTCGCGTAGTGGTCGAGCCCGACCGGGAGATAACCGCCTTCCTCCGTGAGCACGCGGTGGACCGCCTGTTGTTGCCGATAGCGCTCGACGGAATTCGGCAGGTCCGCTTCCGCGATCAGTTCCTGGCGCTTCTTCATCCACGGCACGTGGGCGTAGCCGAACACGGCGACGCGATCGGCCTGCAGATCGAGCGCGCGGCGGGCGGTGCGGGCGACGCTCTCGGCGGTCTGCCGCGGCAGGCCGTAGATGAGGTCGAGATTGAGCGAATGCACGCCGAGCGCGCGCGCCGCCGTCGCGCAGGCTTCCGTCTGCTCGTAGGACTGCTCACGCCCGATCGCCGCCTGGACGGCGGGATCGAGATCCTGGACGCCGAGGCTGATGCGGGTGACGCCGATCGCGCGGAGGGCGGCGAAATGACGTTCGTCGAGCGACGTCGGGTCGAGCTCGATCGCGACTTCCGCATCCGAAGCGACGGAAAACAGCGAGCGGAGCAACGTCATGACGGCGACGAGGCGATCGCCGGGCAGGCTCGTCGGCGTCCCGCCGCCCCAATGGATGTGGGACACGCGCGCCCGCCGGCCGATGAACGCCGCAACCAAAGCCATTTCGCGCTCGAGCATGGCCGCATAATTGCGCAGCGAGCTTTCGAGCCTGACCACGCTGGTGTTGCAGCCGCAGTAGTAGCAGAGCCGGTCGCAGAACGGGACATGCAGGTAGAGCGACAGCGCCGTCGCCGGGTCGAGGTCCCCCAGCCAGCCGGCATAGGTTTGCGACCCCACCTGGGGGGAGAAATGCGGCGCGGTCGGGTAACTGGTGTAGCGCGGCGCTCGACCGTCATGGCGCGCGACAAGCTCTGCGTTTATCATGCCGGAATGATGCGACGCCCTTGCGCAAATGGCCTTGACCCTCGTCAACCCTGCTATAGCCGGTCTCCGCCCAAAAGCTATGCGGCGGCATAACGAGCTTTCTCGACAATTTGTCATTTGACCGTCAGAATAGGCCGGCCGCCGGGAAACCCGTTCCGATGTTCACCCTACAAACGCTCGAAGACATCATCGCCGAGAGAGCGCTGGCGTCAGCCGAAAGTTCCTACACGCGCACGCTGCTCGACAAAGGCGTGACCCATTGCGCGAAGAAATTCGGCGAGGAAGCGATCGAAGCGACGATCGCGGCCGTAGCGCAGGACGATGCGGCGCTGCGCTACGAAGCGGCCGACGTGCTCTACCATTTGCTCGTCGTGCTCGCGGCGCGCAAAATTCCGCTCTCCGAAGTGGTCGCGGAGCTCGAGCGCCGCACGATGAAGAGCGGCCACGAAGAAAAGGCCTCACGCTGCGCCTGATCCGCTTGGCCCGCCAACCCCGCTTCGCGCGAGGCGTAACATGAGCGAAACCGCACGAACCGTCGAGGAGGACGACGCCCCGTCGCCCTATCGCTGTTTCACGCGCGACGAATGGGCCCGCCTGCGCGCCGACACCGAGCTCACGCTCACCATCCACGATCTGCGCCGGCTGCAATCGATGCACGATCCGATCAGCATCGACGAGGTGATCGCGATATATCTGCCGCTGTCGCGCCTGCTCGCGCTCTATGTCGCGGCGACCCAGGGGCTGTTCAAGGCGACGCAGCGCTTTCTCGGCGCCGCCGATGGCGGCAAGGTGCCCTATATTATCGGCGTCGCCGGCTCGGTCGCGGCCGGCAAGTCGACGACGGCGCGCGTGCTGCAGGCGATGCTGTCGCGCTGGCCGAACACGCCGAAAGTGCAGCTCGTCACCACCGACGGTTTCCTGCTGTCCAACGCCGAGCTGCGGGCCGAGGGCCTGATGGAGCGCAAGGGCTTCCCGGAGAGCTACGACGGGACGGCGCTGATCAGGTTTCTCGCCGATGTGAAAGCCGGACTGCCCAACGTCACCGCGCCGGTCTATTCGCATCTCGTCTATGACGTGGTGCCCGGCGAGCGCATCGTCGTCGATCGTCCCGACATCCTCATCGTCGAGGGTCTCAACGTGCTGCTGCCCAACAGGCTGTCGCCCGAGGGCAAGGAGATCCCGTTCGTATCCGATTTCTTCGACTTCTCCGTCTACCTCGACGCGAGCGAGGAGCTGTTGGAAAAGTGGTATGTCGAGCGCTTCATGCGCCTGCGCGACACCGCGTTTCGCGATCCGCGCAGCTACTTTGCCAAATTCGCCGAGCTCGACGACGAGAAGGCGCGGGAAACGGCGCGCGACATCTGGCGCCGTATAAATCTCGTAAACCTGCGCGAGAATATATTGCCGACGCGGCCGCGCGCGAGTCTCAGGCTGATCAAGGGTCCGAGCCATCGCATCGAACGGGTCGCGCTGCGCAAGCTGTAGAGACCCCGAATGAGCCTTTTTCGCGCGGCGTTGGCGTTCGCTCTCATCGTCTCGAGCCCCGCCTTGGCCGCCGCCGAGGCCGCGCCGCCGGCCTGCAAGGGGCGCGATCTGCTCCTCGACCCCAACGTCCGCCCGAACTACGCCGCCTTCGCCGACGAGCTCGTCAACGGTGATGGCCTGCTGTGGCGGATCGACAAGGACGGCGTGCGTCCGTCCTATCTCTATGGCACGATCCACTCGACCCAGCCGGGGCCGCTGGCGCTGGCGCGCGAGGCGGCTCAGCATCTCGCGGACGTGCGTAGCGTCGTCACCGAGCTAGGCGGCCCGTTCGACACGACGGCGAAGGTGAACATGAGCGCCGGCATCCTCTCCGCCGCGCTGTCAGCGGATTCCGACACCTTCGCCGGCCGGTTCTCGCCCACCGACGCCGAGCTGGTCGAAAACTATCTCGCCGCCCGAGGCTACCCGATAGAGATGGCGCACCACTTGAAACTGTGGTTTCTCGACGTCGCGACCTCGCTGCCGTCTTGCGAGCAGGAAGGAGAACGCGAAAATCTTCCCGAAGTCGACGAGACGCTCGCCGAACTCGCCAAGGCCAAGGGTCTGGCGGTGATCGGGCTGGAGACGTTCGAGGATCAGCTCGATGCGCTGGCGGCGACGCCGCCGACGCTCGCGGCCGAAATGCTCGCCGCCACCGCCCGCGCGCCGGACCTCGAGGACGACGCCTACGTGACGCTGCTCTCGCTCTACGAGCTGAAGCAGCCCGCGCGCGCGATTGCGGTGATCGACGCGCTCCCCGGCGTTTCCGATGCCGACCGCGCCGCGGAGCGCGATTTCACCCGCCTGCTGCTCATCGGCCGCAACGAGACGATGGCGGAGCGCGCCGCGCCCGAGCTCGCCGCCGGCGGCGCCTTCGTCGCCGTCGGGGCGCTGCATCTTTCCGGCACGAGCGGCCTCGTCGAGCGGTTCCGCGCCATGGGCTATCGCGTCACTAAGGTTTGGTGAAGGCTGAGCGCGCCGGGCGCCGGCGCAGTGGATTGCCCTGCCGAAAATGCAACGCTCGGCGCGCGGCTCTGTACGCCCCTGAGGGGCGGGTTGCGGACGTTCGAATTTGGGGTTTAGCGGCCCTGTCACAGTAATTATAATTATTAAAACGGCCGCCTACTCGACCCGCGGGAAGGCAACGGTTCGCTCGCGGACTTACGGCGCATTGCAGAATTGCCCTGCACACGGTCACTCGAGATCCGGTGCCTCTTGGTTGCGCCAAGCTTGCAAAACCGTTTGCACGTCTAGATGTGTTGGGGCCACCTGCCATGTCTTTGCAAACGAGGCGTCGTCACTCTCCGGTGGCGGCTCCGGCCGCTGTATACGGATTCTGGTGGGCATCATCACTGCATCGCCCAGAAGAATCGCCTCACCCCTTCTTAGGGTAGAGAACATAGTCGTAATGCCGCGAACAGAGTCTGGTAAAAGATTGCGAACGTAACTCTGATCGTCTGGGTTCGAAATGCGAAGGCAAAGAAAGTTGCCGCACTGCGACAAAATCGTGCTTGACAGTTCGCGTGGGCGCTGACTGATTACCGTAAGACTAATCCCATACTTTCGCCCTTCTTTGGCGATTCTTTCCGCTGCACGGCGCGCAGGCCCTGACGCGGCGTCATCATCGGACAAATAGATGTGCGCTTCGTCGGCGAAAACGGCTATTGGATACCGAGCCTTATGGACCCGACGGTACCAGTACGCGAAATCGAACAGGCATCTTAATATCAGAGAAATTACAGAAGTACGGACGTCAAATGGTGTCGAGCTCAGATCAATAACAACGATGTTCTTTGCATTTTCAATCTGTTTTCCAAGCAGTCGACGAAACAAGTCTTCCATAGAAGCACTTGTATTATATTTTACGGGCTTAAATATGAGATCGTATCTCCTGTCATTGAGTCGTGAGTCTATGCGCATAAGTAACCGTGTAAATTGTCCGAAAAGTGGCCCTTGTTTATCTTGCTTAGAACCTGGAACCATCTGGACGTCAAGCTCACGAAATTTATTAATAACGCCAGAGAAGTCGAAGTACACTGGCGTATCTATTGTAATTTTCGGTATCCCGAGGGCTTGATTTTCCGTCTCACTCTCTTTGGCCGCCTGCAGAAGCTCTTTGAATTTCGCAATCTGGTTGGGTGCGGCAGACTCGGAGCGATCAACCATTAGGGCGAGCAGTTCCTCCGAATTCATAAGCCAATAGGGCAACTCCAAGTCTGACGCCGAGATTACGTCGGCATCGCTGCCAAAGGTGGTAGCGTATTCCCCATGAAGATCAAAGAGAACAATCGTCGACTGAGGAAATTGACAAATTCTTTGTATTATTGACGCCACAGTCCACGATTTCCCTCCCCCTGTCTGCCCCAGAATGGCGGCGTGTCGCGTCAGAAATGCGTCAAGATTGATTTTCGCTTGCTGCGTTGGAATGAGAGACAGAGTACCTATCGAGAAATTCCCTTCGGCGTAGCTTTGGTAAATGCGGTCAATAGTATTTGAGTCAACAGCAAAGACTGGAGCGTTGACGGTCGGCATTACATCTGTACCACGCTCAAAGACACCACCGGAAGTAATTGTGCCGACAGGAACGGTCGAAAGACTGCGAGAGACGCGATCAAGCAGCAGTACGTCCTCCTCCGCTGCGTGCCGCGCTTCGGACGCGGCGATCTTTTCCTCTTTCATTTCTATACCAACGACCATGCAGAGCAGATATCCTGCAGGCAAGGATACAAGTACAAAGGTGCCTGGCTGTCCGATCAGCAGCGGTATTGGTCCAGCAGGGCTGGCCAAATTGACTGTCATACCGGCGGGTACACCAAAAGGCGGATCCGATTCTTCGTACTCCGCCAGTGATACAAATACCTGGTCGCCAGTTACTGTGACTACTTTGCCGATGAGATAATCCATTGCGTCCTCATTCAAAAAGATTGACGAAGCGGCTGAATCTCCAGCAATCGGTACCGTTCGTGCTGACGGTACCGCTCGAAACGCCAGACGAGCTGAAGCCCGCACTGAAACTGGGAGAGTTCTTAATTCCGGTCATCCCCTCGGTTTCCTCTGCGCACAGCGCAAATAGCTTGATCTTCGCGCCGTTTACCGCGGGCATAAGGAGATCATGATTTATGTGGTCATCACCGTAGCTAAAACCGCAGCTCACCAAATACTTACACCCGGTGCCCAAAACGCGGCGAGCAACGGTAAAGAGTTGATCATAAGGGGGCTGTAGCGTATCACGCACTTTACGCCGGCGAGGCAACACCATTACCCGTCTGTCAGCGGCAGCGATCGCTGCCGGGTGAACTTCGAAGATCTCACCGTTCCGAGATAGCCAGGATATTGAACCATGCAGCTTAATCAGCCTGACCGTCAGGGTCGAGTGCTCGACGAAACGGTTCGAACGGAGCACTCCGGATGCCGTGCTGAACCGCTGGGGATCGAAGAAGCGCTCCACTGAACCAGCAAATCCAGTCTCGACAAAAACCCCCACTTGCGCAGCGGCGAGCTCAAAGAGCACGTCATAGTTAGTTGTGAAGATGTAGACGCACGCTGGTCGGCCAAAAGCTCTCCGTTTTAGTAGTGTGAGAAATCGGAGATGGTCATCCAGCGTCGAAACCTTTACATTGACGATCGCTTCGGTAACAAGTGTGCGCAACCGGCTCTCCAAGTCGGAAAAACGATGGATTCCGGAGTTGAGCGCATGCTCAACAACAATGTCCGCAATTCGCTCAATGTTCGGCGACGCCGACGGGTCATCGTAGGAAGTGGCCGCGCTCGCGAGCGCCTCGTCCAACGCCTTGCGCTCGGCAACAGTCAAGCCGGCGATCACCGTTCGGGTGAGGTGTGCCATGAGGGGATAACCCGCCTCAGAGGAAGTACCAGCACCGAACAGAAACCCTGTATTCGCTAGCCCGGCATGCAGGTTGGGCAGAACGCTGGCCAAACTTAGTGTCACGCCCGTTAATTCCCATTTCGGCTCACCGCCTCCGACGGTGGCGAGCGAGAATCGAAAGGCAGTTTGCCATCGAGGCGGCTGGATTGAAAGGGGCCGCGACGGCTCGACGACGGTGCGAATCGTAATTTCCGCTTCGGGTCAACTCCGGTCGTCTGGGCGCGATCCAAAATAGGCGCCGAGCGTTGCCGGCGACCCACTCCCGTCGTCATGGCCGCAACACGGCAGAGCGCTCGATTTCGGCCCCGTTGCCGGACTTACGGGCGTCATCGAAATTCCGGACAAATTCGTTTCGGAGAACCAAAAGCCGTGTCATGATCGGTCCTCGAGACCGAAACGATGCCCGCTGCAATGTCCCTTTCTGCGAAGACAGCGTTCGCATTCTGTCGCATCGAGCGCAGGCCCGGTTGCAGAAGCGGCGAATTTCCAAATTTTTCTCCTGTAACGCATTGAAATTCCAAGAAACAGCCAAAGAAAAGCTTGGAAAAGTTTGGCGATTCCAAGCGGAAATTTGGAGAAATTTGGCGATTCCAAAGAAATGTTTGGAGGAAATTTTGCTGGCGCTCGGCGCGGAGTTTCGCAAGCGCACAGCCGTCGGGCGCGCAGCTCTCGGCCTCATGCTCTCGACCGCCCCGCTGCGCGCGGAACAAGCAGGGCCTCATCGAGCGCTTCCGCGCCATGGGCTATCGCGTGACCAGGGTCTGGCGAGGGCGCCGCCACCGACCTGCGCCCGGATCGGCGCGTCGCTGAAGGGTGGCAGGGGGACGATCGATTTGGCGAGTTGACGGACCTGTCATGTCTGGACGGCGCCCACCCGTCGAGAATTTGCCGCCCGTCGCCAAGCCCCATGAATTCAGGGGCTCGAATGGCGCAGAATTCAGGGGCGGAATAATTGCCTCGTCATCTCGAACCGAGCGGCGGGTGTTGTGGTATGATAAACAGCATGAAGCGTGACCAGATCATTCAGACCCTGAAAGACCGCGAGGCCGATTTGCGGGCGCACGGCGTCACGCATGCCGCCCTGTTCGGCTCCGTCGCCCGCAACGAGCAGCGACCCGACAGCGACATCGACATTCTGGTCGACCTCGATCCCGCGGTTGTCGTGACGATGTTCGACTATGCGGGACTGAAAGCTTACGTCGCGAGCCTGTTTCAAGGTTCCGTGGACGTGATCGACCGCGAAGCCCTGAAACCCCGCCTTCGCCCCCGAGCGGCGGCTGATGCGATTCATGCTTTCTGAAACCGACCGCGACGCTCTCGAGGATATCCGCGACAACATCGCCCGCGTGATGCGCTTCGTCGATGGCTTCGACCTCGACGCCTTTCTCGCCGACGACAAGACCTTTTACTCGGCGACCCGCTGTCTCGAAATTATCTCCGAAGCCTCGCGCCGCCTGTCGTCCGCCTTTAAAGCGCGTTTCCCCGAAATCCCGTGGAAGGACGTCGCCGGTTCCGGCAACATTTACCGCCACAGCTATGAGAACGTTCAGGAGCGCCGCATTTGGGCGACCATCCACGAAGCCCTGCCCCCGCTTCGCGCCGTGGCAGAGGCCGAGTTACGGGAATGATCTCCCGCGGCATATCGTCCGGCAGCGCGCTCCCCGTCGGACGATGCTTGATCCCTCGCCCCGACGCTGGCTATGGCGCCACGCACAACGGCCTGCGGCTCCAACGCGGGCGCCACTTCGCATAGCGAACTCGTGGACAACGTCGCCGACATCGCCTCGGCTTCTTCGCATCCCATCGCGACCTCGTCGACGATTTCTCCCCTCGTCTATCCGCTGCCCGTCGCCGTGCTGGCGGTGTTGGGCGCGCTCGTCTACACCCTGGGCTTCGGCTTCCTGATCGCGGCCGCCGATGCCGCGGCGCTAGGCGGGATCGCCATGCTCGTCTATATCACCGGCTTCGACATGCTCGTCGTGAGCCGCCGCGCCCGCACGAAGTGAGGCGGGGTCGGCTCCCCCGGGGGTCGGCGAAATATCTCGGCGCGCCCGGCCGCGCCGCGGGGTGTTGCATGCGCACAACGGTCCGGCTCGCAACCCTCGTTCTCCTACTGACGGCCGCTCCGCTGCGGGCGGAAACGGCGGTCACTTTCGCCGCCGCGACCAACCCGACCGAGGTCATCGGCGGCTGGCTGGCGAAGCCCGCCGGCGCGGGGCCGTTTCCCGCCGTCGCGCTGCTGCCCTCCTGCCTCGGCCTGCCGAAAGACCGCCACGCGATCGAAGCGGCGCTGACCAACGCGGGCTATGTCGCGCTGTGGGTCGATGATTTCGG
>JBKQKS010000364.1:0-13391 GCA_052147395.1 Roseiarcus sp.
CGGCGCGTAAGCGCCTCCCTCTGCACGTCTCTTCCAAGCGGAAGGAGCGAGGTCAACGACCTCGCCTACAACGGCGCACGGGAATTCGCCCCGGTTACGGTTTGTAGCGGGTAATCCGTTGATCGCAATGGCGCCGATCGGCGGGGCGAAATGCGGCGTGCCGTACAGGCCGCCTCCTTGGACCTGCGGTCCGTGGCCGGGAGACGTCGTCTCGAACACCGACGCGCCCTCGTCGAGGGCGCCTGGCGGCTCCCTGCGACGAGGCGGCGGCGGGCCCGGCGCGCCGGGCTCGCTGCCCTCTCCGGCCCTTCCCTCGCGCGAGAAACGGAGCGCGAGGGCGCGGTCGCGGCGGCCGGGCGGGCTACGAGCCCGCCGGCTTGTTCTGACGGTTGTGGACGAGGTCGTTGACCACCGCCGGATCGGCGAGCGTCGAGGTGTCGCCGAGGTTCGAAAAATCGTCCTCGGCGATCTTGCGCAGGATGCGGCGCATGATCTTGCCCGAACGCGTCTTCGGCAGACCGGGCGAGAACTGGATGAGGTCGGGCGTCGCGAACGGCCCGATCTCCCTGCGCACCCAGGTAACCAACTCGTGGCGCAGCGCGTCGCTCGGCTGCTCGCCGGTCATCAGGGTCACATAGGCGTAGATGCCTTGGCCCTTGATGTGGTGCGGGTAGCCGACCACCGCGGCCTCCGACACCTTCGGATGGGCGACCAGCGCGCTCTCGACTTCCGCCGTGCCGAGCCGGTGGCCGGAGACGTTGATGACATCGTCGACGCGGCCGGTGATCCAGTAATAGCCGTCGTCGTCGCGGCGGCAGCCGTCGCCGGTGAAGTAGCGGCCGACATAGGTGGAAAAGTAGGTCTGCACGAAGCGCTGGTGGTCGCCGAACACCGTGCGCATCATCCCCGGCCAGGAGTCGGCGATGCACAGGTTGCCGGAGCAAGGGCCCTCGAGCGCGTTGCCTGCGGGGTCGACGATCTGCGGGATGACGCCGAAGAACGGCCGCGTCGCCGAGCCGGGTTTGAGCCGAGTGGCGCCGGGCAGCGGGGTGATGAGAATGCCGCCGGTCTCGGTCTGCCACCAGGTGTCGACGATTGGGCAGCGGTTGTCGCCGACCACGTGGTAGTACCACTCCCACGCCTCCGGATTGATCGGCTCGCCGACCGTGCCGAGCAGGCGCAGCGACTTGCGCGAGGTGCGCGTGACCGGATCGTTGCCGCCCTGCATGAGAGCGCGCAACGCCGTCGGCGCGGTGTAGATGATGTTGACGCCGTGCTTGTCGCAAACCTCCCAGAACCGCGAAGTGGAGGGGTAGTTGGGCACGCCCTCGAAGATCATGGTGGTCGCGCCGTTGGCGAGCGGGCCGTAGACGATGTAGCTGTGTCCGGTCACCCAGCCGACGTCGGCGGTGCACCAGTAGATGTCGCCGTCGTGATAGTCGAACACGTACTGGTGGCTGATCGCAGTGTAGACCAGGTAGCCGCCGGTGGTGTGCAGCACGCCCTTCGGCTTGCCCGTCGAGCCCGAAGTATAGAGGATGAACAGCGGATCCTCGGCGCTCATTTCTTCGCACGGGCAGTCGGCGGGAACGGTTTTGGCGATTTCGTCATAGTAAACGTCGCGCCCGGCGACCATGTTGACTTTGTCGCCGGTGCGCCTCACCACGATCATGCTGGTGACCCCGCCGGCCCGTTCGGCCGCGGCGTCGGCGTTGGCCTTGAGCGGGACCTTGCGGCCGCCGCGCAGGCCCTCGTCGGCGGTGACGATGATCGAAGACTTGCAGTCCGAGATGCGGCCGCCCAGCGAATCGGGCGAGAAGCCGCCGAACACCACCGAATGAATGGCGCCGATGCGCGCGCAGGCGAGCATCGCGACCGCCGCTTCCGGAATCATCGGCAGGTAGATGGTGACGCGGTCGCCCTTGTTGACGCCGCGCGCTTTCAGCACGTTGGCGAAGCGGCAGACCTCGGCGTGCAACTCGCGGTAGGTGATCTTCTTGTCGTCTTTCGGATCGTCGCCTTCCCACAGGATGGCGACCTGGTCGCCGCGCTTGGCGAGATGGCGGTCGACGCAGTTGTAGGCGACGTTCAGCGTGCCGTCCTCGAACCATTTGATCGAGATGTTGTGCGGGTCGAAGGAGGAGTTCTTGACCTTGGTGAACGGCTTCATCCAGTCGACGCGCTTGGCCTCGTCCGCCCAGAAGCCGTCGGGATCGTTGATCGAGCGCGCGTACATTTCCTCGTATTTCGCGTTGTCGGCGAAAGCGCGCTGCTGCCACTCGACGGGAACGTCGTAGATCTTGTCGGACATCTAATTCTCCTCCCTGGCCGCGCGAAGCGCCGCGGGCCGTTTCTTGGCTTCGCGCGCCGCGCCCGGCGCGCTGCGACCATCACTTTACCCGGCGACGACCGTCACGGGGGGACTCGGCCATCGGCTTCCGACGACGATCGAGCCTCGACGGATCCGGCCGTGGCCGCTTTCTCGAGCCGGCGCCCCCGGAGGGCGAGCGGCAATCACACCCGCGCGCGGCGGCGCCGCCCGCGGCCGAAATCTCACTTTACCAGCAAGTCCTTGCGGCAAACAAGGCTTCGACGAGGCGACCGCCCCGTCGAAGCGTCGTCGAGCGAAGTCTCGGATCAAGCCTTGGGCGGCGGGGCGCCGATCGGCAGCACGACGCGGCCGTGGGTCTCGTTGATCACAGTGGCTGCCGCCAGATAGAAGGCCAATGCCGCGCACACCAGCCCGAGGTAGCCGCCGGCGATCCCGGCCATGGGGATGCCGAACAGGGGGTTCGCCGCGAGCAGCAGGAAGGTAATCCACAGCGTCAGGAAAATGAGCTGCAGCGCGCGGTTGAGCGCGAAGGTGGCGATCCACATGTAGAAGCTGAAGACGCCCCACAACAACAGAAACCAGCCGAAGAACGGCCCCGGCACGTCCTTGGCGAAGAACTCGACGAACAGCGCCACGGTCCACCAGAACGCCCCGTACGAACAGAACGCCACGGTGCCGAACGTGTTGCCGTTGGGCATTTCCATCAGCCCAGCGAAGAACTGAGCGGTGCCGCCGAAGGCGAACGCGCTGGCGACCACCATCGGCAAAGCAGTGGCGGGGAACCAGCCCGCATTATGCATGCTGAGCAACCAAGTTGTCAAAGCGAAGCCGGAAAGCCCCAGCGGCGCCGGATTGGCGAGTTTCATGACGCTTACCTCCCTACGGCCGAACTACAGTCGCGACCGTCCCTCTGTGTTGACGTGTGCGCGCGGACGTTAGCGAAGATGCCGCTCGTCCAAAATACAACTTATTACGTAGACCAAGGCTAGGCTGCCACTCGAGCGGCCTGCTGGCGCGCCCGTCGGGCGCAAACACTGCCGCCAACGGCAATGAAAAAACGCCGAGCAATCCACGCCTTCCTGCGAAACCTGCTCACAAGGTGAATTGCGATTGCCCTGACTAGAGCGAAAGCATAAGAGACTAATGGCGAGGCTGGGGCTAGGTGTCCAGATCGGTTAGCTCCGCGGCAACATCAGGCCGCCGCCGGGGTGCGTCGGAGAAGTGGCTTCGACCCGCGCGCGAGCGGGGACTTGCATGGGGAGGGCGCAATGGCTGCGGGCAGCCTGGAATCGATTCAGAACAATCCGAAATACCGGCGCCTCGTGTCGCAACGCCGGTCGCTGGCGGTAACGCTGACGGCGTCGGTATGCATCCTCTACTTCGGCTTCATCCTGCTCGTCGCGTTCGCGCCCGGTTTCCTCGGCGCCTCGCTCGGGGGCGGGGTAACGACCGTCGGCATCGTCGTCGGCCTGCTCGTCATCGTCCTCGCCTTCCTGCTCACCGGCTTCTACGTTAGCCGCGCCAACGGCGTCTACGACCCGTTGATCGAAGAGATCATCCGGGAGGCCCGCAAATGAGCCGCGCAACTTGGAGGACGCTGATTCTGAGTTCCGCCCTGGCGCCGGTTTCCGCCTTCGCTCAGGCGGCCGACGCCGGCGCCGCGACCGTGTCGACGGACTGGATCGCGGTCGCCATGTTCGTGTTGTTCGTCATCGTGACGCTGGGCATCACCTATTGGGCCGCGCGGCGCACGCGCACCGCCAGGGACTTCTACGCCGCCGGCGGCGGCATCACGAGCCTACAGAACGGCCTGGCGATTGCCGGCGACTACATCTCGGCGGCGTCGTTCCTCGGCATATCCGGCCTCGTCTACGCCTGGGGCTATGACGGGCTCATTTATTCGGTGGGCTGGCTGGTCGGCTGGCCGATCGTCACTTTCCTGATCGCCGAACCGCTGCGCAATCTCGGCCGCTACACGTTCGCCGACGTCGCCTCGTTCCGCTTCGAGCAGACCTCCATTCGCGTCCTGGCGGCGTGCGGCACGCTGGTCACCGTCGCTTTCTATTTGATTGCGCAGATGGTCGGCGCGGGCGGACTGATCCACATCCTGTTTCCCGCCATCGGCTACCCATTTGCGGTCGTCGCGGTTGGCGTGCTGATGATCCTTTATGTCACCTTCGGCGGCATGATCGCCACCACCTGGGTGCAGATCATCAAGGCCTGCCTGCTGCTCGGCGGCGCGACGCTGCTGGCGCTGCTGGTGCTGATCTCGTTTGGCTTCGACCCGGCCGCGCTGTTCCAGACGGCGACAGCAGTGCATCCGCTCAAAGGCGCCATCATGGGCCCGATCTTCGCGCCCGGCGCGCCGGTGTCGACGCCGATCTCGGCGATTTCGACCGGTCTCGCCCTGATGTTCGGCGCCTGCGGCCTGCCGCACATCCTGATGCGCTTCTTCACCGTCGCCGACGCCAAGGAAGCGCGCAAGTCGGTGTTCTACGCCACGGGCTTCATCGGCTACTTCTACATCCTGACCTTCATCATCGGCTTTGGCGCGATCGTGTTCGTCTCCACCAACCCGGACTTCATCGACCAGGCCAAGGTCGCTGCCGGCGCGACGGTGATCCAGGCGACGAAGGGCTTCCCGAACATGCCGGCGCCTTGGCTCGCCAAGGCGCTCGGCGGCGACCTGTTGTTCGGCTTCATCTCGGCGGTGGCGTTCGCAACGATCCTCGCGGTGGTCTCGGGGCTCACGCTCGCCGGCGCCTCGGCGATCAGCCACGACCTCTACGCCTGCGTGTTCGCACGTGGCCGCGCCACGGAAGCCGACGAGGTGCGCGTCTCGCGGATTTCGACCGTCGCGCTCGGCGTCTTCGCCATCCTGATCGGCGTTCTCGCGCAGAGCATCAACGTCGCCTTCGCGGTCGGCCTCGCCTTCGCCATCGCGGCGTCGTGCAACTTCCCGGTGCTGATCATGAGCATGGTCTTCGAGGGCATGACGACGTTGGGCGCCGTGGTCGGCGGGTTCCTCGGCCTGATCCTGGCGTTCCTGGGCGTCGTGCTGTCGCCGGCGGTCTGGGAAGGCATCTTCGGCAATCCGAAGGGGTCCGCGTTGGTGACGATCGACAATCCGACGATTGTCTCGATGACGCTCGCGTTCGTCGCGATCTACGTCGTGTCCAAGCTCGACAGCAGCGCGCGCGCCAAAGTGGACCGCGCCGGCTTCGCGGCGCAGTTCGTGCGTTCGCAGACCGGCATCGGCGCCGAAGGCGCAGCGGCGCACTGAGCGCCGAGGTCCTGTCGCTTCCGCTCTCGGCGCCTCGCCTCGCGCCGGGCGCTTTCGCGCAGCCCCGACGCCGGCGTCACGCGGCGGAGGCTTCCCGCTCGCGCAGCTTGAAGCGCTGGATCTTGCCGGTCGCGGTCTTCGGCAGATCGGGCAAGAATTCTATCGTGCGCGGGTATTTGTACGCGGCGAGGCGCTGCCTGACGAATTCCGCGAGCTCGGCCTCGCTGGCTTGGGCGCCGGCGCGCAGCACCACGAACGCTTTCGGCTTGGTGAGGCCGTCGGCGTCGGGGACGCCGATCACCGCCGCTTCCAGCACCGCGTGATGCTGCACCAGCGTCGCCTCGACCTCGAATGGGCTCACATAGACGCCGCCGACCTTCAGCATGTCGTCGGTGCGCCCGGCATAGGTGTAGCTGCCGTCGGGGTTGCGGATGTATTTGTCGCCGGCCTTGGTCCAGCCGCCCTGGAATGTCTCGCGCGACTTGGCCCGGTTGCCCCAGTACATGAGCGCCGACGACGGCCCATGGATGAAGAGGTCGCCCGGCTCGCCGTCGGGCACGGGGCGGTCGTCTTCGCCGCGCAATTCGATGTCGTAGCCCGGCGCCGGCCAGCCGGTCGTGCCGTAGCGCGCCCTGTCCGGCAGATTGGAGATGAAGATGTGCAGCATCTCCGTCGAGCCGATGCCGTCGACGATGTCGACGCCGAACTGGCGCTCGAAACGCTCGCCGATCTCCGCGGGCAACGCCTCGCCCGCCGAGGAGACGAGGCGCAGCGCAATATCCTGCCGCTTCGGCAGGTTCGGGGACGCGAGCATGCCGGCGAACCCGGTCGGCGCGCCATAGAACACGGTAGGCTTCAGACCGCCGACGCCGCCGAGCCGGCGCGCGAACACCGCATCCGGCGTCGGCCGCTCGCTCATCAGCAGGATCGTCGCGCCGACGCCCATCGGGAACGTCAGCGCATTGCCGAGCCCGTAGGCGAAAAACAGCTTTACGGCGGAGAAGCAGATGTCGTCCTCGCGCAAAGCCAGGATCGCCTTGCCGTAGAGCTCGACGGTCCAATAGCGATTGGCGTGCGAATGCACGGCGCCCTTCGGCCGTCCCGTCGAGCCCGAGGAATAGAGCCAGAAGGCCGGTTCGTCGGCGCGGGTGTGCGCCGGCCGGGTGAGCGGCCCGGCCGTCTCCAGAAACGCTGCGAATTCGATCTCGCCGAATTCGAGCGGCGCGGTCGGGCGGGAGACGACGACCTTCTGCACCTCGTGGTCCGACTTGATCAGCGCGCCCTTCAACACGGGTTTGAGCGCGCCGCTGACGAACACGGCCTGCGCGCGCGAATGCTCGAGCAGATAGGCATATTCGTCCGCGGTCAGCAGCGTGTTGACCGCCACCGGCACGATGCCGGCATAGATCGCGCCGAGGAATGCGACCGGCCAATCGACGCCGTCGAGCGTCATTATGAGCACGCGCTCTTCGCGCTTGACGCCCGCCGCGCGCAAGGCCGCGGCGATTCTACGGGCGCGCTGTTCGAGCTCTCCGTAGCCGAGCGTGGCGAAATCGTCGACAAACGCCGCCTTGCCCGGCCGGCCGGCGTTGGTGGTGAAAAGATGCTCGGCGAAATTGAAAAGTTCCGGCGGCGCCGCGACGCCGGCAATTCGGCGCTCGGCAGAATCGGTCATGGCGTTTCTCCCTCGGGCGCCGCTGGCGGCGCCGCTCGCTGCGGCGTTTGTAGTACACGACGCCGGCGCGACCGTCGAGCGGGCACGCAGTATTGTGCGTATAACGCACTATTCTGCATGAGCTCCGTGGCTTCGCCACCCCGTGCGATGAACGCGGCTGCCGTTTCCGACGTCCTACGACTGCGCGAGTCGTCGTCACAAGCGAGCGAAGCGCGGCAAAACTTCATTGCGAGCGCGAGCGAAGCAATCCAGCAGCGTGGGACTCAGCGCTTTCGGTCCTGCCTCCGACGTCTCGGCCCAAGCGATCGATTGCTTCGCTCACGCTCGCAATGACGGATTACCGGATAGAATCCGCATCAACGCAATTTTTCAATCTGAAATGACAGCATCGGCATTTTTGCCGCGAAACTCTGCTAACGTATCGGGCATTATAATTCGGTGTTGACGACGCAGGTCCTCGCATGCATTCGGTCGCAGAAAGCAAGACCTTATATCATCGATGGCGAAACAAGCCGGGGTCACAAAGAAGGTTATCTACGATCTGTATTCCAATCGGGAACCCTCGCAGGCTCATTCGGAACCGACGGAAGCTAAGCCGCTAGGCGCCGACGCTGGGAAAACGCAACGATAGGTCACCTGAGCTGGGGATTACGGGGATTACGCCCGCCTTTACCGATTTGCCGTTCGCCGAAGGCGCGAACGGTTGCGAAGGGCGGAGACGGGACGTTGTATGCGCTATGCGAACAGGAGCGTCGGCGTCCACGCCGGCGTCTCGACGCGAAACGTCGGCGTAGACGCCGACGCTCCTCGATCGCGCATGTCGTGTCCGAGCGGCGCTACGGGGACCGCGCCTCGAGCACGCCGACGCCGGCTACCAGGACGCGGTAGCCTGCGCGCGCGAGAAGGGGCTCGACCTGCCGAGCCTGCGGTGATCGCGCCTCCGTTGCGCTTCCGGTCTCGGCTCGCCGCGCTCGCCAAGGCCAATTTCCCTGCGCGGCTCATCACCCTGGGGCACCCGCCTGCCGCGAGGCCGAAGGCGCCGCCGCCACGCTGTTGTCGTGCGGCGCCGGCGGGCATACGATCCGCTTCCAAGGACAGACGAAAGCGAGGAAACGCACAGATGAACATGCCGATCAAGCCGCCGCGTCCGCTCGCGCTCGCCGATCCGACGCTGCTCGTCGACAAGGGCTACGTCGCCGGCGAATGGCTCGGCGCCGAAGCGACGATCGCCGTGACCAATCCGGTCGACGACAGCCTCGTCGGCCGTGTGCCGAAGCTCGGGGCCGGCGAGACGCGGCGCGCGATCGAAGCCGCCGAAGCCGCGCAGAAGGCGTGGGCGAAGAGGACCGCCAAGGAGCGCTCCGGCATCCTTCGCAAATGGTTCGAGCTGATGATGGCGAACCAGGAGGACCTCGCGCGCATCATGACCGCCGAGCAGGGCAAGCCGCTCGCAGAGTCGCGCGGCGAAATCGCCTATGGCGCGTCGTTCATCGAGTTCTTCGCTGAAGAAGGCAAGCGCATCTATGGCGAGACGATTCCCTCGCCGTGGCCGAACGCGCGGATGGTGGCGATCAAGCAGCCGCTGGGCGTCGTCGCCGCGATTACGCCGTGGAACTTCCCCAATGCGATGATCACCCGCAAGGCCGGCCCGGCGCTCGCCGCTGGCTGCGCCTTCGTCTGCAAGCCCGCTTCGGAGACGCCGCTCTCGGCGCTCGCCCTCGCCGTGCTCGGCGAGCGCGCCGGCATCCCCAAGGGGGTGTTCTCGGTGGTCACTGGGTCCGCGCGCGAAATTGGCGCCGAGATGACGTCGAACCGAAAAGTGCGCGGCCTCACTTTCACCGGATCGACGGAGATCGGCCGCGTGCTCTATGCGCAATGCGCGCCGACGATCAAGAAGCTCGGGCTCGAGCTCGGCGGCAATGCGCCGTTCATCGTGTTCGACGACGCCGATCTCGACGCGGCGGTCGCCGGCGCCATGGCCTCCAAATACCGCAACGCCGGCCAGACCTGCGTCTGCGCCAACCGCCTGCTGGTGCAGGGCAGAGTCTACGACGCGTTCGCGGCCAAGCTCGTCGAGGCGGTGACCAAGCTGAAGGTCGGCGATGGCGCCGAGGCCGGCGTCACCACCGGCCCGCTCATCAACCGCGCCGCAGTCGAAAAGGTCGAGGAGCACATCGACGACGCGCTCGCCAAGGGGGCAAAATTGGTGTGCGGCGGCAGGCCGCTCGGCGGCAATTTCTTCGAGCCGACGCTGATCACCGGCGTCACGGCCGACATGAAGGTCGCGCGCGAAGAAACCTTCGGGCCGGTCGCGCCGCTGTTCCGTTTCGAGACGGAGGCGGAGGCGATCCAGATGGCCAATGCCACCGAGTTCGGCCTCGCCAGCTATTTTTACGCCCGCGATATCGGCAGAGTGTGGCGCGTCGCCGAGGGCCTCGAATACGGCATGGTCGGCATCAACGAGGGCATCATCTCGACCGCCGAGGCGCCGTTCGGCGGCGTGAAGGAGAGCGGCCTCGGCCGCGAAGGTTCGCGCCACGGGGTCGAGGAATATCTGGAGATGAAATATCTGCTGCTGGGCGGACTCGGGACTTGAGGGTTTGGGCTCAGTTCGCAGCGCTCGCCGGCGTCGTGTCGACCTCGAGCCAGCGGAAGCAGAGACCGAGCCGACGCGGGTCCATTTGGCCGCGATCCTCGGGGCTTTCGATCCGCGGCACGACGAACGCGATCGTTGCGCCTGCGCGGTCCGCGCGCGCCGGCAGCTCCCCGCTCACTTCCCAGCCGCCGTCGACGTGAAGCGCCGACAGCGGCTGCGGCGTTCCGTCGACGAGGCACACCAGGTCTTCGATCGGCGCGGCGGCGAAGAACATGTCGAAACGCAGGGTGACCTTGCCCGGGGCGCCGCGATCGACATCGAGTTCGAACCCGAATTCGCGATCCGGGCCGGTCCAGCGATAAGGCCTGCCGAAGCCGTCCTGCTCGAGCGGGTAGTAACCGGGCGCGTCGTTGGGCATGTCCTCCACCGCGATGCGAAGCCGGGTCGGGCGCTTGGCCTCGGGCGCAGCCGCCGCCGGCGGCGAAGGCGCCGCCGGCGGTTCGCTCGCGGCCTGCAGCGTGGACGGCTTGCTCGTGGCGCCGCCCTCGACAGGGCGCCCGGAGCCTTCGAGCGCGCCGAGCCGCGCCGTCAGTTCGGCATTGGCGGCGTGAAGCCGGGCGAGTTCTGCCGCGATCGACTTCAACAAGGCTTCCGGCGAAGTCCGATCGAAACGCGCCAGCACCGCCGCTTCTTCCGCTCGCAGACCCTTATCGCTCATGCCTTCTCCCGCTCGATGAGCCCGCGCCAAGTATTCTTGTTTCCTCGATGCGGCGCAATGCCGCGCGAAGAGGCAGCACCCCTAGGCTTTTGCGAGCCTGAATGCAACCTTGGCCGCGAACTTCGCGCGACGCGACATCACGATCGTCGACATGCCGCTTTGCGCTCAGATAGCGAGTACGAGCTTGCCGGTATTGGCGCCCGCGAACAGCGAGAGCAGCGCCTCCGGGAAGGTCTCGAAGCCGGAGACGATCGTCTCCGGCGACTTCAGCCTGCCCTCCCGCATCCATCCCGCCATGTCATGCGTCGCCTCCTCGAAGCGGACGGCACAGTCGAACACCACCATGCCGGTCATCGAGGCGCGGGACATCCGCAGAGCGAGGGCGCGATGAGCTACGGCATGCCGGCGCTGACCGACGCCGTGTTCCGCCTCGCTGGCCGCTGCCCGTGTCGCCTCGCGACGTGTCGCGAAGAAGAACGCAGCAAGTTCGTTTTAGGGCAACCCTCAGCCCTTGCGCAACACCCGGCCCGCGACCGCGTCGAGCTTGGCCATCAGAAGCGGGTCGCGCGCCGCGGGCGCGGTCATGATCGCGTTGTCGAGCGCGTGTTCGGCGCCCGAGCGGCAGGGCTCGCGCTCTCGAGGAAAATCCGTCAGCACGCGTTTGACCAGGGCATTGGCGTGCACGGCGTTCTCGCGCACGATCGCGAGCACCGAGGCGACGTCGACGCTTTCGTGCTCCTCGTGCCAGCAGTCGTAATCGGTCACCATCGCGATCGCCGCGTAAGGGATTTCGGCTTCGCGCGCGAGCTTCGCCTCGGTCGCCACCGTCATGCCGATCACGTCGGCGGCCTGCGCCTGATAGAGCAGCGATTCCGCGAGCGTCGAGAACTGCGGCCCCTCCATGCACACATAAGTTCCGCCGAGATGATAGCGGATGCCCTCGGCGCGGGCCGCATCGGCGATGCGTTCGCGCAGCGTCGGCGAGATCGGATGGGCGAACGGCACATGGGCGACGCAGCCGGCGCCGAAGAAGCTCGTCTCGCGCTTGAAGGTGCGGTCGATGATCTGGTCGACGAGCACGAACGTGCCGGGATAGAGCTCGCGGTGGAATGAGCCGCAGGCGGAGATGGCGATGATGTCGGTGACGCCGGCGCGCTTCAGGGCGTCGATGTTGGCGCGATAGTCGATCGCCGACGGCGTGAGGCGGTGGCCCTGGCCGTGGCGGGCGAGAAACACGCAGTCGGTCTTGCCCATGCGCCCGAACCTGAAGAGGTCCGAAGGCTCGCCCCAGGGGCTCTCGATCTTCTCTTCCTTGACGATCTCGAGCCCCTCGAGCCCATAGACGCCCGAACCGCCGATCACGCCGACAATCGCCTTGCCCATTTCGCTTCCCTCGATTCCGCTCGGCGCGTCATACACCTTCGGTCCGTTTCGACCAAAGGGCGCATCCGGGTGATAAAAATGGCGCTCGGGAGGGGCGAGGCGCCAGCTGACGGCTCGGAGCCGGAGGGGGAACGAGCCGTATCAGAACGCGTTGGTGTGGGCCATCTTCGAGAACGCGGTCATGAACGCGATCTTGATGTCGAGCCACAGCGACCAGTTGTCGACGTAGTAGAGGTCGTGCTCGAGGCGGGCGAGCATCTCCTGGTCGTTGGTGATCTCGCCGCGATGGCCATGGACCTGCGCCCAGCCGGTGATTCCGGGCTTGACGTTGTGGCGGCGCGCGTAGCGAGAGAGCCGGTCGACGTAGCGCTGGTCTTGCGCCATCACATGCGGGCGAGGGCCGACGATCGACATCTCGCCGTCGAGCACGTTGAAGAGTTGCGGCAACTCGTCGATGCTGGTGCGGCGCAGGAAGGCGCCGAGCCGGGTGACGCGCGGGTCGCCGCGCTTGGCCGCGACGACCTTGGCGCCGTCTTCCATGGCGCGCATGGTGCGGAACTTGAAGATGCGGAACGGCTCCTGGTTGAAGCCATAGCGGGTCTGCCGGAACAGCGCCGGGCCGGGGCTGTCGCGGCGAATGAGCACGGCGACGATGGCGAGGAACGGCGCGAGCATCATCAGCGCCAGGCCGGAGACGAAGATGTCGAACAGCCGCTTCTCCAAGCGCTGCAACAGCGTCAGCCGCGGGCGGGTGATGCGCAGCCCGGACATGGCGCCCAGCCGCACGAAGCGCGCCTCGCCGAAACGCTCGAGCAGACGGTTAGCGTCGATGTGGATGTCGGCGGGCGTGCGCAGGAAGGCGGCCGTGCACGACTCGATGACATCCTGGCGCGACCAGGGAATGGCGAGGCATACGTCTTCGGCGCGATGCATGCGCACCGCCGCGGCGGCGAGCGCGAGGTCGTCGGCGAGATAGGCCTGATGGTCGCGCAGCGCGATCATCGACACGACGTCGACGGCTTTGCCGAAATCGAGGCCGGCGCGTTCGATCTCGTTGAGACGATCCTCGAAGCCGACGATGACGAGGCGGCGGGCGTTGACCACACGCTTTAGCAACATCACCGCGGCGAGCTCGACCATCAGGCGCCGCGTCATCGCCAAGCTCGCGTAGCCGAGGACGTAGAAGATCGCCATGGAAACGCGGGAGAAGCCAGCCGCGGTCTTGGTGGCGAAGGCAAGCGCGAGGAAGGCGAGGAACACCAGGTTCCAGGTTGGCAAGGCGCGCGCCATCTGGCCGGATTTGCGCAGATAAGCTTGCAGGTCGTATTCGCCGCGTTGCACGCCGGAGCCCACCACCATCAACGCCACCGCGAAGCCGATGAGCGCGATGGTCTCGAACTGCGG
>JBKQKS010000365.1:0-17120 GCA_052147395.1 Roseiarcus sp.
AAGCTCGCGAGCAACGCCGGAACGCTGGTGTTGGACGGCGTCCCGCTCACGACGAACGTCGCCTTCACCAATACCGGGACCGCCGATATCGATTCCGATAGCTACGGCGACGGCGGAAGCGACATCACGTTCGGCGGCACATTCACCAACGAGGGCGCCCTCAACATCGGCAATACCGGTCTTTCCGCGGCGACCACGGTCAAGGCGACGAGCCTCAGCAATACGGGCAGCGTGGTCGTGCAAGGCAACAACGGCGGGGCGACGACGCCCGTCGCGACGCTCGCGATATCCGGCGCGGCCAGTGCGGCGGTGACGAACTACACGCGCATTAGCGGCCATGCGACGCTGAGCTACGGTTCCGGAACCGGGCTGACCAGCATCAGCTTGGGCGGCTCGCTGGAACTCGACGGCGCGCTCGCCAATATCGCGATCGCCGGCGGCGCCCAGAATTCCGGCCTCGGTGAGCTCGCGAGCAACGCCGGAACGCTGGTGTTGAACGGCGTCCCGCTCACGACGAACGTCGCCTTCACCAATACCGGGACCGCCGATTTCGATTCCGATAGCTACGGAGACGGCGGAAGCGACATCTCGTTCGGCGGCGCATTCACCAACGAGGACGCCCTCAACATCGGCAATACCGGTCTCTCGGCCGCCACGGAAGTCTCGGCTTCGAGCTTTACCAATAATGCGGGCGAGGTCACCCTGGAGGGCTCCAGCAATCTCGCGACGCTCGACATTGGCGGCACGACCCAGAACGACGCGAGCATGTACATCGAGGCCGGCGCCTTGCTGTCGTCGGCCGGCGCCTACACGCAATATACCGGCTCGACCACGATCACCGGCGAATTGTCGGCGAAGAGCTATACACAATACGGCGGGTCCGCCACAGTCAACGGCACGCTGGCCTCGGCCAGCGTCGCCGATCTCGGCGGCGGGATGACGTACAACTCGGCGTTGACGTCGTCGAGCACAACGACCGCGCTCTCGCTCGCCGACGACTCGGTGCTCGAGTTCACATCGGGGGTTTCGTCGTCGCAAACGGTGACGTTCGATGACACGACCGACACGCTCGATCTCACCTCGCCGGGAACTTTCCTGGGGACTCTGAAAGGTTTCGCCGACGGCGACGCGATCGATCTCCTCAATCAGACGGCGACAAGCCTGAGCTATTCCGGCGGCGTTCTCGACGTCTTCGACGGGGGAACACAGATTGCCGCCCTGCATTTCAGCGGCTCCTACTCGTCGTCGAGCTTCGTACTCGCATCCGACAACCACGGCGGAACGCTCATCCTCGATCCGCTGACGGGGCACAAGGCGTGACGCGCTGGGGCCGCCCGCGGGCAGCCCCCGAGCGCTTCTCTTCGCGCCCCGCCCCCTCCCTGGCGCGGTCACGCGCGGGGCCGGCGTCCTTCAGCTCGCGAGCCTGGTCTCCACCGTCTTCACGATGTCCGCCATGATCTGGTTGATGGCGAAATCCTTCGGCGTGTAGACAGCGGCGACGCCTTCCTTTTTCAACAGCTTGGCGTCCTCGGGCGGGATGATGCCGCCGACGATGACCGGGATGTGGGAGAGACCCGCCTGCTTCATCAGCCCGAGCACGTCGCGCGCCATCGCCACGTGGGAGCCGGAGAGGATGGAGAGGCCCACCACATGCGCGCCGTCCTTGGCGCGATCGACGATCTCCTGCGGCGTCAGCCGGATGCCGTCGTAGACCACGTCCATGCCGGCGTCGACCGCGCGCACCGCGATCTGCTCGGCGCCGTTGGAATGGCCGTCGAGGCCGGGTTTGCCGACCACGAATTTGAGCCGTTTGCCGAGCTTCAGCGACACCCGCTGCACTTCGCCTCTGAGCTCGTCGAGGTCGGCCGCCTCCTGGCGCGCGACCGTGCGCACGCCGGTCGGCGCGCGATATTCGCCGAATTCTGCGCGCAACGCCGCGCCCCATTCGCCGGTGGTGACGCCCGCCTTGGCCGCCTCGATCGAGGCCGGCATGATGTTCTGCCCGCTCTTCGCCACGGCGCGCAGCGCCTGCAACGCGGCTTCGACGCGCTCGGAATCGCGGCTAGCGCGCCACGCCTTCAGCCGCTCGACCTGCTCGGCCTCCACCTCCGGCGCGGGCTTCATGATCAGATTGTCGCCCGCCGTGAGCGGAGACGGGTCGGTGGTGGTGAACTTGTTGACGCCCACGACGATCTGCTCGCCGCGCTCTATTTGCTCCAGCCGGCGCGTATTCGCCTCGACGAGCTGGCGCTTCATGTACCCCTGCTCGATCGCGGGGATTGCGCCGCCCATCGCATCGATGGCCGCCAGTTCGGAGAGCGCCGCCTCTTTGAGCTCTTTCACCTTGCGGTCGACTGCGATGCTGCCGTCGAACAGATCGCCGAATTCGAGCAGGTCGGTCTCATAGGCCATGATCTGCTGCAATCTCAGGGACCATTGCTGGTCGAACGGCCTTGGCAAACCCAGCGCTTCGTTCCAGGCCGGCAATTGCACGGCGCGGGCGCGCGCCCTCTTCGACAACACCACCGACAGCATCTCGATCAGGATTCGGTAGGCGTTGTTCTCCGGCTGCTGCTCGGTGAGGCCGAGCGAGTTCACCTGCACGCCGTAGCGGAAGCGGCGCTTCGCCGGGTCGATCACGCCGTAACGTATCGCGGCGATCTCGTCCCACAGCTCCACGAAGGCGCGCATCTTGGCGAGCTCGGTGACGAAGCGCATGCCGGCGTTGACGAAGAACGAGATCGACCCGACGACGTCGGAAAAGCGCTTTTCGTCGACTTCGCCGGACTCGCGCACCCGGTCGAGCACGGCGATGGCGGTCGCCAGCGCGAACGAGAGCTCCTGCGCCGGCGTCGCCCCCGCCTCCTGCAGGTGATAGGAGCAGACGTTCATCGCGTTGAACTTCGGCGCCTCGCGCACGCAGAACAGGATCAAATCCTTGGTGAGCCTGAGCGACGGCCCCGGCGGGAACACGTAGGACCCGCGCGAAAGATATTCCTTGATGATGTCGTTCTGCGTCGTGCCTTGCAGGCCCGCGCGGGGCGCCCCCTGTTCGTCGGCCGCCGCGACATAGAGCGCCATCAGCCAGCAGGCGGTGGCGTTGATCGTCATCGAGGTATTCATCGACGCGATCGGGATCTCGTCGAACAGCGCCCGCATGTCGCCGATGTGGGAGATCGCGACGCCGACCTTGCCGACCTCGCCCCTGGCGAGCGGATGGTCGCTGTCATAGCCGGTCTGTGTCGGCAGATCGAACGCGATGGAAAGTCCGGTCTGCCCCTTGGCGAGATTGGCGCGGTAGAGCTTGTTCGACTCCCTCGCGTTCGAGTGGCCCGCATAGGTGCGAAAGATCCAGGGTTTGTCGCGCATGGGCTGAACTCCCGCCTCGGTCTGCCCCCTCGAGACGCAGGGGCCTCTCGGTCTTCTTCGTGCATGGCACAAAAGCAGAAATCGGACCGTGGGGCTATGCTCGAGAAGTGGTAGACCGGCGCGAGGCTAGGCTCGCGGCCCGGTCGATCCTCGTTTGACGCGCTCAGCCGTAGCGATGGAGCACGAACGACAGACCCACCAGCAGGATCGCCGCCGACCCGCCGCACAGCCCCATCGTCAGCATCGGCTCCCAATTCACCCACGGCGGCACATAGAAATAGTTGTAGCGCAGGTAGAGGCCGACGAGCACGCCCACGATCGCCAGGGCCCCGTTGATATAGGGCCCGAAACCCATGCGCTGCATCAGCATGTCGATGACGAAGCCGAAGATCAGGTAGAGGATGACCAAGCCCAGCCAGAAGGCGACCATCTCGAAGCCTTCGAGCGCGAAAATGTAGTCGAACAGGGGCTTCATCGCCGCCATGGCGCGCCTCCGCGGTTAGAACCTCTCGTTCCCGCGCGGCAACATAGCCGATTCGTTCGCGCCAGGCTCGGACGTCTAGTCTTATCCGCAAGGCGGAGGCTTCGCCTATTGATTTTGCCTGTTTCCCCGTCCATTTTGCGCTGCAACCCGAGACAACCCGCAGGGCCGGGCGCCGTAGCGTCTCCGACGTCGCCGGCCCGCGAGTCAACTTCGAGGAACCCCATGAACACCTCAGCGTCGAAGGGATCGGCGGTCAAGGATCTCTACGAGATCGGCGAAATCCCGCCCCTCGGCCATGTTCCCGGCAAGATGTACGCCTGGACCATCCGCAAGGAGCGCCACGGCCCTCCAGAGCAGGCGATGCTGATCGAAGTGCTGCCGACTTGGCCGCTCGACAGCCACGACGTGCTGGTGCTGGTGATGGCGGCCGGCGTCAACTGCAACGGCGTCTGGGCGGCGCTCGGCGAGCCGGTCTCGACGCTCGACGCGCACAAGAATGCGTATCACGTCGCCGGCTCCGACGCTTCCGGCATCGTTTGGGCCGTCGGCTCGAAGGTGAAACGCTGGAAGGTCGGCGACGAGGTCGTCGTCCACTGCAATCAGGACGACGGCGACGACGAGGAATGCAACGGCGGCGACCCGATGTTCTCGGCTTCGCAGCGCATCTGGGGCTACGAGACGCCGGACGGCTCGTTCGGCCAGTTCTGCCGCGTCCAGGACCGGCAGTTGATGCCACGGCCGCAACACCTGACCTGGGAGGAGAGCGCCTCCTACACGCTGACGCTGGCGACCGCCTACCGCATGCTGTTCGGCCACGAGCCGCACCGCCTGCGCCCCGGAGACAACGTGCTGGTCTGGGGCGCTTCCGGCGGTCTCGGCGTGTTCGGCGTGCAGCTCTGCGCCGCGGCGGGCGCCAACGCGATTGGCGTCATCTCGGACGAGACCAAGCGCGACTTCGTGGCGAGTCTCGGCGCCAAGGGCGTCATCAACCGCAAGAACTTCGCCTGCTGGGGCCAGTTGCCGAAGGTCGACACGCCCGAATTCAACGCCTACATGGCGGAGGCGCGCAAGTTCGGCAAGGCGATCTGGGACATCACCGGCAAGAAGGACGTCGACCTGGTGTTCGAACACCCGGGCGAACAGACGTTTCCGACCTCGTGCTTCGTCGTCAAGCGCGGCGGCATGGTGGTGTTCTGCGCCGGCGCCACCGGCTTCAATATCACGTTCGACGCGCGCTTCGTGTGGATGCGGCAGAAACGCATCCAGGGCTCGCATTTCGCCCACCTGAAGCAGGCCGCGGCCGCCAACAAGTTCGTGATCGAGCGGCGCATCGACCCGTGCATGTCGGAAGTTTTCCCGTGGGCACAAATTCCTGTCGCGCACACGAAAATGTGGAAGAACCAGCACGCGCCGGGCAACATGGCGGCGCTCGTCAACGCGCCGCGCACCGGATTGCGCACGTTCGAGGACGTGCTGGAGGCGGCGAAGGGCTGAGCGCGGAGGCGCCCCCTCCCGGCGAACCGAACGACACGATAAGGAACGCGCGCTCATGAAACGGCGCGCGTTCTTTTACATTTGCAGCGCCGACTCCGGGGCGGGGTCGACCGCCCCGGGGGTTTCGCCCGCTGATCGAGTGGACTCGCTATGAAACTCAACGTCGGAGATCGGCGGGGGTGTCGACGTCGAGCGTGATCGCGGCGTCGTCGAAGGCGACCTCGAGGATGCGGCGGGGATCGGCGGCGCGGAGCAGCCGCCGCGCGCCCTCGTCGCCGCTGAGCCTTTCGATCTCGGGGATCAGCGCCCGCGACAGCAGAACCGGATTGCCGCGCTCGCCGCGAAACACCGGGATGACCGCGAGCGCATCGCGACGCTCGGCGAAAGCGGCAATGAGAAGATCGAGCGCCGACGGCGGCACGCGCGGCATGTCGCCGAGCAGGACAAGCGCACCGGCGGCGCGCGGCACGGCTGCGAGGCCGGCGCGCAACGACGAGGCGAGGCCGGTCGCGTAATCCGCATTGTGGACGAACACCGCGTCGAGGCCGGCGAGCGCCGCCTCGATTTTTTCCCGCGCATATCCCGTGACCACGACGAGCGGCGCGGCTCGCGACGCCAGCGCCGCCTTCGCCGCGGCGCGCACAACCGGCTCGCCGTGGAAATCGGCGATCAGCTTGGAGGCCTCGGCGCCGCCGGCGGCGCGGTAGCGCGAAGCCGTCCCCGCGGCGAGCAGGATTGCTGCGATGTCCTCGGCGATGTCGCCGGGCTCCAGCCGCGCCGCGATCACGCGTGCGACGCGCGCTCTGCGCAAGGCGCCGATATCGGCCGCGGAAATCTTCTGCCCCTCGGGCAGCGCGACGCCGTCGTTGCGGATCGCAAGGGCGGCGATCGCGCCTCCCGCCTCGTCGAGCGCAACGGAACCGAATTTCACGGAGTGAGCCTTTCCGCCCTGGGCGGCTTCTTGCGCTCGGCCGCGATGATCTCGCCGAGAATCGCAACCGCGATCTGGGCCGGGCTCACGGCGCCGATGTCGAGGCCGATCGGCGCATGGATGCGCGCCAGCGCCTCTTCGCCAAAATTTTCCGCGCGCATGCGCTCGAGGCGTTTGGCGTGCGTCTTACGAGAGCCTAGCGCGCCGATGTAGAAGCAGTCGGCCTTCAAGGCCGGCGCCAGCGCGCGGTCGTCGATCTTGGGGTCGTGGGTGAGCAGCGCGACCGCGGTGAAGGCGTCGAGCGGACGCTTTTCGAGCGCCTCGTCCGGCCATTCGGCGATAAGCTCGATGTCGGGGAAGCGCTCGCGGCTCGCGAACGCCGTGCGCGGATCGATGACGACGCCCTCGAAGCCGGCGAGGCTCGCCATCGGCGCCAGGACTTGCGAAATGTGCACGGCGCCGATCATGACGAGCCGCGGCGCCGGCGCTTCGACGGTGAGGAAATAGTCTTCGCCGTCGCGCGTCACAGTCTGGCTGCGGCCGGCGCGCAAGGCGGCTTCCAGCGCGTCGGCGAGCGGGTCCGTCAAAATGTCCGCGGCCGCGACCAAGCGCTCGGCGCCGTCGGAAAACCTCGTCACCAGCACCGCGGCGCGGCGTTCGCGCCTGGCCGCCGTCAGCGCCCGCAAATGCTCGAGCTTCATGCCTCTACCCGTTCGACATAAACCTTGATCCGCCCGCCGCAGGAGAGGCCGACGCGCCAAGCCGTCTCGTCGGCGATGCCGAATTCCAGCAGTTTGGGAGCGCCCGAGCCGATCACGTCGAGCGCTTCCTCGACCACCGCGCCCTCGACGCAGCCGCCGCTGACCGAGCCGAGGAACCGCCCGCTGTCGTCGATGACGAGATGCGAGCCGACCGGCCGCGGCGCCGAGCCCCAGGTCTCGATGACCGTCGCGATCGCCACGCCGCGCCCCTGCTCGCGCCAGCGAACCGCGGCGGCGAGCGTTTCGTCGTCTCGCGTGAGCATGGGTGCATTTCCTCCTGCACGGCGCCGAGCCCGCTCTATGTCCTGATACATATAGCGCACCGAAGCCGGCTGCGCACCTGGGGGGCGCCCAGGCGCGGGCGTCGCCGGGGGCGGATCGCGGCCGTTTCGATCGGGGATTTGATAGGTCGCCGCCATTACCCGGCGGACGGTCATTTTTGTCCACGGATTCCGCGATTTCAAAACGTTAGGCGTACGTTTTGTAACCGAGGCAATTTCCCGGGCGGCCTTGTAGGCGAGGTCGTTGACCTCGCTCTTTCCGCCTGGAAGACTCGGAATATATGGTGACACTTGCTTAATTCCTCATTTATGCTCTTTCTGCGTGATGGCGGCGCCGGAGTGAGACAATTGGGAAAGAAGTAAGTGTCACCGTATACTCCCGTCCCTTTTCTAGGGCGACAACGGAGTGTCTAACGCCCACAGCAGAGTTGATTGGTCCCAACCGTATGAACGTCGGCGGCCACGTGTTCGTCAAGGGCGAGCCCGAAGAAATCGAGATCGAACTCGCCCTTCAGCTGAAGGACAACCCCCGCTTCAAGGTCACCGGCCTCGATACGCGCGAGGCGGTCGAATACCGCGAGATGCAGACGCGCCCCTCGGGCCGCGCGCTCTACGCCGCCATCCTCGAAGCGCAGGACCGGCTCGACATCGACGATGACGACAGCTTCGACCGCCAGGGCAAGCCCGCCGTCACCGCGCTGAGCAAAATCCTCGGCTACCCGATCACGAAGGAAGAGCGCGACGCCGCCCTCAAGGCCGCCCCGAAGGTGGTCCACGAGGACGAGGGCAAACCGCTCGCGGTGAACACCGCCGAGATCGCCCAGCACGCCGCGACGCGCGGCTCGGGCGGCATCAAGCTCAAGAAGGCGGCCAACGCCGACGAAGAAGGAGTGACGGTCTAATGCTGCTCGCCTCGGTCTCCGACATCCTGAACGATCTCGGCTTTGACGCCATGACGGACATCACTGCGTCGGCCACGCTCGCTCTGGATGCAGCCGAGGCGCAGCTCGCATCCGTCCTGAACTCCGAGTTCGAGCAGGGCGCGTTCACGGACACGTTCTTCGTGAGCGAGCCTCCCTACCGCGACGGCCCGGTCTGCGAGACCGAGTTCCGCCTGCGTCGGGGTCTGGTGCAGAGCCTGACCTCGGTGGTCTACGCCGGCACGGTCGCCGGCCTCTCCGACCCCACGAATTACGTGGACGTCATGGCGACGGCCCAGCTCCATCCCGACAAGGGCATCGTCAAGGATTACGTGACGCCCTATCGCCGGCAGTTCGTCCAGATCACCTATGTCGCCGGCTTCCCGGCGGACGGCACGAACGCGCAGAGCTACCTGCTCACCACCGTTCCCGACTGGCTCCAGCAGGCGGCCAAGACCGCCGCGCTCCTCAGCCTCGCCGACAGCCCGGCGCTCTCCGAGGCGCAGATCAAGCTCGACAAGACGGTGCTCGGCATCCGCTACGGCTCGCTGATCAACCGCAAGCTCCGCTACGCCCCGCTATCCATCCTGCCGCTTTGAGGCAGCGATGGCGAACGCCTTCGAGGTCACCTTTGAATTTCGGAACCAGCGGTTCGACGACGCCTCGACCGGCCTGAAGGCGTTCTCCGAGATCGTCAATAAGGATTGGGACGGTTCGGCCAAGGTGTTGAGCAACGAGCTCAGGTCCTTCCTCGGCCAGGTCGTCGATGCGATCGTCACCCGCAACAGCAACGCATGGCCGGGCGGCACCTCGGCGACCTCGCTGTCCAAGCGCAGCGGCGCGCTCGTCGGGGCGATCGCAGGCAGCGTCCAGGTCAAGGGCACGACCTTCGAGGACATCCAAGGCTCGATCGGTGCGCCCGGCGTTCCCTATGCGAAAATCCAGGAGACCGGCGGCACGATCCGGGCGAAGAACGTCAAGTTCCTGACGATCCCGCTCAAGGCGGCGCTCAACGCCAACGGCACGCCGATCATGAAGAGCGCCAGGGACTGGCCGAACACGTTCATCGCCAAGACCAAGGCCGGGAACCTCGTGATCTTCCAGAAGCGCGGGGCGACCATCCTGCCGCTCTACGTGCTCAAGACCCAGGTGACCATTCCGCCGCGCCTGAACATGCGGACCTCGTTGGACGCCGGGCTGCCCTATTTCGTGGACCGCGCCATGGACACGATCGTCCGCTCAGTCATGGAGAAGTGAGATGACCGCGAACCTCACCAGCGTCCGGCTGACCATCCTGAACGCGATCGTCGCCATGTTCCAGGGCATGCAAGCGGACCAGCCCACGAACGATCCCTACGGCATCACCTGGAGCACGGTCGCGCTAGGCCCGCTCGCCGATTACGACCAGCGCAAGAAGTACAGCCTGGGCGTCGTCGCCGGCCCGGAGAAGGAAACCTTCTCCATGCCCTACATCATGTGCTTCCTGACGGTGAACGTCGAGTTCCGGGTGACCGCGAACCGCGACGACGTAGCGCCGGGCATCCTTGCGGAGCAGACGCTCACGGTCGTCAAGCGCGCGATCACCGCCGACCGCACGTGGGGCGGCATCGCGATCGACACGAAGACAATCGGCTCCGAGATCGACCTGACGACCTATGCCGACCGCTCGATCATGGGCGTCTGTCAGGCGCAGGTCCAATACCGCTACAGCCACCTCGACCCGCGCGATCCGAACCCGGAAGCGTAACTTTTCGCTGAGATCGAAATCCAACTCTGCCGTCGAAGAAGGATCTCACAAATGGCGGATTGCGGACCTTCCGCGCCGCGGATTCGTTATGAGGATGAACAAATAAGAGCGCCGCTACAGTAGTTTATGCCTATATCATCAATGTTATAAGCGTTTAGTTGCGTTATTAGGTGCGAGCGTTTCGCACGTCATTTAGTCACAGTTGCAGTGCGCCGAGATTCGATGTCCTACTTGTGAGCGCTCGCAAGCCAAGCGGAGAGTATGGCCACGATTACAGGAACAACAATGGAGCGTCCACCTAATCGTACCCTGGACTCAATTCGCAACGGCCAAGTTGTGATTGTCTGAATATCCGACATAACAGTTCGATAGTGCCCAAATTTAGCGACGTCAGCTTCTGACCACTGCTCTGCAACGGATTGCCCTGCTTCACTCATCAGTTTAGCGTACAATGTCAAAAATCTATCCTTTTCGCTCTTTAATCTCTCGTGCACAGAATACACTTGCATTACGAATATCGTCGCCAGGAACACTATGTAAGTACCAACGAGGGCCGCGATCGGAAAATAATCGCTGTCGCCTTGACGTCGCGCTGTCACGACAATTAAAGGAAAAAACAGTACCCCAGACAGGAAAAACAAATTTGTCTTAATCGCCAAATCACCAATAAAAGATAGGCCGAACATCCCATCGCTCGTATATAAATCTCGCCTGATTCGTGATCTAGCAACAATTCTCGCTAGAACTATAGACTTAAGTGCATAACAAAACCCAATGGCAGTAGCCGCCGAGAACCGCAACGTTCCAATCAATATGAGCCACCAAAATGGATCAAAGATCCCGCGCAGGCCAAATTTTAGAAAATAACCATTAAAATGACACCAAAAAAAAGCACTGACAACCAATATAATCCAAACATACTTTACGATTACGTGACTTGCGTCATCGTAAACGTTTGTATATACCATCTTACGAATAACGCGATAGTCCTCATTTGAGCTAAACAGCTGTCTGCAGTGGAGATTAAAACTCGGTAACACGTAACGTTCGTAATACCAAATCAAAGCAGGGCCGACAAAGGACCAGCTTGCGGCGATTCCCAGCGCGGCAAAATTAACTACGGGGTCCGTGGTCCGAGGTGCCCTGAGAATTACTAGCGGTACTCCAACAACCAGAACTACCAACGTGAAAATAACCGCACCAAGCCAACGCCATCGTTTCTTGAGCGGAAATATATCGATTTGATTACCTATCGACGTAAGATAGCTGCGACCTCTTAACGGTCGCCCAATGATCCACAGCAGAATTCCAAGAATCGTACCCAAGATACAAACTCCTGCCGAGAGCCAACGAAGTCATACAGATCGTACGAAGTTTGATCGGAATCGACGTAGTAATTTTCGCGCCGCCTTACCACCCTGCTTCAACAGCAATCCATATAGTGCGGAATATTCGAGGTCCCCCGACAATATACTCAAATATCCTCTTTGCAGGGTTCCTGCATCCGAAAACGCCCAAGCAAATTGCGATTGGATTGCCCGTGGAAAGATCAAATAGCGCCACCGGTTGGCCTGCTTGATCGAACTAGTAATTCTTTCATATTCGCCGACGTAGAGATCGATTGCTGAGCTACCTTTCGGCACCTTAAGGTGCCCGGAGATCGCATTTCCCGCGAAAAATCCGCTATGCATTGCGTATGCGATGCCTTCCCCAGTGATAGGATCGACGACTCCGGCGGCATCCCCGCAGAGCAGGACGTTCCCATCGCCTGGAATCATTCGGCAGTCACCGAACGGTATATATTGGCCCTTAACACGGTAATTTGAGATCGATAATCTCTTTCTAGATAGATAGTGGTCCAACCTAGCTTTGAGGTCGCCATTCAAGCGGTGAATACCCCCCACTCCGATTGTTATAGATTTTTGCTTTGGAAATGCCCAGCCATACCCCCAGTTGGCGCTGTTGAAATCAATCTCGACGAGGTCGCCATGATCTGGTAGGTGCTCTCGTGGCACTTCTACCTCCAAGCCAAACCCTATTGTCCTAGGATTGAACGAATATCCGAAGAGTGTCTTTGCAACTTGGCTGTTAACGCCATCAGCGCCAACAAGGTAACGGAACGATAATTGCTCGTCATTCGAAAGTAAAATATACTTCCGAGATATATTGATTTCTTTGACATCAACTCCCAGCTTCAAGTCTGCACCGGAGTGCCGAACTAAGTCAACAAGATATGAATCAAAGTCACGTCGCATCGTGAAGTACAAGCGCGCGTAATCTGGATTCTCAATCCAGTCCGGTGCCGCAGCAAGAAATTGGTCGCCAGAGTAAAATTCTATATTCTTCGACTCAGTAAATAACGTTCGATCCCAGTGACGTTGAAAGACTGTCTCGAATACCCTCTTGCTTCTCTGTGTAACCAAGCCGCCACACAATTTGTCCCTAGGAAAATCACTCTTGTCAATTAGACAAGTCGTTAGACCGTTGGATGCCAATGTAAACGCGGCAGCCGACCCCGCGGGGCCTGCTCCAATTACGACGGCGTCGAACTGTTGATTCATTTAGGACCACATCCCGGCCTGATAACCACGAAGCTGCAAAACGGCCACGTGATGGGCTGTCATAGCAACCAGAAATGCATTTCGCGACCAGTGCCGGTGCTGGCGGGCCAAACTCTCAGGTGCCATGACCACTTCCGCGTTGCAACGGGCCCAAACGATGTTGTCCGCGTCTCAGCGGAACACCAGCAATGGAATTAGCGACGGCGCTTGTGTGGCAAGAAAACGGGAGGCGCGCAACCGAAGAGTTCCGCCTCGGTTCGGTTCCGGTCACTTATAACTACCGGTAGACCATGTGCCAAATCTCCGATTCGCTTCGCCGGAAAAGCGAAGGTCCAGAAGGCGTACCAAGCCCCAAAGTCTCGCTTGACCTTTTCGCCGCGCATGCAATTAAGTGCATGCAGAGCGTGGCTGCAACGCTCACATGCCCTCCTTGGGCGTTTCCTCCCTAGACTGGCGTGGGCTTCGGCCCACGTCCCTTTCGGGAGGCTTGGAGCCAGCAAGGCTGGCACACCGGAAAGGGGTGTTCCAATGTCCGCCGTCAAGATCAAGAAGCATCAATTCACCGGCCTCAGCAAGGTCTACAGCCGCGACCCCGATGGGCTCGCAGCGATCCTGCGTGGCCTCGCCATCGACAACGCGCGCATCGCGCTCGAAAAGTCGGTATACGGTGACACTTGCTTAATTCCCCTATTTATGCTCTTTCTGCGCTATGGCGGCGCCGGAGTGAGACAATTGGGGAATGAGGTAAGTGTCACCGTATACGCGTATACGCAGCAAGTTCGAAGACTTGTTCGGCGGATTGAATGCGTTGTTCGGCTTCGAGAATTCGCAGAAAGTCAAGAGTGCTGAGTTCAACAATCCGTTCGCGGTCGCGCACTACGACGCGCTTGAGAACCGCTGTTTCTTCGCACAACAGCAAGCCGCGCTCGTCACCCTGCAAGCGGTCGGGTTCCTCGATCACCTCGACGGCGGCGCGTTCACCTAAATCCGGTTCGCGAAGATTGGGGATGGTCGTGCGTGCGGCGTCAAAAATCTCATAGGCCTTGGTCGCCGCAATCTCGACATGGGTGCGATGCGCCTTGACCCAATCAATGATGTCCTGTGCGCCAAGCCGGTTGGCGTCGCGGGTGGCCTCGTGCAACACCGCGTCCGGAATCACCACATCGGCTTTGACGTACAGCAGATAATCGAGCGACTGCGCCACCGCCAAGGTAATCAGCGGGCCCGTATCGACGACAAAGAGTTTGAGATCACGGGACATGTTTCGGGAACATCCACGCGCGGGCGCGGCTGATTTGCTCTTCACGGCCCGCCACGGGCGCGCGGGGGAGCGGTAAATCGTGCTCACTCAATAAACCTAAAACCTCGCCGTAGGTCGCGCCACCAAGGCGGCGGCGCAACTCGATGGCCGTCATCTCGCCGTGCGAGAACGCTTCGAGCGCCTGTTTTTCTTTGTCGTTCATGAAGGCAACTCCTCTCTGAACTCGTCTAATTCTACATTATTAAAACGGACAATGCACGCCTGCCGTAACTGATTGTCGCATGAGCTCCAACATGGAACTTGCCCACCCGCCGCCGTTGCCGCCGGTCGAGGTCACAATGCGCCCTTTGACCTTATGGCCCAGCGATATCCATAGCGCGCGGATTTCTCGATTTTCAATCCTCGTCGCGAAGCTCCGTGCGGGATCGAATCCTGATCTTTTCGGCGCGCCAACCCAGCGTCGGATTTCGACCACTAGCCCCTCCGCAATAAGGTCATGATCGATCAGCTTGTTTCCGACCCGTGGCTGAGGCGATGCCGGCCTACGGCCATCCCACGACGGCGAGGCGCTCGTCGCGCCCCGACCCGTGTGGTATTCTCGAGTCATGACCAAACTCGACGACGCCCGCCTCCACGTCATGCCTTCCGCGTTGCCCCCGACCGAGCAGGAACTCGAAGCGTGGCGTGCTCTTTCACGCGACGAGCAGGCGCAACGCTATCGCGATGCGCTCGCTGATCCTGATTGCGCAATTCCCACCGACGACACTATGGCTCAGATTCTCGCTGAGGCTCGGGCGCAGGTCGCACACCCCGCCTCCCCGCGCTAAGATTGTTTGATGTCTCGGGCAGAGGGCGCTCCGCCGCAGACCACGTTCATTACCGTCTTGACGACGGAAGAGGTCCCTATTTTGTCGGAAGCCGAGCGCCGATATGATGGCTTCGCTCGCAGAATCCGAAGGGGACGCCACGGCGGGTCGCGGCGCCTCGTTCGAACCCCAAGCGTTCGTCGATGAAATGATGGCGCGACGAGCCAGATTTGCGACGAAGAAAGCGGGATGATGCCGTTTCCGGTTGATCAATTCGCGCGCCGCCGACGCGCGAAACCCCCTTCTCGCCCCCCTCATCCTGAGCTTGTCGAAGGAGCGGGGGAAGGGTTCGGGACGAGGGGTGGCGCCGCAGGCGCTCATCACACGACCAACCCCTCATCCGGCCTTCGGCCACCTTCTCCCGCAAGGGGAGAAGGGGATAATCCCGCAGGCCGGCGAGTGGCGCGCGTTGATCGCCCGGAAACCGTATCAGATGTTCCTTCATCAGGAGCAACTCGTCAGCCGGCGCGACGGCGCCTTCGTCTCGGGGCGTCGATCCAGGGTCGCTCATGACAAGGGAACCCCGTCTCTGACCGCGATGAGGTCTATCGCGCGTGGGGAATATCCGGGCGCTCGTAGAATCACGTCGATTTTCTGTTCGCCGATCCGATCTCGCAGTTCTTCTCGAAACGCGAGTTCGTTGGCGAGTTTCGCCAGTTCCGCCGACTGCGCTTCGATGTGCAAGTCGATGTCGCCGCCACGCTTGGCATCGTCGACGCGCGAGCCGAACAGCCGCACGACGCAACCATCGCCGAAGCGCTTCCTCGCGCAGTCGCGAATGGCTTCGACTTCGGGGCCGGTCAGTCGCATAGGCTCCTCCGACACCGATATTGCGGGTCTTTGCTCAGCTTATCAAGACGCAGCGCCCTCACCCCGCTTCCCGCATCCACTGCCGCGGGGCGCGCAGCGCCGGGCCGCTGCGGGCGAGCGCGTCGCACAGCGCCTTTATGCTGTTCGGGTTGTGGATCGGGCGGAATTCGTCGACGTGCGGCATCGCGCGCATGCCCGGCGCGCGCGGCTCGCAAGCCGAGATTTCTGACAAGACGTCGAAACGCGGCAGCGGGTCAATACTCCGGGCATCCCTTGGCTTGCTCCGCCCGCAGGATCGTTGCCGCGTTGGCGAGCTCGAAGCGGTTGAGGCCGAGCAGGTTGGCATCGCTGGTGACGCAGCCGGCGTTGCCGAAGGCCGCGATGCCGCGCTGGGTTTGGAAGCAGTAGTGATGCTCGGCATAGATCTCGTTGCGCATCACATAGAGGAACTCGCAAGTCGGCCCCGGCGCCAGCAGTGTCTGGACGTTGAAGTAGTTCTTGTCCGTGCAGCCGTAGACGTCGTAGCAATCGGCGAACGCCGGCAGCGGAGCCGCGAGCGCGGCGCCGAGCAGCAAGATTTGCAGGCAAATTCTCATCATGGCCCCCGAGGTTGGCGCGCCGCGGCGCGGCGCGCGAAATAGGCCTTCATCGGCTCGAAATAGTATTCGCGCCAGCCGTGTTTTTCGTATGACGTCTGCCCGTCGGGGACGCCATTATGCGACAGTTTAATGCGGGTCCCCGATGCGATCGGCGTCAGTTCGAGGGTGACGGTCGAGTCGGGATCGGACTCGGCGAACTCGCTCGTGCGCCAGGATTGCACGATGCGGCGGAACGGGACGAGCTCCAGATTCCTGCCCTCGATGTAGCCGTCCCAGGCCGTATATCGGGCGCCGACGACATCTGACGCTTCAGCCTCGGCGCCCGTCATCTCGCTGTGTTCGTCACTCGACAGCCAGGCCCGGTAGACCGCCTCCGCCAGCGCCGGGAGATCGCAACCGAGTTCGAAGTCGTAGCCCATGGCCGTATGCCTCCGCTCGCGCGTTTCGCGCGGCCCGCCATTCGGCGGGTATCCGAACCGCACGCCGAGGGTATCGGAAACTTCCTGCGAGCCGACGAAATTCTGCTGGCGCCCGGCGTCTTTTTCGCTACAACCAGCTTCGCGCGATCGTGATCGCCCCGAAACCGTCGGGCCGGACGGCCAAGCTTACCCCATGAGCGCCCCCGCAACCCTGAGCTGGCGAGTCCGCGTCGAAGGCTACGTTCAGGGCGTCGGTTTTCGCGCCTATGCGCGACGCGCCGCCCTTCGGCTGGGGATTTCCGGCTGGGTGCGCAATCGCACGGACGGAACGGTCGAAGCGCTGATCTCGGGGCCCCCCGCAGCCGTGGAGAAAATGCTCGCCGAGCTCCGGCGCGGGCCCTTGGGCGCCCACGTCCGCCATCTCCAGATCGCCGAGGTCGGCGACGCCGAGCCGACGGCGGCCGGATTCGTGATGCGCGCGACGCTCTAGATCGCCGCTGCCGCACAGCGGCTCTTCGAGCGCCCCCGGCGTTGCAAATTCGTGACTGGGGCAAATTCCCGGGCTGCGCCATTCTGTAGCCGAGGTCGTCGACCTCGGTGGGCGCGTAAGCGCCTCA
>JBKQKS010000366.1:0-2752 GCA_052147395.1 Roseiarcus sp.
GCGTGGAAGGCGGCGCGCGCCGCCGCCGTGGCGCAGGCGCCAGTGGTCCAGCCTCGCTTCAGCGTCTGCTGCGCATGAGCGTCGTTCATGGCGCGCTTATAGGCGCTCGCGCGCCGCGCCGCATCGCCAAAATGGCGCTCCGCTCACGGGACATGTTCGTCGGCCTCAGCCGACGATCTCGTTGCCGGAGAAGAACTGCGCGATCTCGGCCGCGGCGGTCGCCGGCGCGTCGGAGCCGTGGACGGAATTCTCGCCCATCGACAGCGCGAAGTCCTTGCGGATGGTGCCCTCGGCGGCCTTGGCCGGGTTGGTCGCGCCCATCACCTCGCGATAGCGGGCAATCGCATCCTCGCCCTCGAGCACCTGCACGACGACCGGCGCCGCGGTCATCATCTCGACGAGTTCGCCGAAGAACGGGCGTTCGCGGTGCACGCCATAAAAGGTCTCGGCTTGGCCGCGCGTCATGTGCACGCGCTTCTGGGCGACGATGCGCAGGCCCGCCGCTTCGATGCGCGCGTTGACGGCGCCGGTGAGGTTGCGGCGGGTGACGTCGGGCTTCAGAATGGAAAAAGTGCGTTCGAGGGCCATGTCCGCCTTCTTCGACTTGGTGGAATTGCGGGCGGCTCATACCAGCGGGGCGCCGGGAGGTCCAGCGTGAAGGCTACGATAGAAGTCGCCGCAGCGGGCGGCGCCTACGAAGTGATAGTGAGAGAAGGCGCGGGCGAGACGCGCCATCGGGTCACGGCGAGCGCCGCCGATCTCGCCCGGCTCGGCCCTGGCGTAGAGCCCGCGCGCGTCATCGAGGCGGCGTTCCGCTTTCTTCTCGACCGCGAGCCGAAAGAGTCGATCCTCGCGCGGTTCGAAATCGGCGTGATCTCCCGGTATTTTCCCGAATTCGAACGGGAGTTGCCCCGCTATTGGACGGCGTCGGGACCGTAACGGCGCGCGCCGGCCTCGCAATGTTGGCGCCTTTCCTGCTATGCTGGCGTCGACAATCTCTGGGGGGCTCCCATGGCCGAGGCGTCGACCAATCTCGCCTATCTCTCGGGCTTGCTGCAGAGCGTCGCCGAGCGGGGCCGCGCCTGGGCGCGGGGACGGCGCGGCGAGCCGATCGGCGTCGCCGCGCTCCTCGACCTTTGCCTGCGGCTGATCCGGGACCGCGGCGAAGCCTCCGGCGCGGCGACCGCGCGCGCGATCCTCGACGCCTATAGCGCCCTGGGGGTCGCCGACAAGCGCGCCTTCCTCACCGGCGTTTCCAACGGTTTCGTCGCCGATGTCGAAGCGCTGAGCGCTGCGGCGCGCGCCTTCCTCGACAATTCCGATCCGGCGGCGGCGGCGCGGCTGTTCGAGCGCGCCGAGCCGCCGCGCCAGGAGCTGATCCGCCGCCTCAACCATGCGCCGGGCGGCACGTTGACGCTCGTCAAGATGCGCGAGGACCTCGCCGATGCGTTGCGCGACGAGCCGCAGCTCGAAGCGTTCGACCGCGACTTCCGCCATCTGTTCGCTTCGTGGTTCAACCGCGGCTTTCTCGTGCTCAGGCGCATCGACTGGACGACGCCGGCCAACATCCTGGAAAAGATCATCGCCTACGAGGCGGTGCACAGAATCGTCGACTGGGAAGATCTGCGTCGCCGGCTCGAGCCGCCCGACCGCCGGCTCTACGCGTTCTTCCATCCCGCGCTCATCGACGAGCCGCTGATCTTCGTCGAGGTGGCGCTGACGGCGGCGATCCCCGATGCGATCCGGCCGCTGCTCGCCCGCGACCGCACGCCGATTGCGGCGTCGCAGGCGACGACCGCGGTGTTCTATTCGATCTCCAACGCGCAGCGCGGGCTCCAGGGCGTCAGCTTCGGCAATTTCCTCATCAAACAGGTCGTCGAGGACCTGAAGCGCGAATGGCCGCGGCTGCAAACCTTCGTCACCCTGTCGCCGGTCCCCGGCTTCGCCGGCTGGCTGCAGCGCGAACGCGCCAACGAGGCCTCGCCGCTGCTCGGCCCCGAGGTTCGCCGCGCGCTGGCGCTGACCGACCGCGCCGGCTGGATCGAGAAGGCGGGGGCGCGGGAGGCGGTCGCGCGCGCCCTGCAGCCGCTCGCGGCGCATTATTTCCTGCACGCCAAGTCGTCGTCGGGGCGGCCGCTCGATCCCGTTGCGCGCTTCCATCTCGGCAATGGCGCGCGGCTCGAGCGGCTGAACCCGTTCGGCGATCTCTCGGAGACCGGCGTGCGGCAATCGCTGGGGCTGATGGTCAACTATTGCTACGACCTCGACCGCATCGAGCAGAACCACGAAGCCTTCGCCAACCGCGGCGAGATCGCCGCCTCGCCCGCCGTGAAGAAGCTCGCCCCGCCCGCCCCCTCGATGGCCGTCGTCAAGGCGCCGGTGGCGTGACGCCGGCGCTCGCGTTTGCTTTCGCAAATGCATTCCGGCCGGATAGGGCAAATCTGGACGTCGCGCCCAATATAGATCGGGTCAGCGAAAACAAGACTGTCCTGGCAGGGTCGGCTGGAGCGCGCTGTTGAAAATGTGGACGCCAGTTTATTGCAAAACGCGCGCGACATCAATAAGCTAGAGCAAATTGCGGTGACCCGGGCAATTTCCCGGGCGCGCTTGTAGGCGAGGTCGTCGACCTCGCTGCCTCCGCTCGAGACAATTGTGCACGATGAGGCGCTCGACAAGCCGACCGAGGTCGTCCTTCGACAAGCTCAGGATGAGGGCCCTCGGCTACTGTTTCCCCTCGCCACGAAGCGGGAGC